>JAEYZH010000082.1 GCA_023430685.1 Pseudomonadota bacterium | reverse complement strand
AAGGCCGGAGTCGAAGGGCCAGGTCGCGTCGCGCTTCGGACGCGCATGCGCTTCGACTCCGCGGCCTGCGGCCGCTGCGCTCAGCGCGAACGGTGAATGTGGCGCCGCTGCGCTCAGCGCGAACGGTGCGAAGGAATGTCCCGGATGCTCAACGCATCGGCCTCTGCAACCACGCCGCAAGCGCCTGCGCGTCGTCGTCGCTGAGGCGCTGCGCGACGCCGTGCATGATGCGGTCGTTGCTGGTGATCAGGTTCTCGTCGTCGCGGTAGTCCTTCAGCCTTTGCGCGACGTACGCCGCATGCTGGCCGCGCAGCGGCGGATACAGGCGGTAGCGCGGGTCGGCGTCCGCCAGCGGATGGCCTCTGGCGTCGACGCCGTGGCAGCCGGCACAGGGCGGTATGCCCGCGGCGGCGTCGCCCTCGCGGAAGATCCGTGCAGCGCGTGCGTCGTCGGCGCCCTCGCCCGCGACGGGCTCGATCGGTGGCTGCGATGCGTACCACGCCGCATAGTCGCGCAGGTCCTGGTCGCCGAGGGTCATGACCAGCGCGGTCATCGGCGATTCGGGGTCCGCTTTGCGCTGGAACTCGACGAGCTGCCAGTACATGTACTCGACCGGCATCCCGCCGATGCTCGGGAAGATCGGCACCGGCGACACGCCATCCTTGCCGTGGCAGGCGCTGCAGGCTTCGAGGCGGTCGCGCACCGCCTCCGCATTACCGTGCACCGGGCTGGTGTCGCGCAGGTCGATGAAAGCGGGGGGCAGTGCGAACGCGACCGCGGGCATCGCGAGCAGCAAGGCTGCGATCCGGGCGAGGCAGGGGCTGCGCAGGTTCATCGCGTCGTCCTCACAACGTGACCCGCAGCAGCAGGCCGACCATGTTCGCGTCGTAGCTTTCGGGGCCGCCGTCGGCGTAGACGCGATGGTCGATCACGCGCACGCGGTCGAAGCCGTCGTAGTGCCAGTCGCGGATGCTCGCGCGTTCGTAGTAGTCGAACAGCCGCAGCGATGCGCGCTCGTGCAGCGGGAACGTGATCCCGATGTCGAACGAGTTGACCCGCCAGCTCATCGGCGGGAAGCGGTCGACGCCGAGCGCGCCGTCGGAGAAGTACGCGAGCGCGACCGGCGAGGCGAAGCGGTAGCTCGTGATCCCGCGCGAATAGAGGCTGTTCCAGCCGGCATCCAAGCGCACCCTGCCGAACGCGTGCCGCAACGTCGCGCCGGCGTTGTGGTTGCGCTGTTCATCGTCGACCCACCAGCGCGCTTCGAGCGGATACGTCGCGCCGCCGAGCGTCGGATCGTCGCCGTTCTCGAGGTCGTTGATGTTCGCGATGTCGAGGCTCGAGCGGTCGTATCCGTAGTAGACGCTCGCGCTCGTGCGCGGCGACGGCTGCCATTCCCATTGCAGCGTGAGGCCGAGCGTGTCGTAGCCCTGTCGCCCGAGCACTGCGTCGTATTCGTTCCACTCGCCGCGCAGCGAGGCGCTCAGCGTCATGTCGGCGCGCGGCGCGACCGTCGCCATCAGGTCGACCTTGTTCTGGTCGCGGCTGGACACGTCGTACTTGCGCAGCGCATCGACCGTGTGTGCGAGCACGCCGCCCGGCGGCGCGATGAATCCGGGCAGCGACATCGAGAACGTGTGCTCGTACGGATCGTGGTTGTAGCGGTCGCCGTCCTGGGTCAGGAAGGTGTAGTTCGCGCGGAACGTGAGCCAGTCGAGTGCGCGGTTGACCCAGGTCAGCTTGAGGCTGTGCGCGTCGACTTCGCGGCGCTCGCGGTGGGTCGGCTCGAAGCGGTTGAACGTGTAGGTCGCGCCGAGCGTGTCGTGTGCGCCGAGCTTCCAGTCCGCCGCGAGCGTGGCCTCGGTGGTCTCGAGGTCGAGTGCGAGGCTGCGCACGCGCGTCACGTTGGACGCGTTGCCGAACGGATCCCAGAACCCGATCTCGCCGGGGACCACGCTGCCCTGGGCGCCGTTCTCGCTGACGTAGCCGTACTGGCCGGTGCGCGGATTGAACGCCAGGTACGTATCGCGATAGTCCTCGCGGTTCCAGCGCAGGCTGCCGCGCACGGTGAGATCGCCCGAGGGCTGCAGCACGATGCGTCCGTCGAACAAGGTCGTGTCGATCTGCATGTCGGCGGAACGGCGCGCGAGCGCAGCGGGCGTGTTCCAGTCGGCGCAGTCGAACAGGAACGGATTCTGCGGGCCGAGCGCGAGGCTGCCGTCGAGGCCGATGCCGAACACGCCCTGGCACGCGATCGGCGCGATCAGGTCGTCGTCCTGGCGCATGCGTCCGCCCGATGCGGTCAGCGACAGTTCGCCGTTGAGCGGCAGCTTGCGCGTGAAGGTCGCCTTGACGTTGTGGTAGTCGTTGTCGGGCTCGGTCGCGAACTGGCCGGTCGTCAGCGGCGCCGACACCGCCCCCGGCACGACCGGGTAGAGCGCGTACGGCGTCTCGTAGGTGAAACGCGTGTAGGCGTCGCGGTAGAACGAGCCGACGTAGCCGAGGTCCATGCGCCAGATCGGGCCGGCGAAGCGCAGGCCGCCGTTGAGGTTGACGGTCGAATCATCGATCGGCCGCAGCGTCTCGAAGATGCCGCCGTTGCCAGGGAACGGGAAGTTGAAGAAGAACGTGCCGCCGAACGGTCGCGCGCCCTTGCGGTCTTCGTTGGTCGCGTTCGCGTAGAGCGTCCAGCGCGGCGTCAGGTACAGGCTGAAGCCGATGCCCTGCTTCTCGCGCGTGACCGACAGCGTGCGCGCCGGTGCGGCCGCGTGCGCGGCCTCGACCTCGGCCGGCGTGCTGCCGGCCGGCACCAGCGGCGCGACCAGCGTGAGTTCGTTGCCGCCGACGCCGTTCCAGATCGACTTCGCGTCGTGGCTGAGCACGTTCGGCACGTCGCGCAGGAACGCCTGCACCTTGAAGCTGCCGGCGCGGCCGAACACCGCCTGGTAGTACTCGTCGTCGTCGCTGATGCGGCTCGCGCGGACATTCGCGTAGCTGCCGTCGTCGGGTCGCTCGAGCGTGTAGTCGAGCAGGCCGAGGATCAGCCCGCTGTCCCAGTCTACGTAGCGGTTCCACTGCGCGTTGTGGTCATCCCCGCTCGTGGCGATCGCGCCGACTTCGAGCACGCCATGGCCGATCCACTCGCCGCGTTCGCGCGACGGCCCGGGTTCGAGCGGACACTGGTAGAGATTGCCGGTCGGCGTGCGGCGCTGACCCGGCGCGAGCCAGCTCGTGCCGCGCGTATCCGGGGCGCTGATCGAGACGCCCGCATCGGGATGCAGGCGGTTTGCGCGCCAGGTGTCCACGCCGACGCCACTGTCGGCGCAGGCCGGCATCGCGGCCCCGATGGCGAGCGCGAGCGGAAGCGGGCGGAGCGTGCGGTGCAGGCGGCGGTCGCGCATGGTCGTCCTCCCCGGGTCATTCGTGGAAGCGCGGGCCCGACGGCGCATTCGAGCCGTGGATGTTCGAGTGGCAGGTGATGCACGCGCGCCCCATCAGGCGCTCGTCCGGATGCGGGCCGGTCGCGAGCGAGGCCGGCGTCTGCAGGTCATTTGGATGGCGCTGGTGCGAGTGGCACTGCTGGCACAGGAACGGGATCGGCGCGACCAGCAGCGCATGCTGGTTCGAGCCATGCGGCGTGTGGCAGGTCAGGCAGTTCGTGCGCACGGGCGCATGCTCGAACAGGAACGGGCCGCGCTTCTCGGCGTGGCACTGGTAGCAGGTCTCGTTGACGGTGTTGGTCTTCAGCAGCGGCGCCGTCAGCGACCCGTGCGGGTTGTGGCAGTCGACGCAGCTCATCTGGCCTTCGGGCAACGGCATGTGCGAACGGCGGTCGAACTGCATGCGCACGTCGCGATGGCATTGCGCGCAGGTGTCGTTGATCGAGCCGCGCGCGAGCGAGCCTTCGGCCGAGAACTTCGCCATCGGGTTGTGGCAGTCGCTGCAGGAAAGGTCGTTGCGCTGGTGCACCGAGCCGCGCCAGTGGTCGCGCGGGCCGCCTTCGTGGCAGGTGAGGCAGGTCCGGGTCTGCACCTCGATCGGCGTCTGCGAGCCCTTGGTGTAGCCGATGATCAGGCCCCTGGTGGTCGGCTGTTGCGCGTGCGCCGAACCCGCGCCGTGGCAGGTCTCGCAGACCGGGATCGAGGCGTCGGCCTTGTTCGCCGCGTGCAGGCCGAGTGCGTGGAATGTGTGCGTGAAATGCTCCGCCTCGAGCTGGTGGCAGCCGATGCACATGCGCTCGCCGACCGGCGTCGCGTCCGGCGCGGCCGGGTTGTCGGCGACGCGCGCGAGCGCGAACCCGGGTGCGGCGATGAGGTCGCGCCGTGTCGCGGCGACGGTGTCGCCCGAGAGGTCGCTCGAGGGCAGCGAACGCGAAAGCTCCGCGCGGTCCTGCTGCGCGATCGCGAGCGGCGCGAACGCGGCCAGCAGCCATGCGAGTGCGGCCATGCGCCGCGTGCGTGCTTCCCGGGCCTGCGCCATGCGATCTCCCCGACACTCGTGGCTCCGGAGGTCCGCATGCGGGCCGTCCGGTCGATCGGCTGCAATGTGTCGCCTGCAGTGTCCACCCGCGGCGCGCGCATGTACAGCATCACGCACGCGAGCGGGCATGGCTCGTGTGTACCGCGCGAGGCGCCGCAGGTTGCGTCGGGGGCGGCGAGGGCGCCGTCGGCGCCGCCGGGATCGCGTCAGGCGTGCCCGCCGACGTCGGGGGTCGCGCGCTCGAGCTTCTCGAGCTCCTGCGCGACCGCGTCCGGCGAACGCGTATGCGGTGCGAGCAGGTGGTAGAACGCGGGCACGACGAACAGCGAGAGCAGGGTCGAGAACGACACGCCGAACACGACCACGATGCCGATCGTCGCGCGGCTCGCCGAGCCGGGTCCGCCCGCGACGACCAGCGGGATCGCGCCGACCACGGTCGCGATCGAGGTCATGAGGATCGGGCGCAGGCGCACACCGGCCGATTCGATGATCGCCTCGCGCACGCTGCGGCCGTGGTCGCGCAGCTGGTTCGCGAACTCGACGATCAGGATGCCGTTCTTCGCCGCGAGGCCGACCAGCATCACGATGCCGATCTGGCTGAACAGGTTCAGCGTGCCGCCGGTGAGGGCGAGACCGATCAGCGCGCCGAGCACGCCGAGCGGCACCGTCAGCATGATCACGAGCGGGTGGATGAAGCTCTCGAACTGCGCCGCGAGCACGAGGTAGACGACGAGCAGCGCGAGCGCGAACGTCAGCAGCACCGCGCCGCCGGCCTTGAGGTATTCGCGTGAGAGCCCCTTCCAGTCGACCTGCGCCTGCTCGGGCAGGTCCTCGGCGACGACCTGTTCGAGCCAGGTGATCGCCTCGCCGAGCTCGTAGCCGGGGACGAGGCCCGCGCTGATCGTGATCGCGCGCTGGCGACCGAAGCGGTTGAGGCTGCCGGCTTCGGCGAGTTCGCTGATCGTCACGAGGTTCGACAGCGGCACCAGCCCGTCGCTGCCGCGCACCTGGATCGCGGCGAGGTCGGCCGGCTCGGCGCGGTTCTCGGCGCCGGCCTGCACCATCACGTCGTACTCCTGGCCGTCCTGCACGAACGTCGTGACGCGGCGGCCGCCCATCATCGTCTCGAGCGCATGCCCGATGTCCGACACGCTGACGCCGAGGTCGGACGCGCGCGCGCGGTCGATCTGCACGCGCATCTGCGGCTGCGTCTCGCGATAGTCCGACTCGACCGCGTAAAGGCCTGGGTTGTCCTCCATCTTCTGCATGAGGATGTCGCGCCAGCCCGCGATCTCGGCGTAGTCGACGCCGCCGAGCACGATCTGCAGCGGCTGGCCGCGGCCGCCGACGAGCGCGCGGCCCGCGCGCGGCATCGCGCGCACGCCGGCCAGCTGCTCGAACTCGCCGCGCAGGTGCTCGACGATGTCGTCGGTCGCGACGTCGCGCTTGTCCCAGCTTTCGAGGAACACGATCACGCGGCCGGTATGCATCGTCGTCACGCCCCAGCCACCCGGCACGCGCGTGTTGTAGCGCAGGATCGGTTTGCCTTCGCCCGCATTCGCAGCGAAGATCGTCTCGACCTGCTTCATCTGCTCGACGGTGTAGTCGAAGCCCGCGCCTTCGGGCCCCTCGACCGACACCGAGAACACGCCGCGGTCTTCCGATGGCGCAAGTTCGGACGGCACCATGCGGAACAACAGCGCGCTCGCGACGAGCGAGGCGACCATCAGTGCGCCGAACAACCACGGACGCGCGACGTGGCGCTCGAGCAGGCGCGTGTAGCCGCGACCGAGCGCATCCAGGCGCGCGCCGACCCAGCGGTGCAGCACGTTGGATTTTTCCTCGCTGCGCGGGCGCACGAGGATAGAGGACATCATCGGTGTCAGCGTCAGCGCGACGAATGCCGAGATCGCGACCGCGCCCGCGAGCGCGACCGACAGTTCGCGGAACAGGCGCCCCGTGCTGCCTTCCATGAAGCCGATCGGCAGGAACACCGCGATCAGCACCGTGGTCGTCGCGATCACCGCGAACGCGACCTGGCGCGTGCCGCGGCGCGCGGCGACCAGGCGCGGCTCGCCGAGGTCGGCGCGGCGCTGGATGTTCTCGAGCACGACGATCGCGTCGTCGACCACGAGGCCGATCGACAGCACCAGCGCGAGCAGGGTCAGCAGGTTGATCGAATAGCCGAACAGGTACAGCGGCAGCAACGCGGCGACGAGGCAGACCGGCACCGTCAGCGACGGGATCAGAGCGGCGCGGAAACTGCCGAGGAACAGCCAGATCACGAACACGACGAGCAGCACCGCCTCGGCCAGCGTCGCGTACACGCGCTCGATCGAGGCCTCGATGAACAGCGTGTCGTCGTAGGCGACGAAGATGTGGGTGCCGCCCGGCAGCGACGGCTGGATGCGTTCGGCCTCGGCGCGCGCCGCGCGCGCGACGTCGAGCGCGTTCGCGGTCGATGTCTTGATGATGCCGAGCCCGATGTTCGGCTGGCCGTTGCTCCTGTAGTACTCGCGCCGGTCGACCGACGCGAGTTCGACCTTCGCGATGTCGCGCAGCCGCACCACGTACTCGTTCGCCGATGCCTCGCCGCGCGCAAGGTCGCGCAACTGCGAGAGGTTGCCTCCCGACCCGCGGCGGATCGGCAGCTCGGCGAAATCCGCGGGCTCGCGGTAATCGCGCGCGAGGCGCAGCGTGAACTCGCGTGTCTGCGACTCGAGCCGGCCGGCCGGCAGTTCGACGTTCTCCTGGCGCAGCGCGCTCTCGACGTCGTTGACGGTGATGCCGCGCGCAGCCATCGCGTCGCTGTCGAGCCAGATGCGCATCGCGTACCGCTGCGCGCCGCCGACGCGCACTTGCGCGACGCCGTCCATGCTCGACAGCCGGTCGACGATGTAGCGCTCGGCATAGTCGGTGAGCTGCAGCGCGTCCATGCTGGTGCTGCTCATGTTGAGCCAGATCACCACGTCGGAATCGCTGTTGGCCTTCTCGACCTCGGGCGGGTCGGCCTCCTCGGGCATGCGGTCGGCGACGTCGCTGATGGCGTCGCGCACGTCGTTGGCGGCGGCCTCGATGTCGCGCTCGAGAGAGAACTCGATGTTGACCGAGGCGCGGCCGTTGACGCTCGTCGATTCGATCGTCTCGATGCCCTCGATGCCCGACAGCGTGTCCTCGAGCAGCTGCGTGACGCGCGTCTCCACCACCGCGGCCGACGCTCCCGGGTAGTTCACGTCGACCGAGACGATCGGCGGATCGATCGCGGGCAGTTCGCGCAGGCTGAGGCGCGTGAACGCCATCACGCCGAGCACGATCAGCAGCAGGCTCAGCACGGTCGCGAACACCGGGCGGCGGATCGAGAGGTCGGAGATGTTCATCCGCGAACCCCGCAGCCGCACGCCGCGGGTTGCGCGCGCGTGGAACGCGTGCGGCCGGCGCCGTGCTCAGCCATCGGCAGCGTCCTCGCCCGCTACCGCGGCGTCCTCTCCGGTGGCGACGATCTCGACCTTCTGCCCGGGTCGCAGCTTGCCGACGCCGTCGACGACGATGCGGTCGCCGGCAGCGAGGCCGGACACGACTTCGGCCTGGCCTTCGCGCCGCCCGCCGATCTGGATGTCCGCGCGTTGCGCGCTGCCGTCCTCGCCGATGCGGTAGACGAAGCTCGCGTTGCCGATCTGCACGATCGCGATCTCGGGCACCAGCAGCGCTTCGCGCGGCGGGCGCACGAGCGTTACCTGCAGCAGCATGCCGGGGCGCAGCGCATGGTCCGCGTTGGCGAACTCGCCACGCACGTTGACCGAACGCGTGCCGGGGTCGATGCGGCTGTCGATGCTCGCGACCTTGCCTTCGAATGGCCGACCCGGGTATGCGACGCTGGTCGCGCCGAGCTGCTGGCCGATCGCGAGGTTCGCGTAGACCGCTTCGGGCACCGGGAAATCGACGTGCACGCTCTCGATGTCGTCGAGCGTCGCGATCGGCGTGCCGGGCGTCACCAGCGAACCGGGACTGACCTGGCGCAGGCCGAGCACGCCCGCGAACGGCGCGCGGATCACGCGGTCGCCGAGCGCGGCGCGGACTTCCTCGACGCGTGCGCGCGTGCTGTCGCGTTGCGCACGCTGGGCGTCCAGCGAAGCGTGTGCGATCACGCCCTGGGCCGCGAGTTCGGACTGGCGCGTGTAGAGCCGCGCGGCTTCCTTCGCTGCCGCCTCAGCCTGCGCGAGCAGCGCGGTCTGCTGGTTGCCCGTGAGGTCGACGAGGATCGCGCCCTTCTCGACTTCGTCGCCGCTTTCGAAGTGCACCGCGCGCACGGTCTCGCTGACCTTGGCCGTGACCGTGAGCGATTCGCGCGCCTTGACCGTGCCGAGCGCGCGCACCGTGTCGCTCCAGGGCTGGGGTTGCAGCGTGGTCGCGGTCACCGTGACCGCGCGTTCGCTGCGCCCGGCGGGCTCGTTGCCGGAGCACGCGCACAACAGCGTGCCGAGCAGCAGCAGGGTCGGGATCTTCAGGGTCGGCGTGAACGGCATCGGCGGTCGCGAGTGGACGATCCTCGCGATTCTATCCCGCAGGCGCCGCGTTCCGACCCTGTCGTCCCGCACGCCCGGATGTTAACGCCGCTTAAATACGTGCGCTGCCGGCGCGCTCGCGCGCGTTCAGTCGAACCCGTTCTCGAACACGGTTTCCGACGCGAGCACGAACACCGGCGCGAGGCTGTCCGCGTTGGCGTCGTTGCCGAGCTGGCCGTACTGGTTCGATCCCCAGCACATCACGCGCCCCGCGCTGGCCACTGCACACGAATGATCGGAACCGACGCCGAGCGCAGTCGCACCGCTCGTGAGTCCCGAGACGTTGACGGGCGTGAGGCGGTCGGAACCAGATCCGTCGCCGAGCTGGCCCCAGCTGTTGCTGCCCCAGCACTTGACGCCGCCACCGGTCGTGCGCGCGCAGCTGTGTGCCTGGCCCGCGGCGATCGATGCGACGCCGCTCGCGAGGCCGCTGACGTCGACCGGCACATGGCGTTCGGTCTGCGTGCCGTCGCCGAGCTCGCCGTTCTCGTTCGCGCCCCAGCACTTCGCGCCGCCCGCGCTGGTGACGGCGCAGGTGTGGAAGCGCCCTGCGCTGATCGCGACGACGCCGCTCGCGAGTCCGCTGACGTCGACCGGCGCATGTTGCGTGCTGGTGCCGTTGTTGCCGAGCTGGCCGTAGTCGTTCGCGCCCCAGCATTTCACGCCACCGCCCGTGGTCAGCGCGCAGGTGTGCTCGCCACCGGCGGCAATCGCCTGCACGCCGCTCGCGAGCCCGCTGACCTGCACCGGCGCGAGGCGCTGCGTGTCCGAGCCATCGCCGAGCTGGCCGAAGCCGTTCGCGCCCCAGCATTTGACGCCACCGCCTGCGAGCGCGCAGCTGTGGATCATGCCGGTCACGATCGCCTGCACGCCGCTGCCGAGTCCGACCACGGGCGTCGGCAGGTCGCGGTCGGTGTCGGTGCCGTCGCCGACCTGGCCGAACCAGTTGTAGGCCCAGCAGCGTGCGGCGCCGGTCGTCGACGCAGCGCAGGTGTGGCTGCCGCCCGCACCCGCGGTCTGCGCGGCGCCAGCGAGTCCGATCACGGACACCGCGGTCCAGCGTTCCTCCGAGGTGCCGTCACCGACCTGCGCGTAGACGTTGTCGCCCCAGCACAGCATTGCACCGCCGGTCGCGATCGCGCAGCTGTGCCCGGAACCGCCGACCACGCGTGCGATGCCGGTGATTGGAGCGGTGACCCCGCCGGACGGAGAGGCCACTGCGATCGTGGGCAGCAAGACGATGCCAGCGGTGACGGAGAGCTGGCGCAAGAGGGTGCGCGGAAGAAGGGTTGCATGCGGCATGGTTCGTTCCTTCGTGGGCCGTCTGGCGGTGTCCACGAGCAACGCCATCGCATGGCGCGTTGTGACATCCGTGCGCTGGTGGGTCTCGCGCCTTCGGCGCTGCGACCCACCCTACGGCAAGCCAGCCGCTCCGCTCAGCGCGAACGGCGAGAACGAACCCGTTCGCCCTGAGCGCAGGCCGAAGGCCGAAGTCGAAGGGCCCGCCGGGTCGTTCGTGCGTGCGCTGGCGCTTCGACTCCGCGGCCTGCGGCCGCTGCGCTCAGCGCGAACGGTACTTGCATCCATTCCGCAGACTGCGCCTGCTGCGCTCGGCGCGGACGGTACGCGGGAATCGGTTCGACTACTTCGCGGGCTGCGTGTCCTTCGCCTTCGCGATCGCGTCGGCGACTTCCTTCGGCATGTAGGTCTCGTCGTGCTTGGCGAGCACCTCGGTCGCGACGAAGCGGCCATCCTGCATCTCGCCGGTCGCGACGATGCTCTGCCCCTCGCGGAACAGGTCGGGCAGGATGCCGGTGAACTTCACGGGCATGTCCTTGAAGCGATCGGTCACGACGAACTCGACATCGAGCGAATGATTCGAACGCACGACCGATTTCTCGAGCACGACGCCGCCGAGCCGGAAACGCGCGCCCGCGGGCGCGTGGCCGGCTTCGACCTCGCTCGGCGAGTAGAGATAGGTCATGTTCTGCTGCAGCGCGAGCGCGGTGAGGCCGGCCGCCACCGCGACGGCGGCGAGCACGAACGAGATCACGATGAGGCGGCGCTTGCGGGTCGGTGTCATGTCGTCGGGAATCCGGTGCGCGCCTCGCGGCGCTTGAGTCTTGCGCGCAGCTCGGCGAGCACGCGCCTGCGCTGGAATCGCGGCGCGAGTGCCTCGAGCGCGAGCACGAGCACGAACACCGCGTAGGACGGCCACACGTAGGCGGCATAGCCACCCATGTCGAAGAATTCAGCCATGCGCGGCTCCGGGTGCGCGTGCGCCTTCCGCGAGTGCGATCGCGCGCACCCATTCCTTGCCGCCATCGAGCTCGAGCAGGCCGATGCGCGTGCGCGCGAGCACGCTGCCGAAGAACCAGACGTGGGTCGCCAGCGCCATCAGCAGCAGCGGCCACAGCATGTCCGAGTCGATCTTCGACGGCCCGAGCAGGCGCACGGTCTGGCCCTGGTGCAGCGTGTTCCACCAGTTCACCGAGAAGTGCACGATCGGGATGTTGACGATCCCGACGAGCGCGAGGAAGCCGGCCGCGCGCGCGGCCTGGCGGCGGTCTTCGATCGCGTGATGGAGGCCGATCACGCCGAGGTAGAGGAACAGCAGCACGAGCTCGGAGGTCATGCGCGCGTCCCAGCTCCACCAGGTGCCCCACATCGGCTTGCCCCAGAGCGAGCCGGTCACGAGCGTGATGAACGTGAATGCCGCGCCGATCGGCGCGCTCGCCATCGCGAGCACCTCGCTGAGCTTGATCCGCCAGACCAGCGCGATGAATGCGTTCGCGGCCATGAAGAAGTAGGCGAACAGGCCCATCCACGCGCACGGCACGTGCACGAAGATGATGCGGTATGCCTCGCCCTGCTGGTAGTCGGCGGGCGCCAGCACGAGCCCGCCGTAGAGCGCGATCGCACCGAGCACGAATCCGATCGCGTAGCACCACGGCACCAGCACGCCCGCGATGCGGTGGAACGTCGGGGGCGAACCGATCCTGTGGAACCAGAGCGTCAATGCATTCATGAGAGGGAGATCCTGAGTGCCGCCGCGCAGGCCAGCGGCGCGAGCACCAGCGCGAGCACCAGCGCGGCGCCGAGCCAAAGCAGCGGCGCGAGGAACGGCAGGCCCGCCTGCGCAGCGTTGCAGGCACCGGCGCCGAAGATCAGCACCGGCACGTACAGCGGCAACACCAGCAACGCGAGCAGCATACCAGAGCGATGCATGCCGACCGTCAGCGCGACGCAGACCGCGCCGATCAGGCTCAGCAGCGGCGTCGCGAGCAGCAGCGTCGCGGGCAGCAGCCAGCGCAGCGTCGCATCGACGTGCATGAACTCGCCGAGCAGCGGCGCGACGAGGATCAGCGGCAGCGATGTCGTGAGCCAATGCACCGCGATCTTGCACGCGAGCATCAGCGACAGCGGATGCGGCGACAGCACGAGCTGCTCGAGTGACCCGTCTTCATGGTCACCCCGAAACAGCGTGTCGAGCGCGAGCAGGCCCGCGAGCAGCACCGCGACGAACACCACGCCCGCGGCGATACGCCGCAGCTGCTCCGGCTCGGGACCGAGCGCGAGCGGGAACAGCGCGACGACGATCAGCGCGAACAGGATCGGATTCGCCGCATCGCCACGCCGGCGCCAGACCAGCGTGAGGTCGCGCCGGACCAGGGCCGCGCACGCGCCGAGCGCGGATCCCGGCTTCATCGCATGCCTCCGCGGGGTTCGGCGCCTGCAGGCAGGTTCGCGCTCTCCGGATCCCGATTCCCGACCCCGGGCCGCAACGGAATCCTGCGCGGCGTCCCCGACGTGTACGCGTAGGCCCCGTGCGAGGTGATCAAGGCCGAGCCGCCGCGGTTCGCATGGTTCTCGAGCAGTCGATTGACGAGCCGGATGCCTTCGAGATCGAGGTTCGCGTATGGCTCGTCGAGCAGCCAAAGGCCCACCGGCGCGAGCAGCACGCGCGCGAGCGCGACGCGCTTGCGCTGTCCGGCCGAGAGCTGGCGAATCGGCACGTCGGCGTAGCCGTCCAGCCCCACCCCCGCGAGCGCACTCGTCGGCGACAGGCCGCTGCGCACCCCGAGCAGTCCCGCCGCGAAGCGCAGGTTCTCGATCGCCGTGAGCTCGCGCTTGAGGCCCGACTGGTGCGAGAGCAGCGCGACCTGCGGCGACAACCGCGCGAGCGTAAGCGGCTCGCCGCGCAGCGTGATCTCGCCCGAAGTCGGCGCGAGCAGGCCCGAGAGCACGCGCAGGAGCGTGGTCTTGCCGGCGCCGTTGTCGCCTTCGATCAGAACCACTTCGCCGCCGTGCAACACGAAATCGAGCGGGCCGAACACCGGCTCGTCATTGCGTGCGAACGCGAGTGCGCGAGCTTCGAGCAGGGCGGGGCGGTCGTGGGCGTCGGGGATCGTCATGCCGCGCGCATGCTAGCCGGATGTGCGCGCCGACACCATGCGGCGCGGCAGCGCCGGTGCCGGCCGCACCGGCTCACTGCAACGGAGTGAGCCGCTCGCGCACGAGCGCATCGGCATGCGCGAGGTCGACCGCGTCCACGTTCGTGACGCCTCCCGCGAGTTCTCGCAGCAACGCGTCCTGCAGCGCGCCGCGCGCGAACGCCTGCGCATACGGCATGCGCGTGAACGTGACCATCGAGTAGCGCGGCATGAAACGGTCCGGATGGCGTTCGGCGAGCACGCGGCCGAGTTCGCGTCGCAGCAGGAAGCCCGCATCGGCGACCGAATCGCGCATCTCGACGTAGTTCTCGAGCGCCATCGCGGCGATCGCTTCGGCATTCGGCCGGCGCCGGCGCTCGAACTCGGCGAAGGTCCAGGCGAGGTCGTCGTGGTGGGCCACGAGCAGGTCGGCGAGTTCGACCGCGTCCTCGAAGCCGCAGTTCATGCCCTGGCCGTGGAACGGCACGATCGCGTGCGCCGCGTCGCCGACGAGCAGCGCGCGACGGTCGAGGTGCCAGCGGTCGAGGTAGAGCGTTGCGAGCACGCCGACCGGATTCGCCGCGTAGTCCTGCTCGAGTTCGGGGATCAGCGGCAGCGCATCGGAGAAATCGCGCTCGAACAGTGCGCGCGCCTGCGCGGGCGTCGCGACCGTGTCGAATCCCGGCTGGCCTTGGCTCGGCATGAACAAGGTGACCGTGAAACTGCCCTCGGCATTCGGCAGCGCGATGCACATGTAGTTGCCGCGCGGCCAGATGTGCAGCGCGTTCGGTTCGATCGCGAAGCGGAGGTCGGCGCGCGAGTAGCCGGCGCCCGCCGACGCCGGCGGGATCTCGAGTTCCTTGTAGCCGTGGCCGAGTTCCTCGATGCGTTCGCCGAGCGGAGAGACCTGGTTCATCGCGGCGCGCAGCGCCGAGCCCGCACCGTCGGCCCCGATCGCGAACGCGGCTTCGTGCAGCTGCGCGGTGCCGGTTGCATCGTCTTCGAAGCGCAGGCGCACGCCCTCGCCGAACTCGGCCGACGCGAGCCGGCGGTCGAAATGGAAGCGCGCGCCCGCGCGTTCGGCGGCGTCGATCAGCGCGATGTTGAGGCGGCCGCGGCTGATCGACCAGATCACCTCGCTGTCGTCGCGCCCGTATCGCAGCAGTTCGGTGCGGCCGTCGCGATGGTGCACCATGCGCCCGCGCATCATCACCGCGAGCCGCATGACCTCGTCGGTGAGTCCCGCGAGGCGCAGGCCGTGCAGGCCGCGTTCGGCCAGCGCGAGGTTGATCGAGCGCCCACCCGCATAGCCGGCCCTGCGCGCGTCGGGACGGCGCTCGAACACGTCGACTTCGAAACCGCGCTGCGCGAGCAGCGTGGCGAGCAGGGCGCCGACGAGGCCGCCGCCGACGAGCGTGATGCGAGGGTGCGGGGAGCCCATGCCTGCGTCCTGGTTTCGCGAAACGTGCAAATTGCGCGATCAAGCGGTGGTTTGGCAATCCCCCGCCGCCGCGCGCTCCGCGGCGCCCGGGCGGGCGTGACGCGGCCGGGCGCGTTCGCTACGCTTCGCCGTCCATGCGCATCACGCTCGAACTGGAACCCTCCGATATCGCGCGATTCGAGGCTGCGCTCGAGCGCGCGTGCGCGGCGAGCCGCTGTGCGGACGAGTCGGAGGTCATCGATGCGGCGAAGTACGCACTCGACCACCTCTGCGCGGGCAATGTGCCGAGCTACGTGCAGCGGCGCCTGGTCGAGGTGCAGCGCCTGATCCTGATGCTCGAGGACGATGCCTGGTCGCTCGCCGAGCCCGAGCGCGCGGACGTGGTCGGCACGCTGGTCTACTTCAGCGATCCCGACGACCTGATCCCTGACGATGTCGAGGTGATCGGCCTGCTCGACGACGCGATCATGCTCGAATTGCTGCTGCGCCGGCTGCGCGCCGTGCGCAAGGCCTATGCCGACTTCTGCGCTTTCCGCGCCGCGCTCGATCCCGGCGCCCGCGACGCCGACGCGCGCCGCGCGCACGCGCGCGACCTCGCGCAGCTGCGTGCCGAACTCCACCAGCGCATGCGGCGCACGCGCAACCGCGCCGCTACGAACGAGGCCGGCGCGCGACGAGCAGGAAGCTGTTGAACGGCGTGTCGCCCCACAGCGGGCGCACGTCGACGCCGAGCCCGGCTTCGCGCAGGGGCGCCTCGACTTCGGCGCGGTCGGGGAAATGCAGCGCCGGACTGCGCATCCAGCGCGACGCGTAGAGCAGGCGTTCTTCGAGCACGGTGAGACGGAACCGCCATCCGGGCGCGCGCAGCACGTTGCGCAGGATCAGCATCGCGCCGGGCGCGACGCGCGCGGCGAGTTCTCGCAGCAGCACCTGCTGGTCGTCGCGTGCGAGGTAGTGCAGCACGTCGAGCAACGCGACATGGCCGCTCGCCGTGGGCAGCCCGCGACGCGCGTCACCGGTTTCGAATGAGAGCGCGGGCGTGATCGACTGCGCGGCCGCGCGCGCCGCATCGATCTTCGCGGCGTCGAAGTCGACGCCGAGATAGCGGCCGCGCCAGCCGCGCTCGCGCAGGTACTGGCCGAGCAGACCGAGCCCGCAGCCGACGTCGAGCAGCGGTGCGCCTTCGGCCTCGAGCAGCAAGCCCGCGGTCGCGGCAAACGCAGGATCGAAACGCAGCTTGCTGCTCGCGTAGTGGCGTTGTCCGCGGCTGCGGAAACGCGCGCCGATGCGCCGGGCGATCGTTCGTTCGTCCGTCTCTGGCATGCGGCGGCATTCCGTGTCGGGTGGCGGGCGAGCATAGCCGAACGAATTCGGCTGCCGGCTGAAGCCCGGCCGCGGCGCGTCGACGCGAGCGGCAAGCCGGGGTCTCCTGCGGCCACCGGCCCGATCGTCGCCGCGTCGCGCGCGGCCGTCGGCCGCGCGTCGCCGATTCAGCTTCCGACATGACGCGCCCGCCGCAACCTGCTAATCTCGCGCGCTTTTTTCCGCATGGAGTTGCAGGTGAAGGTCGAGCAGAACAAGGTGGTGTCGTTCCACTACACGGTCACCGACGGCGGCAGCGAACCGGTCGATTCCTCGCGCGAGCGCGGCGAACCGCTGACGATCCTGGTCGGCCACGGCAACATCATCGCGGGCCTCGAGAATGCGCTGATCGGACGTGGCGCGGGCGAACGCTTCGAGGTCAGTGTCGCCCCGGCCGATGGCTACGGCGAGTGGCGCGCGAACTTCACGCAGCGCGTGCCGAAGAAATATTTCCAGGACGCCGACAGCCTGCGCCCGGGCGACAGCACCGTGCTCAACACGCGCGAGGCCGGCCCGCGCATGGTCGTCGTGCACAAGATCGGCTCGAGCGTCATCGACGTCGACCTCAACCACCCGCTCGCGGGCAAGACCCTGCAGTTCGACGTCGAGATCACCGACGTGCGCGATGCGACTCCCGAAGAAATCGCGCATCGCCATGCGCATGGGAGCGGGGGGCATGAGCACTGAGGAGCAGGGATTCGTGAATGGTGACTGGTGATTGGGCAAAGCGCTGCCGCAACGCCCGCTTTGTCTGCTGCCTTTCCCAATCACCAATCACCAATCACGGCCTAAAGCACCCGCTTGCCGAACACGAAGTGCTCGCGCCACCAGGGACCGTCGAGGCTGTCGAGGCGGACGGTGCCACCGCTGTTCGGCGCGTGCACGAAGCGACGTTCGCCGACGTAGATGCCGACGTGGCTGATCCGTCGGTGGGCGCGGAAGAACACGAGGTCGCCTGACTGCAGCGTGTCGCCGGCGAGCTTGCGCTCGCCGAGCTCGCTCATCGCGGCCGAGCTGCGCGGGAGGCTGAGGCCGGCAGCGTCGCGGAACACGTAGCCGACGAGGCCGCTGCAGTCGAAGCCACCATCGGGCGTGTTGCCACCGTAGCGATACGGCGTTCCGACCAGCGACATCGCGCGGAACAGCACCGCGTTCGCGGCATCCGCGCGGGGGGTGCCGGCGACCAGTGGCGCCTGGGTGCGGCGCGGCGCGGAGCCGCAGGAAGCGAGCAGCAGCGCGGCTGCGCAAGCCCACGCGAGCGTGAGGGGGAGCCTCGGCGATGTCATGGCGCCAACCTCGCCGACGCGCTTCGTGCTGTCAACGGTTCCGGAGGGGCGGGGCGCGATCGGGACGCGCGCGCCGGGCGGTCGGATCCGGGCGATGAACGGCGCCCGGTCCGTGGCTGGGGGCGGCGTCGCGCCCGCGCGGATTCAGCCGATGCCGCCACACAGTGTCAGTTTCGGACGCGCCGTGGCTTCGACAGGCGGCGCGGCGTCTTCGGCCACGAACAGCGAGTGCAGGTCGCGCACCGCTTCCTCGAAACGGGTCAGGCGCTCGTTCGCGGCGACCGCGACCGGATGCGGAACGGTGCCCGCGTCGAGCAGCCCGCGCACCAGCGCGCGCTGGGGCTCGCCGAAATCGGGATCCTGCAGGGCTTCGTCGAGTGCGCAGACCAGGGCAGCCAGCCAGCCCGAGTTCGGAGCGCGCAGTGCGAGCAGCAGTTCGTTGGTCGAAACCTTCATCGGGATGTCCGCCGGTGGCCGAGATTGCACCGAGGGTGCTGCATCTTTGGTGCCAGCGCGGGAGGCGCCGTGTCGCGCGTAGCGAAGCATCCCCGCCACGGCTGCAGGGGCTCCGCCTCGGCCGTGAGGGCCAACGAATGCATCCCGCGCGCCGGCCGCGACCACGCCGGGCCAGGACACCTTGCCGGGACCGGCGTCACTCAGAGGCGCTGGAGCCGGAGCCCCGCCTGCGGTTGCGAAGGCGCGCGTGATGGGCGCGCTCTCAGGCGCCGCGCCGCGCAGCACGCGGCGGCCGCAGATGGACGAGCGCCGCGCGCGCGTTGATCGCGCGCGTCACATCTCGAAGCCGTCGCTGAAGATCCGATCGCCGGTTTCGTAGGCGCCGATGTCGACGTGCGCGTCCTGCAGGCGCGGCATGCGGCCGTAGTCGAGCGCACCGATGCCGCCCGGCGCCGCATCGAGGCCCGCGTCTACCAGCGGCGAGTCGGGTGCGAGACGCAGGTTGAACAGGCCGGGGCCGAATCCGGGCTCGACGTCGAGGTTGCCGACGCTGCCCGGCCCCGGCGCGCCGCCGCTGATCGAACCGATGTCGTTGTGCAGCAGGGTGGTGGTACCGGTCGTGCCGATATGCAGGTCGCCCGCGGGGTTGTTCCAGAGGATGTTGTTGGACAGCGTGAACGCGGAGCCGCCGAACACGCAGAGGCCGGCGCAGAGCGCGCCCGGGACGCTCGTGCTGTTGGCGATGATCGTGTTGTTGACGATCCACGCGTCGCCGATGCCTGCATGCACGACGAGGCCCGCGCCTTCCGGCGCGCTGTTGCCGGCCACGATGTTGTTGCGCACCCTGACCACGCTGTCGCGGTGCTGACCGCGATGCGCGCTGCGCCCCCCTGGTGCGTGTCCTCGTTGCCGGCGAACAGGTTGCGCTCGATCAGCACGTCGCGCGACGCGGTCTCGACCGCGAGCGCGCCGCCCGCGGTCGCCGCGTCGTTCCAGCCCCCCGAGAACACGAGGTCGGTGATCTCGAGGTCGCCGGTCGAATCCGACGACACCTGCAGCACGCGATGCGTGCCGCCGCCGTCGAGCGTCGTCGCGGCGCCCGCGCGCGCGCTGCAGCCGGCCGCCCATCCGCCAGACAGGCGCAGCGCGAATGCTTCGTGCGTCGAATGCACGAGGGTCGCGGGCAGCGCGTAATGGCCCGAGACGATGCGGATGTCGTCGTCTTCGCCGTTCGCCTCGGCAGAATCGAGCGCCGTCGCAATGGCGGATGCAGTGTCGACGCAACTCGTGCCCGCATGGGCGACGGAGGTTGCGAGGCAGGCAGCGAGCAGGATGCAGGAATTGCGGGTCATCGAGTTGCTCCGGTCTTGCACGTCAAACGCGCCGTCGCGTCGGATCGAACACGGCCCGCGTGCGCGCCGTACAATCGCGGTTCATGACGAATCGACACTCCGACGTGCTCGTGGTCGGCGCAGGCGTGGTCGGCCTCGCCTGCGCGCTCTACCTGTTGCGCGCGGGCCGTGGCGTGACCGTGCTCGAGCAGGGCACGCCCGGCTGCGCGAGCTCGCACGGCAACTGCGGCACGCTCACGCCGAGCCATTCCGCGCCGCTGGCAGCGCCCGGCACGATCGCGATGGCCCTGCGCTGGCTGTTCAAGCCGGCCGCGCCCTTGCGCATACGGCCGCGGCCCGACCCGGTGCTGCTGCAGTGGCTGCTCGCGTTCGCGCGCCGCTGCAACCTGCGCGACTGGCTCGCGACGACGCGCGTGAAGGCACCGCTGCTGCTGTATTCGCGTGCGTTGATCGAGGAGCTCGTGCAAGTCGAGGGTCTCGCGTGCGAGTTCGAGAACGGGGGAACGCTCAATGTCTACCGTGACGAACGCAACTTCGAGCACTCGCGGGCCATGTACGCGCGCCTCGCGGAGTTCGGCGTCGATGTCGACGTGCTCGACGGACGCGCCACGCTCGCGCGCGAACCCGCGCTGAAGCCCGGCGTCGTCGGCGGCCTGTTCCATCCGCACGACGCCTCGCTGCGCCCGGACCGCTTCGTGGCCGAACTCGCGCGCGTCGTGCGCGAGGCCGGCGGGCGCATCGAGGAAGGCGTGCGCGTCGAAGGCTTCGCTCGCGACGGCAGCCGCGTCACCGACGTCGCGACCTCGCACGGTCGCCACGCGGCGCGCGAGATCGTGCTCGCCACCGGCGCATGGTCGCCCGGCTTCGCGCGCGAACTCGGCCTGCGCATGCCGATCCAGCCCGGCAAGGGCTATTCGATCACCTACACGCGACCTGCGCTGTGCCCGCGCATTCCGCTGACGCTGAAGGAACCGGCCGTCTGCGTGACCGCATGGTCGTCGGGTTTCCGGCTCGGCAGCACGATGGAGTTCGCGGGCTACGACGCGACGCTCAACCGCACGCGACTCGACGCGCTGCGCCGCGGCGCCGCCGAATTCCTGCATGAGCCCGAAGGCCCCGAACTCGTCGAGGAATGGTACGGCTGGCGCCCGATGACGCCCGACGACCTGCCGATCCTCGGCCGCGCGCCGCGCATCGACAACCTCGTGCTCGCGACCGGACACGGCATGCTCGGCGTCACGATGTCGGCTGCGACCGGGCAACTCGTCGCCGACCTCGTGTGCGGTCGCGCGCCCGCGCTCGACCTCGCGCCGTTCGATCCGGCGCGCTTCTCATGACTCTTCCAACCAGCGAGATCCCTTCATGATTCGATCGCACGGCGCGCGCGCCCTCGCATTCCTGCTCGTCGCACTCGGCGCGGGCGGCCTCGCAGCGGATGAGCCGAAGGGTGATCCGGTCGAATTCCAGTGGGGCATCGCGATTCCGATGCGCGACGGCGTGCGCCTCAATGCGACGCTGTACAAGCCGCGCGACCAGTCCGCGGCGCTGCCCTGCGTGTTCACGCTGACGCCGTACATCTCGCAGGGCTACCACGACCGCGGCATGTACTTCGCCGCGAACGGCTACGTGTTCCTGACCGTCGACGTGCGCGGCCGCGGCAACTCCGAAGGGCGTTTCACGCCGCTGCTGCAGGAGGCGAAGGACGGCCACGACGTGGTCGAATGGCTCGCGAAGCAGTCGTACTGCAACGGCAAGGTCACGATGTGGGGCGGGTCCTACGCGGGTTACAACCAGTGGGCGACCGCGAAGGAGTTCCCGCCGCATCTCGCGACGATCGTGCCGGTCGCGTCTCCCAAGCCCGGCGTCGACTTCCCGAAGCAGCACAACATGTTCTATCCGTATTCGATCCAGTGGCTCACGCTGGTCGGCGGTCGCGCGAGCCAGCAGCAGATCTTCGGCGATTCGGCGTTCTGGAGCGCGCAGGTGCGACGCTGGTACGAGGCCGGCGCGCCGTTCGCGGAGCTCGACCGCTGGGTCGGCATGCCCTCGGCGACGTTCCGGCAATGGGTCTCGCATCCGGTTCAGGACGCGTATTGGGACAGCTACAGCCCGAGCGACCGCGAGATGGCGAAGATCGACCTGCCGATCCTGTCGATCACGGGCCACTACGACGGCGACCAGCCCGGCGCGCTCGCCTACTACGACGACCACCTGCGCAATGCGGGCGACGCGGCGAAAGCGCGCCACTTCCTCGTGATCGGTCCCTGGGACCATGCGGGCACCCGCACGCCGAAGGCCGAAGTCGGCGGCCTCGTGTTCGGGCAGGCGTCCTTGCTCGACATGAATGCCTTGCACAAGGCGTGGTACGACTGGACGCTCAAGGCCGGCGAGAAACCCGCGTTCCTGAAGGATCGCGTCGCGTGGTACGTCACCGGCGAAGAGGCGTGGCGCTATGCGCCATCGCTCGATGCGGTGACCGCGCGGCGCGACAGCTGGTATCTCGATTCGGTCGCATCGCGCGCGAACGACGTGTTCGCGTCGGGTGACCTCAGGCGCGACCGCGCGGGCGAAGGCACGCCGGATCGCTACGTGAGCGACCCGCGCGACCTGCGCTCCGCCGACTGGGAATCCGTGGACAACGATGCAGGCCTCGTCGACCAGCGCGGTGCGCTGAATGCCGCGGGCAAGGCGCTGTTCTACCACACGCCTCCGATGGCCGAGGACACCGACATCGCGGGTCGTTTCCGTCTCACGGCCTGGCTCTCGATCGACCAGCCGGACACCGACATCTCCGTGGTCGTGCATGAAGTCCTGCCCGATGGACGCGTCGTCTACCTCGCGAGCGACGCGATCCGCGCGCGCTACCGAAACGGCCAGCGCAAGGCCGAGCCGGTCCAGCCCGGCGCGGTCGAACGTTATGTGTTCGACGATTTCGCGTTCAATTCGCGCCGCATCGGCAAGGGCAGCCGCCTGCGCCTGATGATCGGTCCGGTCAATTCGATGTATGCGGAGAAGAACTGGAATGCGGGCGGAGTGGTCGCAGAGGAGTCGATCGAGGATGCGCGCACCGTGACGGTCACGCTGCACCACGATGCCGAGCGGCCCAGCGAATTGTCGGTGCCGATCGCGGCCCGTTCATCGGTCGCGCCGTGACGACGCCGGCCGCGCGCGACCTCGTCGTCATCGGCGCGGGATCGGGCGGCATCGCGACCGCGGTGCGCGCGGCGCTGCATGGCGCGCGCGTGACGCTGTTCGATCCCGGTGCGCTTGGCGGCACCTGCGTCAACGTCGGCTGCGTGCCGAAGAAGGCGATGTGGATCGCGGCCGAGCTCGCGGGCGCGCAGGCAATCGCGAGCGAACTCGGGCTCTGCGCGGCGCCGAAGCCGTTCGACTGGGCCGCGTTCGTCGAGCGCCGCGAAGCCTACATACGCAACATCCATGCGAGCTACGAGCGACGATTCGCCGAAGTCGGTGTCGAATGGATCGCCAAACGCGCGCAACTGGTCGCAGCCGATCGCGTCGAGGCGGGCGGCCGCGCGTATGCGGCGCGCCACGTGCTGGTCGCAACCGGCTCGCGTCCGTCGCGTCCGCCGTTGCCGGGTGCCGAACTCGGGATCGACTCCGACGGCTTCTTCGGCTTGCGCGCCGCGCCTGCACGCGTCGCGATCGTCGGCGGTGGCTACATCGGCGTCGAACTCGCGGGCGTGCTGCACGCGCTCGGGTCCGCAGTGAGCCTGTTCGTGCGCGGCGGTCGCCTGCTCGGCGGATTCGATGCCGAGGCCGCGTCCGGGCTGACTGCGACGATGGCCGCGCACGGCATCGACATGCGGCTGCGCACGAACATCACGGGCGCGACGCGCGACGACACGGGGTACCGGTTGCAACTCGAGGGCGGCGCCGAGGCCGGGCCGTTCGACGAGCTGATCTGGGCGACCGGTCGCGATCCGGCGAGCGCGGGTTTCGGACTCGAAGAGCTCGGCGTCGCGCTTGACGGCAAGGGCCACGTCGTCGTCGACGCGTGGCAGGACACCAACGTGCCCGGCGTGCACGCGGTCGGCGACGTGACGCCGGCACCCGCGCTGACACCGGTCGCCGTCGCGGCCGGTCGCCGGCTCGCCGATCGCCTGTTCGGCGGCCAGGCCGACGCGCGACTCGATGCGGAGCGGGTGCCGACCGTGGTGTTCTCGCACCCGCCGGTCGCGTCGATCGGGCTCGGCGAGGAAGAGGCACGGCGCCGGCACGGCGAAGCGGTGCACGTCTACCGCACGCGCTTCCGGCCGATGCGCAACGCGCTCGCGGGACGCGAGGAGCGCACGCTGATGAAACTCGTCTGCGTCGGCGAAGACCAGCGCGTGGTCGGCATCCACCTCGTCGGTCGCGAGGTCGACGAGATCCTGCAGGGCTTCGCGGTCGCGATGAAGGCGGGCGCGCGCAAGCGCGACTTCGACGACACGCTCGCGATCCATCCGACCAGCGCCGAGGAACTCGTGCTCATGAAGGAGCCCGGCATCGCGTTCGTCGGCGCGGCCGATTAGCGGAGGTCGACCCACGCCGCCGGTTCGCTGCGCAATTGTTTGCCTTCGTAGGAGCGCACCCTGTGCGCGATGCGCGTCAATGCGAAGGCCCGCGCACGACCGGTTCACTGCGCGGATCGCCCACAGGGTGGGCTCCTACACGCGCAGGGCATACGCTTCGCATTCGCGTGGGAGCGCACCCTGTGCGCGATCGCGGGAATCTGGATGCTCGTGCGCAACCGGTTTTCCTAAGCGGATCGCCCACAGGGTGGGCTCCTACGCGCCGTGGATCTCGACCGCGAGCGAAAACGTGCGCTGCTCGCCGGGGCGCATCGCGCCGACGCCGACGAGCTTGCGGTCGATTTCCTCGCCGCGTTCGTTGCGGATCGACAGCACCATCGAGTATTCCCAGGCCTCGGCGTCCGCGGGTCGCGCGACCGTGCCTTCGACGCGCAACGCGGTGCTCGCGGGACCGCGTTGCGCGGTCCCGTCGAAGCGCAGGTGGTGCTTGCAGGACGGACACACGGCCGAGTTCGCGAGGATCGTCGCCTTGCAATGCGGGCAGACGCGCGTGACCCCTGCGAAACCCGACCGTGTCGTGCTCATGCGCTCGCGCTCTCCGTGCGGCGCTCGGTCTTCGATGCAGCCTTGTCTTCCCAGCCGAACTCGACCTGGCCGCGCATGCGCGAACCGGCCGCGACCGTCAGCGAGCCGGCCTTGAGGTCGCCGACGAGCACGCCGCCCTGCTGCAGTTCGACCTGTGCGGCGGCCTCGATGTTGCCTTCGAGCTCGCCCGCGAGCGTGACCTTCTTCGCGCGCACGCCGCCGTTCAACTTCGCATCGCGCTCGATCGTGAGGTCGCCCTGCACGTTGACGTCGCCCTTGAACCGACCCGCGATGCGCACGTGGCCGGAGCCCTCGATCTTGCCCTCGATCGTGATGTCCGACGCAATCAGCGATTCCTTCGGGTCGGCGCGATCCGCGGCGCGGTAGGGCGCTTGCGGCTGCGCGGGCGTCGCGTAGTCGGCGATCGGCGGTACTTCCCGTGCCGGCTGCGGCTGCACGGGCTCCGGCGCGAACGCCTGTGTCTCCTTCTTTGAGGAGGATTGATTGAAGATGGCCATCGTCACGCACTCCGCTCCAGGGGACCCCGAGCGTAGTCCGCGCGCGCATGCTGAACCTGCGAAGCAGCGCACGCTTTGCGCGTTAACATTTTGATCGATAACGAAATGTTTGCAAGCGCACGAGCGTCGGATTCCGTAGGCTGGACGACCGAAGGTCGGCCGGCGCTGTTGCTTCGGCATCTCGGGGATCCGAGAAAGGCGTGCCGGCCGCGCTGCGCGCGTCCAGCCTGCAAATTCGGGGAAAGCGCGCCGACCGCGCTGCGCGCGTCGAGACTGCGCGGAAGCGCGCTCGGTCGTGATTGCCCGTCACATGCGGAACACGCCGAATCGCCCCTGCTCGATCGGCGCGTTGAGGCTCGCCGACAGCGCGAGGCCGAGCACGCGGCGCGTGTCCACCGGGTCGATGATGCCGTCGTCCCAGAGCCGCGCGGTCGCGTAGTAGGGATGGCCCTGGTGTTCGTACTGCTCGCGGATCGGCGCCTTGAATGCGTCTTCCTCTTCCTTCGACCAGGTCTTGCCCGCGGCTTCGAGGCCATCGCGGCGCACGGTCGCGAGCACGCTCGCGGCCTGTTCGCCGCCCATCACGCTGATGCGCGCGTTCGGCCACATCCAGAGGAAACGCGGCTGGTAACCACGCCCGCACATCGCGTAGTTGCCCGCGCCGAAACTGCCGCCGATCACGACCGTGAACTTCGGCACGTGCGAACACGCGACCGCGGTCACCATCTTCGCGCCGTCCTTCGCGATGCCGGCCTGCTCGTACTTGCGCCCGACCATGAAGCCGGTGATGTTCTGCAGGAACACCAGCGGCACGTTGCGCTGGTTGCACAGCTCGATGAAGTGCGCGCCCTTGAGCGCGCTTTCGGCGAACAGGATGCCGTTGTTCGCGACGATGCCGACCGGGTAGCCGTGGATGTGCGCGAACCCGGTGACCAGGGTCTTGCCGTAGCGCGCCTTGAATTCCTGCAGCTCGGAGCCGTCGACGATGCGCGCGATCACTTCGCGGATGTCGAACGGGATGCGCGTGTCGCGCGGCACGCAGCCGTAGAGTTCCTCCGCCGCGTACAGCGGCTCGCGCGGCTCGGCGAGCGCGAGCGATACCGGCTTGCCGCGATTGAGGTGCGCGACGATCGAGCGCGCGATGTCGAGCGCATGCGCGTCGTTCTCGGCGAAATGGTCGGCCACGCCCGAGATCGAGGTGTGCACCTCGGCGCCTCCGAGCGTTTCGGCGTCGACGACCTCGCCGGTCGCGGCCTTCACCAGCGGCGGGCCACCGAGGAATATCGTGCCCTGTTCGCGCACGATGATCGTCTCGTCGCTCATCGCGGGCACGTAGGCACCGCCGGCCGTGC
The DNA here is from genome assembly GCA_023430685.1 of Pseudomonadota bacterium. Classification (GTDB taxonomy): domain Bacteria; phylum Pseudomonadota; class Gammaproteobacteria; order Xanthomonadales; family Rhodanobacteraceae; genus Dokdonella_A. The sequence continues at coordinate 56,893 of JAEYZH010000082.1, read as the reverse complement.
ACGAGCCCATCACGACCGCGACCTGCGGGATGCCGAGCGCGCTCATGCGCGCCTGGTTGTAGAAGATGCGGCCGAAGTGCTCCTTGTCGGGGAACACCTCGTCCTGCAGCGGCAGGAACGCGCCGCCGGAGTCGACAAGGTAGACGCAGGACAGGCGGTTCTCGAGCGCGACTTCCTGCGCGCGCAGGTGCTTCTTCACCGTCATCGGGAAGTAGGTGCCGCCCTTGACGGTCGCGTCGTTCGCGATCACGAGCACTTCGGTGCCGTGCACGCGGCCGATGCCGGTGATCAGTCCCGCGCAGGGTGCGGCGCCGTCGTACAGCCCGTGTGCGGCGAGCGGCGAGAGTTCGAGGAACGGCGAGCCGGAATCGAGCAGTGCGCGGATGCGCTCGCGCGGCAGCAGCTTGCCGCGTTCGGTGTGCTTCGCGCGCGCCTTGTCGCCGCCACCGAGCGCGGCCTTGGCCATCTCGTCGCGCAGCGCATCGACCGCCGCGCGCAGCTGCGCGGCATTGGACTGGAAGTCAGGGGAACGCGCGTCGAGTTGCGATCGGATGGCGGGCATGGGGCATCGATGCGGGGTAGGGAATCACCGCATGAAAGCACAGCGCGTGCAGCGGGGCCAGCCACATGATCCGTTCGCACCGAGCGCAGCGGCCGCAGGCCGCGGAGTCGAAGTGCCCGATTGCGCGAAGCTTCGTGCAATGCCCTTCGACTCCGGCCTTCGGCCTGCGCTCAGGACGAACGGTATGGGTGGGGCCTGCGCTCAGGGGCGAACGGAACATTCTGCCGTTCGCACTGAGCGCAGCGGCCGCAGGCCGCGGAGTCGAAGTGCCTGATCGCGCGAAGCTCCGTGCAATGCCCTTCGACTTCGGCCTTCGGCCTGCGCTCAGGGCGAACGGTGTGGGTGGGGCCTGCGCTCAGGGCGAACGGTGTGGGTGGGGCTTGCGTTCGGGGCGAACGGCATGGGTGGGGGCTGCGCCGAGGGTGAACTCGGGTGGGGTTTCGCCCGGCGAACGGATATCCGGGGCCACACATGCAAACGGCCGCGCGAGGCGGCCGTCTGCTCGATGCGCTGCGCGCTGCGCGCGCTGCGTCGATTACTCCTTCACCGCTTCCTTCGCCGCGTCCTTCGCCTCGCGCGCGGTGTCCGCGACGTCGTGGCCGACTTCCTTCGCGCCTTCCTTGACTTCGTTGCCGGCGGCCTTGGTCGCGTCCCACGCATCCTTGGCGGCTTCCTTCGTCGCGTCGACGGCCTGGTCGGCCTTCGCCTTCGCGGTGTCGGCGGCTTCGGCCGACGCGGCGGCCGCTTCATTGGCCTGCTGCGAGATCGCGTCGCCGGTCCTCTGCGCGGCCTGCTGCGCCGCCTCGGCGGACTTGCGCGCCGCTTCCGCGGTCTCGTCAGCGGCCTTCTTCGCCGCAGCCTGCGCATCCGCGGCGGCCTGCTTGGTCGCAAGGGCGGCCTTGTCGGCGGCTTCCTGCGCCGTCTCCTGCGACCGGTCGCTGCAGGCAACCAGGCCGGTGGCGAGCGTGATGCCGAGTGCGAGCTGCATCAGAGTGGTCTTGTTCATCGCATCCCTCTCCCATGATGGTGAAATACCTGCGGACGAGGGCCCGCAGCCGGTCAAGCATACTGCAGTCGCGTTACATCAGCTCGATCGCGAGCGCGGTCGCCTCGCCGCCGCCGATGCACAGGCTCGCGACGCCACGCTTGCCGCCGCGGGCCTTCAAGGCGTGGATCAGGGTGACGACCAGGCGGGCGCCGCTGGCGCCGATCGGGTGGCCGAGCGCGGTCGCTCCGCCGTTGACGTTGAGCTTGGCATGCGGGATGCCGAGCTCGCGCATCGGCGCCATCGCGACCACCGCGAACGCCTCGTTGACTTCGAACAGGTCGACGTCGTCGACGGTCCAGCCGGCCTTGGCCATGACCTTCTGCAGCGCGCCGATCGGCGCAGTCGTGAACCATTCCGGTTCCTGCGACTGGGTCGAGTGCGCGACGATGCGTGCGAGCGGCTTCAGCCCGCGCTTGGCGGCCTCGTCGGCGCCGATCAGGACGGTCGCCGCGGCGCCGTCGGAGATGCTCGAGGAGCTTGCGGCTGTGATCGTGCCGTTCTCCTTGCGGAACGCAGGCTTGAGCGTCGGCACCTTGGACGGGTCGGACTTGCCGGGCTGCTCGTCGGTCGCGTACTCGACCTCGCCCTTGCGCGTGGCGACCTTCACCGGGACGATCTCGTCGGCGAACGCGCCCGATGCGATCGCGGCCTGCGCGCGCTTGACCGATTCGATCGCGTACGCGTCCTGTTCTTCGCGCGTGAACGCGTACTTGTCCGCGCAGCTTTCGGCGAACACGCCCATCGCCTTGCCGTCGTAGGGATTGGTCAGGCCGTCCCAGGCCATGTGGTCGACCGCCTCGAACGCGCCGTAGCGGTTGCCGGTGCGCGAGTTCGGAATCATGTGCGGCGCGTTCGACATCGATTCCATGCCGCCCGCGACGACGACCGAGGCCGAACCCGCCTTGATCAGGTCATGGCCGAGCATGATCGCCTTCATGCCCGATCCGCAGACCTTGTTGATCGTCGTGCAACCGGTTTCCTTCGGCAGGCCGGCGGCGAGCGCGGCCTGGCGCGCGGGCGCCTGGCCGAGGTTGGCCGGCAACACGCAGCCCATGATCACCTCGGACACGTCGGCACCGGCGAGGCCGGATTGTTCGAGCGCGGCACGGATCGCGGTGGCGCCGAGCGTCGGCGTCGGCACGCCGGTGAACTGGCCGAGGAAGGAACCGATCGCGGTGCGCTTGGCACCGACGATGACGACTTCGGACATGGAAACCTCCACGAAAGGGGCGGGCGCCGTGCTGGAAGGACGGCAGGGACGATGTTCATTATGCGCCGGGCTGTTGCGATGCGGCAAACGACCTCGCGCTGCGAAGAGCTGGCCCTCACCGGTTGCCGATCGCGTCGTGGCGCCAGCACGTCTTGCCGCATCGGCGCGAGCGGGATAGTGTCCGGGCCGTGCCGCGCGGGGGGATCGGGATGGGGCGGATCGCAGGCTGGCTGCTCGCGCTGCAGTGTGCGGTCGCCGCGCCGATGGCGCATGCCCTGCCGGCGCCGCCGGGCGTCGAGTACGTGCGTTTCCGCACGCTGAGCACGCGCGACGGCCTGCCCCAGGTCAGCGCGCGCGCGATCGCGCAGGATGCCGCAGGCTTCCTCTGGATCGGCACCCAGGACGGGCTCGCGCGCTTCGACGGCTACGAGTTCAAGGTGCATCGCCACGATCGCAACGATCCGTGGTCATTGTCGGACAGCCATGTCTCCGCGCTCGTCGCGAACGGCGACGGCAGCCTCTGGATCGCGACACTCGTGGGCGGCCTCAACCGCTACGATGCGGACCTGGATCGCTTCACGTCGTGGCGTGCCGATCCCGCGCGCAGCGATGCGCTCGCATCGGACAACGTCGGCGCATTGCTGCGCACGCGCAGCGGACGGCTCTGGATCGCGAGTGCGGCCGGGCGCCTGCAGTGGTTCCAGCCCGCGGATTCGACCTTCCACGACTCGGGCCTCGGCGAGCGACCGGCCTTGCGCACCGTGCGTCGCATGCTGGAACTGCCCGACGGCCGGCTGCTGCTCGGCACCGTGGATGGGCTCTGGCAGTTCGATCCGGCCACGCTGCGTTTCGAGGAAGTCCGCGTCGATCCGGAACTGCCGCTCGACGTCTACGCGCTCGCGCTGGGTCCAGACCAGGACTGGTGGATCGGCACCTCCGGCAACGGGCTCTACCGGCTGCGCGCCGACGGAACGTTCGTCGCGCACTACCAGTCCGGCAATGACAGCCTGCACGACGATGCGGTGCGCGGACTGCTGTTCGATCGAGCAGGCGCGTTGTGGATCGCGGGTGACGCGCGCGGTCTCGCGCGCATGGATACGGTGTCGGGCGCGTTCGAGCCGTTCCGGCACGATCCCGCGCGCGACGATGGCATCGCCTCGAACCGCCTGTGGACGCTGTTCGAGGATCGCGACGGCTTGCTGGTGGTCGGTTCGTGGACCAACGGCTTCAGCGTGCACGATCCGCGCACGCGTGCGTTCGGGCGCGTGCGCAACGTGCCCGGCGATCCGCGCACGCTGCCGACGCGCACGGTGCCCGGATTGGTCGCGAACGCGGACGGCACGCTCTGGGTCGGCCTCGGCGACGGTGGCGGGCTCGTGCGCATCGATCCCGCGCGCGGCGTGCTCGAGCGCCACGCACACGATCCGCTGCGCAGCGACAGCCTCGGGCACGACTACGTGCGCAACCTCATGCGCTCGCGCGACGGCAGCCTCTGGATCGCGACCAGCGGCGGTGGACTCGACCGCATGCTGCCGGACGGCAGCCGGTTTGAACACTTCCGCCATCATGCGGGTGATCCGCAAAGCCTCGCGTCCGACATGCTGGTTGGCGCGTTCGAGGACAGCCAGGGAACCTTGTGGGTCTACACGCTCGACCGCGGCGTCGATGAACGATGCGCGGGCTGCACCGGTTTTCGGCACCATCGCCACGACCCGGCGGATCCGTCCAGCATCGGCGACAACTCCGTCAGCCAGGTGATGGAGACGCGCGCGGGCGAACTGTGGATGGGCACGCGCGGCGGGTTGCAGCGCTACGATCGCGCGACCGGACGCTTCGAGCGCTTCGTCGCGCGCGCGAACGATCCCGATTCGCTCTCGAGCAATTCGATCTCGACCCTGCTCGAGGACAGCCGCGGCGAGCTCTGGGTCGGCACCCAGGGAGGCGGCATCAACCGTCGCATCGTGCAGGCGGATGGCCGCTCGCGCTTCCAGGTGATCGACGTGCGCGCGGGCCTCGCGGCGAACGCGATCGGGGCGCTGCACGAGGACGCGCGCGGCCATGTCTGGGCCAGCACCACCGCCGGCATCAGCCGCATCGATCGCGACGGCGCGATCCTCAACTTCGGTGCGCAGGACGGTACCCAGGAAGGCGGGTACTGGCTGAATTCGCTCGCGCGCCTGCCCGATGGCCGCATCGCGTTCGGGGGGCTCGACGGCTTCACGCTGTTCGATCCCGACGCGGTGACCGCGCCACCGACCCCGCAACCGATGGTGACCGGACTGCTGCTGCGCAACGTCCCGGTGCTGCCTGCATGGCGCGACCCGAGCTCGCCCCTCACGCGCAGCCTGCTGCGCGGGCGTTCGGTCACGCTCGCGCATGACCAGGACAACGTGACGTTCGAATTCGGCGCGCTCGCGTTCGCCGATCCCGCGTCGGTCCTCTACGCCTACCGCCTCGACCCGCACGACACGCGCTGGATCGAAACGCCCTCGACGCGCCGCGTCGCGACCTACACCGACCTCACGCCGGGGAAATACGCGCTGTCGGTGCGCGCGCGACGCGCGGGCGGCGAGTGGAGCGCGCCCGCGCTCGTCGACATCGACGTGCAGACCGCGCCGTGGGCGTCGCCGGCTGCGCGCGCGATGTACGCACTCGCGCTGCTCGCGCTCGCGCTGCTGGTGGGCCTGCGGCTGCGCGCGAACCTGCGCGAGCGGCGCGCGCACCAGGAGGCGATCCGTCTCAGCGAGGAGCGCCTCAAGCTCGCGCTCTGGGGCAGCGGCAGCGAACTCTGGGACGCGGACATCGCGACCGGCAGCGTGCATCGCGAGAACCAGCTGGACCATCTCGAAGTCACGCACCTGGCCGGTGACTACAGCGTGGAGGACCTTCGCCGCAGCGTGCATCCGGACGACCTGCCGCGCTTCGAACGCGCGATGCGCGACCACCTGCGCGGACAGGCCTCCTCGTTCGAGGCGAGCTACCGCACGCTCGACCGCAACGGGCAATGGGCCTGGCTGCTGACGCGCGGGCGCGTCGTGCAGCGCGACGAGGACGGGCGCGCGTTGCGCATGACCGGCACCACGTCCGACATCACCGCGCTCAACCATGCGCTGGCCGCGCTGCGCGCGCTCAACGAGCAGCTCGAATCGCGCGTCGAGCAGCGCACCGCGGCGTTGCAGAACGCGAACGTCGAGCTGCGCACCACGCTCGAGCGCCTCACGCAGGCGCAGCGGCACCTGTTCGAGTCGGAAAAGCTCGCTTCGCTCGGCGGCATGGTCGCGGGCATCGCGCACGAGATCAACACGCCGCTCGGAATCGGCGTGACCGCGGCCTCGCACCTGCGCGAGGAGGCGCAGCGGCTGCTCGCGCTCGTGCAACGCGGCGAGGTGTCGGACGAAGTGGTCGGCGCATTCGCCGCGACCGCCTCGGAGAGTTCCGACCTGATCCTGCGCAACCTGCAGCGCGCCGACCGGCTCGTGCGCAGCTTCAAGCGCATCGCGGTGGACCAGTCGACCGAGGATCGCCGCGTGGTCGACCTCGGCGCGAGCCTCGACGAGATCCTGACCACGCTCGGCCCGTCGCTGCGCAAGCTGCCGCACCGGATCGAGATCGACTGCCCGCCGGGTATCGTCGTCGAGACCGCGCCCGGCGCGCTGTACCAGGTCATCACCAACCTCGTGATGAACTCGCTCGTGCACGGGTTCGCGCCGGGCGTCGCGGGCAGCATCGTGTTGCGCGTGCGGCGCGGCGATGGCGAGATCGTGCTCGAGTACGCCGACAATGGCCGTGGCATGGAAGACGCGGTGCGCGCACGCATCTACGAGCCGTTCTACACGACGCAGCGCGGGCAGGGCGGTTCGGGCCTCGGCATGCACATCGTGTACACGCTGGTGACGCAGGTGCTCGGCGGCAGCATCGAGTGCGAAAGCACGCCGGGGCAGGGCACGCGTTTCCGGATCCGGTTTCCGGAGCGGTTGCCGAGTGGCTCTGCGTAGGGTGGGTCGCAGCGCCACAGGCGCGAGCCCCACCATCGCGATCGCCGACAGCCACGCGACGCTCCGGGCATCGCGCCGGTGGGGCTCGCCGCTGCGCGGCTGCGACCCACCCTACGGCCCGTGCGCGATGCGCGTCGATTCGCATGCCGTCGCGCGACCGGTTCGCTGCGCGGATCGCCCACAGGGTGGGCTCCTACCATGCGACTCGTGTAGGAGCGCACCCTGTGCGCGATGCGCGTCGGTTCGCATGACGCCGCGCGACCGGTTTCCTGCGCGGATCGCCCACAAGGTGGGCTCCTACCATGCGATTCGTGCAGGAGCGCACCCTGTGCGCGATGCGCGTCGGTTCGCATGCCGCCGCGCGACCGGTTTCCTGCGCGGATCGCCCACAAGGTGGGCTCCTACCATGCGATTCGTGTAGGAGCGCACCCTGTGCGCGATCGCGTTGGTTCGCATGCCGTCGCGCGACCGGTTTCCTGCGCGATGCGCGGCTAATCGGGTAGCTCTTCGCGCAGCTTCATCGCATCGTCCCAGCGTTCGATCAGTCGGTCGACGATCGCGGGATCGAACTTGCGGCCGCGTTCGGCGAGCATGAACGCGCGGATCTCCGCCTCGGGCCAGGGTTCCTTGTAGCAGCGCCGGCTGCCGAGCGCGTCGAACACGTCGGCCACCATCGTGATGCGGCCGCTCACGGGGATCGCGTCGGCCGCGAGTCCGCGCGGGTAGCCGCTGCCATCCCAGTTCTCGTGGTGGCTCGCCGCGATTTCCGCGGCGAGCTTGATCACCGGCCGCTCCGAATGGGCGAGCATGCGCGCGCCGAGTTCCGCGTGCGTGCGCATGACCGCCATCTCCTCCTCGGTATGCGCGCCGGGCTTGCCGAGGATCGTGTCGGGAATGCCGATCTTGCCGATGTCGTGCAGCGGCGCGGCGCTGCGCAGCATTTCGCTGTAGGCGCGGTCGAGGCCGAGCGCATGCCCGAGCATCTCGGCGAGCAGGCCGACGCGGTGCACGTGGTTGGCGGTTTCCTGCGAGCGCGTTTCCGCCGCGCCCGCGAGCAGGTAGACCATCTCGAGCTGCGAGGACAGCAGGTCGCCGCTCAGCTGCAGGTTCTCGAGTGCGGTCGCTGCATTCGTGCAGAACAGCTCGACGAGCTTGCGGTCGAGCGCGGACAGCCGGCAACCGTCGCCGATGAACAGCAGACGCTCGTTGCGGCGCGTGTCCCGGAACTCCAGCACGCAATGGTTCGGAGCGAACACGTTCTGGCGCTCCCGCAGCGCCGCGCGCGCGGCCTGGAGGACCGGATCGCGCAGCACCTCGGCCGCGTCCAGGCCCACCGAATCGGCATACACGCCGCTCGCGGCGACGATGCGCATCGCGCCCTCCGCGCCGGGATCCTCCTTCACCACGCAGTGCAGCATCCCGCGTTCGGGCATCAGGAGGTCGCCGAGGCTCGCGAGCATCGAGGCGCCGAAATCCTGCGGGCCGTGCCCCGCGAACACCTGCGCGGATGCGCGCAGCACGCCTTCGAGCCCGAGCCGGTGCGCCTCGATCGTGCGCATGTCGCGGTATGCGCGCAGCGCCGCGTACATCGTGGTCGCGAGGCGCGCGGCCGTGAGCTCGGTCTTTTCCTTGTAGTCGTTGATGTCGTACGCGGCGATCACCTCGTGCTCGGGCGCCTGCCCGGCCTGGCCGGTGCGCAGCACGATCCGCACGAACGGGTTGGCGAGTTCCTCGCGCACGTCGCGCACGAGTTCGAGCCCGGCCTGTTCGGATTCCATGACGACGTCGAGCAGCAGCACCGCGATGTCCGGGTGCCGGCGAAGCAGGCTGCGCGCTTCGGCCGCGCTGTGCGCGCTCAGGAAATCGAGCCGTATGCCTTCGAAGCGGAAGCCGCCGAGCACGAGGCGCGTGACCGCGTGGACTTCGGGCTCGTCGTCGACAATGAGCACCTTCCACGGCAAGTCTTCGCCGTGTTCCGCGCCCGCCTCGTGGAGATGGCCGTCCACTCGATCCATCCGGGGTCCCCTTGCGCCCCGAGTGTACTCCGGTTGCGCGGAAGTGGAACGCCGTCGCAAAGGCCGAACTTGCGCGGATTCCGCGCGCGGACTTTGTGCGCTGCGTCGCCGGCGTGCGCCGCGCGCGTCAGGATTTGCCGTGGAACAGCTCGCGCCCGATCAGCATGCGCCGAATCTCGTTGGTGCCGGCGCCGATCTCGTAGAGCTTGGCGTCGCGCAGGATGCGCCCGGCCGGGTACTCGTTGATGTAACCGTTGCCGCCGAGGGCCTGGATCGCCTCGAGCGCGACCTGAACCGCCGACTGGGAGGCATGCAGCAGGCACGAGGCGGGGTCGATGCGCGACTTGATGCCCGCGTCGTAGTTCTGCGCGACGAGGTAGGCGTATGCGCGCGACGATTGCAGCGCGGTGTACATGTCCGCGATCTTGCCCTGCATGAGGCCGAACGTGCCGATCGGCGCATTGAACTGCTTGCGCTCGCGCACGTAGGGCAGGGCCGCATCGACGGCGGCCTGCATCAGGCCGATCGGACCACCCGAGAGCACGAGGCGCTCGGTGTCGAGGCCGCTCATGAGCACGCGCACGCCTTCGTTGACCTCGCCGACGCGGTTCGCGTCGGGGATCTCGCAGTCGTCGAACACGAGCTCGCAGGTGTTGGAGCCGCGCATGCCGAGCTTGTCGAGCTTCTGCGCGGTCGAGAAGCCCTTCATGCCTTTCTCGACGAGGAACGCGGTCATGCAGCGCGAACCCGCGGGACGGTGCGCGGTGCGCATGTAGACCAGCAGCACGTCCGCATCGGGGCCGTTCGTGATCCACATCTTCGAGCCGTTCGCGACCCAGGTGTCGCCGCGCAGTTCCGCGCGGCAGGTCATCGAACCGACCACGTCCGAGCCCGCGCCGGGTTCGCTCATCGCGAGCGCGCCGACGTACTCGCCACTGCAGAGCTTCGGCAGGTACTTCTGCTTCTGCGCTTCGTTCGCGTTATGGAAGATGTTGTTGACGCAGAGGTTCGAGTGCGCGCCATAGGACAGGCCGACCGAACCCGATGCGCGCGAGATCTCCTCCATCGCGACCACGTGCGCGAGGTAGCCGAGCTCGGATCCGCCGTACTCGCCCGACACCGTGAGGCCGAGCAGGCCCATCTCGCCGAACTTGCGCCAGAGGTCGGCCGGGAACGCATTGTCCCGGTCGATCAGGTCCGCGCGCGGCGCGATCTCCTTCTCGGCGAATGCGCGCACGCTTTCGCGCAGGAGGTCGAGGTCTTCGCCGAGCGGGAAAGGTTTCATGGGCGGCAAGCTTTGAGGGACGAGGGGCGAGGGATGAGGGTACAAGCTTAGGCGAGGCAGGCAAACGGAGCGAGCAATCCGGACTTTGCACTCGTCCCTCGCCCGCCGCCCCTCGCCCCCGCTCCCCGCTACTGCCCGCGCATGCGCCCGAGGAAGCGCGGCCCGTTGTTGCCCATCGTCGGCAGCTTGATCTTGCCGATTGCGCTGATGCGTTCCTCGGCCATGCGATCGGCGGCCTTGTAGGTCGGGATCTGGTCGCGGTCGGCGATCTGGAAGATGCGCGAGAGGTTGTAGTAGATCGTGCGCATCATGCGCATCGCGCGCTCGCGGTTGTAGCCGTCGATCTCGAGCGAGACGTTCATCACGCCGCCCGCGTTGACCGCGTAGTCGGGCGCGTACAGCACGCCGCGGCGCGCGAGCTCGTCGCCGATCGCGTCGGTCGCGAGCTGGTTGTTGGCGGCGCCGCAGATGACCTTCGCCTTGATGCGGTCGATGGTCGCCTCGTTGAGCGTGCCGCCGAGCGCGCAGGGGCTGTAGACGTCCGCGTCGACGTCGTAGATCTCGTCGAGGCCGACCGCGGTGCAGCCGTGCTCGTCCACCGCCTTCTGCACGAGTTCCTTGTTGATGTCGGTGACGAACACCTTCGCGCCCTGTTCGCGCAGCAGCTTGATGAACTCCATGCCGACGTGGCCGGCGCCCTGCACCGCGAAGCTGTACTTGCCGATGTCCTCGTTGCCGAACTTGTGGTTCAGCGCGGCCATCAGGCCCTGCAGCGTGCCGAACGCGGTGAACGGAGAGGGATCGCCCGAGCCGCCGTGCACCTGGTGAACGCCGGTCACGAACTCGGTCTCGCGGAACACCCACTCCATGTCGTTGACGTCGATGCCGACGTCCTCGGCCGTGATGTAGCGGCCGTTGAGCGAGTTGACGAAGCGACCGAACGCGCGGAACAGCGCCTCGGACTTGTCCTTGGACGGATCGCCGATGATGACCGCCTTGCCGCCGCCGAGGTTGAGGCCGGCCACCGCGTTCTTGTAGGTCATGCCGCGCGACAGGCGCAGCACGTCGTTCAACGCTTCCGCCTCGCTCTTGTACGGCCACATGCGGAGGCCGCCGAGCGCCGGGCCGAGCACGCTGTTGTGGACCGCGATGATGGCCTTCAGGCCCGCGTCCTTGTTGTGGCAGAACACGACCTGCTCGTGACCGGTGTTGGCGACGGTTTCGAAAATCATGGCGACTCCTGACGCGAAAAAGCCCACCCGCGGCGGCCGCTCTGCGCGAACCGGGTCGGAATGGGCGTAAAGGGTTGAACCGCTTTTGGAAACCGGCCGAGCCCGAGGCTCGCCGGCGCAACGCGGCGCGTAGTGTAGTCCCGACGCGCAGGCGGGGACAGTGTCGCGCCGGCATTTGGGCCGTTGCAATGAAACGAACGATCGTGCTATTTATGCCACCATGTCGAGCTTGCCGACCACCTCCAAGGGCGCCGCGACGCGCGAGATGATCGTCGACCGCGCCTACGCGATCGCCTGCCGCGACGGCCTCGAAGGCCTCTCGATCGGCGAGCTCGCGCAGGCGGTCGGAATGTCCAAGAGCGGCGTGTTCGCGCATTTCGGCTCGCGCGAGGGCCTGCAGCTCGCCGTGCTCGAGAGCGCCGCCACGCGCTTCGGCGAATCGGTGCTGATCCCCGCCGTGCGTGCGCCGCGCGGACTCGCGCGCGTGCGCGCGATGGGGCAGGGCTGGTTCGACTGGGTCCGCGACAACCGCCAGGGTTGCCTGATCCACGGCGCCATCGGCGAATTCGATTCGCGCCCGGGCCCGCTGCACGACGCGGTCGTCGCGCTGATGCAGCGCTGGCGCGATGCGACCTCGCGCGCAATCAACATGGCGGTCGAAACCGGCGAACTGCGTAGCGACACCGATGCCGCGCAGATGTCGTTCGAGATCTTCGGCATTGCGCTCGCGCTGCACACCGATATCCGACTGTTCGAACCCGAGGTCGCGCGCGCGCACGCCGATCGTGCACTCGAACGACTGCTCGCCAGCCAAACCCCCTGACGAACCCCGAGGTTGCCATGACCACGACCGCTGTCCCGAGGAATAGCACGATCGTTCGAAACCATCGTCTGCTCGCGCTGCGCGCACGCTTCGCGCTCGGCAGCTGGCTGCATCCGCGCGCGACGCTGCATCGCGCGTACGAACTGTTCTGCACGCCGCTCGCGAGCTCGCGCGAGCGTGCGGTTGCAGCTGCCGACGAAGGCGCGCGCATGAGCGACTTCGCGTACGGCAGCGAGCGGCTCGCGCTCTACACCTGGGGCGATCCGTCGCGCGAACCGTACGTGCTGTTCGCGCACGGCTGGTCGAGCCATGCGCTGCGCATCGTGCCGTGGATCGCGGCGCTGCGTGCGAGCGGCCATGCGGTCGTCGCGTTCGACCAGGTCGGGCACGGCCGCAGCAGCGGACGTCGTTCGAACCTGCCGGACTTCGCGAACGCACTCGGCGCGGTCGCGCGCCGCCATGGCGAGGCCGCGGCAATCGTCGGCCATTCGCTCGGCGGCGCGGCGACGATGCTGGCGCTCTCGCAGGGCGTGGCCGCGCAACGCGCGATCCTCGTCGCGCCCGCAGCCGATCCGCATGCGGCGGCGTCGCGCTTTGCCCGCTTCGTCGGCCTCGCCGAGCATCTTGGCGCGCGCCTGTTCGAAGAATACGAAGCCACCCACGCCCCGCGCGCCGCAGAGTTGCAGGCGCACCTGCATGCGCCGCACATCGCGCGACCCGCGCTCATCGTGCACGACCTCGGTGACCGCGAAGTGCCGTGGGCCGAAGGCGAGCGCTACGCACGCCACTGGCACGGCGCGCGCCTGCTGACGACCACCGGACTCGGCCACCACCGTATCCTCGATGCACCCGAGGTCATCGATGGCTCGCTGCGCTTCCTGCGCGGCGATACGGTCGGCGAACGCGTCGTGAGCTCGCCGAACCTGCCGTACGGGTTTGCGTGAATGAGGAACCCGGCGACCACCCGGTCGTCATGAGCGCGGGTCCGACGCACACCGTTCGTCCTGAGCACAGGCCCCACCCACACCATTCGCCCTGGGGCAGGCCCACCCACACCGCTCGCCCTGAGCGCAGGCCGAAGGCCGGAGTCGAAGGGCATTGCACGAAGCTTTGTGCAATCGGGCACTTCGACTCCGCGGCCTGCGGCCGCTGCGCTCAGTGCGAACGGCAGAGATGCGTTCGTCCTGAGCGCGGCGAGTGCCGCGAATCGACGGCATGGCGGACCGAGAGGGGCGCCGCTGCGCCATGCCGCGTAGAATGGCCGTTCTGTCCCCGCGAGCCGGATACGCGCCATGAGTTCACCCGCCCCGCACGTCGCCGCCGAAGCCAGCACTGAACGCGCACCGCTGCGCTTCGTCACGGCTGCGAGCCTGTTCGACGGCCACGACGCCGCGATCAACATCATGCGCCGCCTGATCCAGGCCCAGGGCGCCGAGGTCATCCACCTCGGCCACAACCGATCGGTCGAGGACGTCGTGCGCGCGGCGCTGCAGGAGGATGCCGACGCGATCGCGCTGTCGTCCTACCAGGGCGGCCACGTCGAATACTTCAAGTACATGGTCGACATGCTCAAGGAACGCGGCGCCGGCCACATCCGCGTGTTCGGCGGTGGCGGCGGCACGATCACGCCCGAGGAAATCCGCGAGCTCGAGGCCTACGGCGTCGAGCGCATCTACCACCCGAACGACGGCATGCACCTCGGCCTCGTCGCGATGATCGAGGACGTCGTGGCGCGCGCTGCGCGCCACAGGGAATCGGGAATAGGGAATAGGGAATCGTCAAAGCCGGACTCGGGTGCGTTCGTCGACATCGACGACGAGATCGCGGTCGGCCGCGTGCTCAGCGCGATCGAAAACGGTGCCTTCAGCGAATCGGAGTTGGCGAAGCTGCGCAAGGAATGGGCAGTCGGCCCCAACCATTCTCCATTCCCCATTCCCCATTCCCAGCCGACCACGCCAGTGGTCGGCATCACCGGCACCGGAGGCGCGGGCAAGTCCTCGGTCGTCGACGAACTCCTGCTGCGCTTCCTGCACGCGTTCCCGGAAATGCGCATCGCGGTGCTCGCGGTCGACCCGACGCGTCGTCGCTCGGGTGGCGCATTGCTCGGCGACCGCATCCGCATGAACTCGCTGCGCAACCACCGCGTGTTCATGCGCTCGATGGCAACGCGCCGCCAGCACGTCGCGACCAACGCAATGCTCAAGGACTGCGTCGCGTTCCTCAAGGGCCAGGCCTACGACCTCGTGATCGTGGAGACCGCGGGCATCGGCCAGAGCGATTCTGAGATCGTCGACCTGGTCGACTTCCCGATGTACGTGATGACCAGCGACTACGGCGCCGCGAGCCAGCTCGAGAAGATCGACATGCTCGATTTCGCCGAGCTCGTGGTGCTCAACAAGTTCGACAAGCGCGGTGCCGAGGACGCGCTGCGCGACGTGCGCAAGCAGTGGAAGCGCAACCGCGTCGCGTTCCAGACCAAGGACGAGGACATCCCGGTCTACCCGACCATCGCGAGCCAGTTCAACGATCCGGGCGTGTCGTGGATGTTCGTGAACCTGTGCCGCCTGCTGCGGGAAAAGAAGAAAGGGGGTCAGAGTCACTTTTCTCCCGATGTCTCAGCGAATGCCGGCAGCAGGGCAGGGAAAAGTGACTCTGACCCCCTTTCTTCCCCGCGCTGCGACTTCGAGCCGCAGATCGACACCTCGCTGAAGGAACCCCGCGCGACCGTGCTGATCCCCGGCAGCCGCGTGCGCTACCTCGCGGAAATCGCGGAGCAGGGACGCGGCATCAATGGCGCGATCGAGCGCGAGGCGGATGTCGCCGATCGCGCGCAGTCGCTGTGGGAGGCGCTGAAGGAAATCGGCGACGCGAAGCTGCCGAAGGCTCTCGAGCTCTATGATGCCGACGACCTGCACCTGCCCTCGAACGGCCACGCGGACTACGCGGGCCCCGATCGGCGCAGTGGCGCGGATCGGCGCAAGCAGAAGTTCAACTGGGAACTGCGGCGCGAGCAGGAGGAACGGAGCGCGAACGGTGCCGAAGCGGCTTCGCTCGACCGCTCGCTCGTCACGCTGCGCCAGCGCTACAACGATGCGGTGCAATCGCTGTCGTCCGACGCGCTGCGCCTGCTGCGCGAGTGGCCGCAGCGGCTGAAGTCGATCACCGACGAGTTCACCGAGTATGAGGTGCGCGGCAAGGCGATCCGCGTCGAGAACTACCGCGAATCGCTCTCGCACCAGAAGATCCCGAAGATCGCCGCGCCGACCTACAAGGGTTGGGGCGAGCTGCTGGTGTTCCTCAAGAAGGAGAACCTGCCGGGCTACTACCCCTACACCGGCGGCGTCTATCCGTACCGCCGCACCGGCGAGGATCCGATCCGCATGTTCGCGGGCGAGGGCACGCCCGAGCGCACGAACCGGCGCTTCCATTACCTGAGCCAGGGCCTGCCGGCTGCGCGCCTCTCGACCGCGTTCGACAGCGTCACGCTCTACGGCGAGGACCCCGCGCCGCGCCCCGACATCTACGGCAAGATCGGCAACTCCGGCGTCAACGTGCCAACGCTCGACGACATGAAGAAGCTGTACTCCGGCTTCGACCTCTGCGCGCCGACGACTTCGGTGTCGATGACGATCAACGGCCCCGCGCCGATGATCCTCGCGATGTTCATGAACACCGCGATTGACCAGCAGGTCGAGAAATACCTGCGCGAGGACGAGGCGCGCTGGCGCGTCGCCGAGGCGCGCATCGCGAAGCTGTTCGAGGGCCGCGCGCGACCGCAGTACGCAGGCGAGCTGCCGAAGGGCAACGACGGCCTCGGCCTCGGCCTGCTCGGCGTCACCGGTGACCAGGTGCTCGACGCGGAGACCTACGAGAAGATCAAGGCGCACACGCTCTCGACCGTGCGCGGCACCGTGCAGGCGGACATCCTCAAGGAAGACCAGGCGCAGAACACCTGCATCTTCTCGACCGAGTTCGCACTGCGCATGATGGGCGACATCCAGCAGTTCTTCGTCGAGCAGAAGGTCCGCAACTTCTATTCGGTGTCGATTTCGGGCTACCACATCGCCGAAGCCGGCGCGAACCCGATCTCGCAGCTCGCGTTCACGCTGAGCAACGGTTTCACGATCGTCGAGTACTACCTTGCGCGCGGCATGAAGATCGACGACTTCGCGCCGAACCTGTCGTTCTTCTTCTCCAACGGCATGGACCCCGAGTACACCGTGATCGGCCGCGTCGCGCGGCGCATCTGGGCGCGCGCGATGCGCGAGCGCTACGGCGCGAACGAGCGCAGCCAGATGATGAAGTACCACATCCAGACCTCCGGCCGCTCGCTGCACGCGCAGGAGATCCAGTTCAACGACATCCGCACCACGCTGCAGGCGCTGTACGCGCTGTTCGACAACTGCAACAGCCTGCACACCAACGCCTACGACGAGGCGATCACCACGCCGACCGAGGAAAGCGTGCGCCGCGCGGTCGCGATCCAGATGATCATCAACAAGGAACTCGGCCTCAACTTCAACGAGAACCCGTGGCAGGGCAGCTTCATCGTCGACAAGCTCACCGACATCGTCGAGGAAGCCGTCTACAAGGAGTTCGAGGCGATCAGCGAACGCGGCGGCGTGCTCGGCGCGATGGACACGATGTACCAGCGCGGCAAGATCCAGGAAGAGAGCCTCTACTACGAGCACAAGAAGCACGACGGCAGCCTCCCGCTGGTCGGCGTCAACACCTTCCTGCCGAAGGAGCACGGCGGCGACATCGTCACCGAGATCGAGCTGATCCGCAGCACCGAGGAAGAGAAGGGCCAGCAGATCGCGAACGTGCGCGCGTACCAGGCGAATCGCAATCGCCTTGCTCCGGCTGGCGAAACCTCACACGCGCATCTGCCCGAAGCGGGCGAAGAGCCGCCGATGGTGCGCGACGGCCATGGGCTGCGCTATCTGCAGGATACGGCGCGCGAACGGCGCAACGTGTTTGCGGCGCTAATGGAGGCGGTGAAGACGCATAGCCTTGGGCAGATCAGCCATGCGCTGTATGACGTCGGCGGCGAGTATCGGCGCAACATGTAGCGGGCACGACTGGCCATGTCGTTCAATGTTCGCCAGATATTTGCCGCCCTGAACGAGGCACAGGTGGACTACGTCGTCGTCGGTGGCCTTGCCGTGATCCTGCATGGTTATTTGCGGGCGACGGCCGATCTGGACCTCGCCATCGGTCTGGCTTCCAACAACGCGCGCCGCGGCATGCAGGCGTTGGGTGCCATTGGCCTGCGTCCGCGGCTTCCGATGGCGGCCGAAGACTTCGCCGATCCCGAGAAGCGTGCGGAATGGACGCAACGCAACATGCTCGTCTTTCCCCTATGGGATCCGGACAATCCGCTGCGTTCGGTCGATGTGTTCGTCGATGAACCGATCGCCTTCGACCGGCTCCTGCGTGACGCGGTGCGCAAGGACCTCGACGGAACGATCGTGCCCGTCGCGAGCATCGATCATCTGATCGAGATGAAGGAACGCGCAGGGCGTTTGCGCGACCTGGAAGACATCGACAAACTGCGGCAGATCCGCGATGCCGAGAGAGGCGGGCAATGACGATCGGTTCGAATGAAACCGCGTTCTCGTTTGCCGATGCGGAACGTGCACAGCTGCTGGCGTGGGCGAAGCTCGGCACGCGCGCCAAGATTGATTTCTTCGAGGAAATGATCGAGCTGGCGTACTCGAGCGGCGCATTGTCGCCACAACGGCTGGCATTGCGCGATGCGGAACCCGCAAAGGCATCAGCTGAAGGTCGCTCTGGCGCAAGGCCCTTCCGGTAGCCAATGTCACGGCTCGTCGACCAGATCAAGGAAGCGCTGGTCGGATTTGCCGGCTGTCGCACGCCGCCCGCGCTGATCGGCGGGCTGGCGCTCGCAAGTACAGCCTCTACCTTGGCCGCTGATGCTGCGCTTCTGCGTCGTTCGTCGAAAGGAATTGCTCGATGAGCTGCTCGCCGAAATCGACGCCGAAACCGAGTGACGAGAAGGCCGCGCCGCTCGCAGGCGGAGGCGGAGCGACCTCGCTTCCGGGCAGATTCGACTTGTCGGACTGGGTCGAATTGATGGACGTCGTCGAGGCCTTGTGCCCGGTGTGGCCACCACCACCGGCACGAACGTGCGCGGCGATCTACAAGCTCTGATCGACCCACGACAGGCAGCGTGCTTTCCTTCTCGCGCCAAGCGGAGGAGAGGTGCCGACGTCGTAAGGGGGCACGCCGATGCCGCGTGCATCTCCTTCGCCCGCGGAGCGGGGAAGGTGCCGAAGGCGGATGGGGGCGCGCCGAAGGCGCGGCATTCCGCAGGAATGCCTGCTCCTCCAAACACCAAGAGCGGACCTGCGCACCTCATCCGTGTAAGAAATTTCCTACACAAGACACTCTTGTACTGATCCCCGCTTTGTTGCCTACTCGCACTATCGACGCCACAGGGGGCGAAGATGGGGATTCAATCCATTCCATGGCTGCGTGGCCATGGCTTGCGGCGCATGCACGGCAGGCTGTCCTCCATCAGAGTCGCTGCGCTCGGCACGTTCGCGTGCAAGCGCGAGGCCGTCGACAAGAGCGCCGAGCAGCCTCGACCGCAGCAGACCGGGCAACCGGTCAATCCCGTGAAGCTCGCGGCACACCTACGCGCCGCCCGCGTTCCTGCCGTCAGCGGCAAGAGCAGGGCCGGCGAAGAACACATCACGGTCGTCGCGACCGAACCTAGGCGATTTGCGCGCGCCGCCGTGCGTGCGATCGATGGCGCGCGCACGTCGCTGTGGCTGGATCGCGAGAACCTCGTGGTGATGGTGGGTGGGAAGCGACATCGGTCGATGGAGACAATCGATCGGGTCTACGTGGCGATCGAACCGCTGGGTGACACGCTGGTCGTGATCGTGAATGAGCAGGATATTACGGCGAAGAATGGGGATGAGGCGGAGACGCTGTCGCGGCACTGTCAGTTGCCGGAGGGGGAGAGGGCGTTCTTGCAGAAGAGGCGGGAGGTGGATGTGGTGGCGCCGGAGGTTGGAGCGCAGCTCAAAAGGATGCAGGGGAAACCGCCGTGAATCACGGTGCGCAAGATGCGCTCACACCCCAGCTTCCCGACGACGGACATGAATTCGCCTATCTGCAGAATACGGCGCGCCACCGGAAGAACTTGTTTGCGGCGTCGATCGAGACGCTCAAGACACGCCCACTGGGGCAGATTGGTGGTGCGTTGTATGACGTGGGTGGGGCGTATCGGCGGAATATGTAGTCCGTTGCGTTTACCGTCGTCGGCGCATTGGCCGAGGGTAGGCAAGCTAAGCTTCGTTGGGTTCGTCCAATTTGGGTCTCAGTTATTCGTTCGGTACGATGGGGTGGGAGACGGACACGAAATGGCAGAGCCTGTGCTTACCGAAAAGGATATCGACGACCTGCTCGCCCAAAACGACGAGCTGTTTCTCAACATCTATTCATTCCAGTGCTCAGGGCACGCTCTTCCTGGGAAATCCCATCATGGGGCTGCGATCGCGTATCAAGACATCGTCGAGCGGCGGCAAGATTTCTTACGTGAACTTAAGATCACGATGTGCAGTTGGATCTACTCTAAACAGAAGTATAAGGAAATCTACGATGCCGAGTTCGCGAGGCGCGGCGAAAGCCATCAGAATGCGTCATCCGCGATTCACGCACTCGTGCGAGAAAAGTTCCGGAAAGGCAAACCCCAAGGGCAATTCGGCGAGCTCTTGCTGTTCAACTTCATCCAGCACCTCTTCAAAGCTGTTCCGATACTTCGCAAAATGAACTTGACCACCAACCCGGCCGTTGAGCGACATGGTGCCGACGCAATTCATTACAGGCCGCGAACCGGCGAGCACGTCGTGTACTTGGGCGAAGCCAAAAGCTACGCATCCAAGTACAAGTTCTCTGAAGCCCTCGAAGCCTCTGTTGATAGCGTTCTGCGCACTCTTGAAAACCTCAGCTCTGAGCTTGGTTTATATGTATACGAAGACTTCATCGACGAATGTTTGAGAAATATCGCGCGAGATATCAAATCGAACAATCTGTCGGGCGTAGTGTTTGAGCTCGTTTGCGTAGTCAGCTACTCGGAGACGAAAAATAGAAGCGGCAGCTCTCAGAATGAAATCACAGAAAGGATCAAGGATATCGTTAACGCGAGGCTTAAACAGTACGAGAACCTACTTGCCAAGAAAGATCAAATAAGAATCGGACGAATCCACTTCGTGTTGGTTCCGTTCTGGGACTTCGAAGCGCTTTTGACGGAGTTTGACTCATAATGATGCTTGAAGTTCGAATTCGGAACGCAGCTGAGTCGCTCTTCGACATCGAGCATCGCGTGTTCTCGTCAAGACTTGGTTTGACGGACAATGCGAAGGAGAAAGTCGACGCCGATTTCGTCCCGGAGTTGGTGTACGCGATTGATGAGCTTTCCTGGTCGAAGGAAACCGGGGTCAGAGTGCACTTTCGTTGCGTGAAACCACGTCGAGGTCCGGTGAAGACTTGCGGGGCGCCAGATGCTACGCGGACCCACGCTCCGGCTGAGCTGGGCTTCGATGGGAAATCCGAGGTCAGAGTAGTCTCTCCAGGGGAATGTATGCGACGCTCACAATCTTTGCTGGCTCGTTCGGCGTTATCCGCTGCTCTGTTCTTTCCGGCGATTGCGATTGGCCAAGTTGCGAAGTACGGCGAAGTGACGGAAGGGGGCGAGTATGAGGCCTATATTGCTCAGGATGGCACTGAGTATAAGGTCGGTGACGTGGTGAAGATCGGCACAGCGCAAGGCGGAAATCCCACTTACACGTACGTCAACCAATACCTGGGTCTGTTCTCTGGTTCTCAGCCGTGTGCAGCGAGTTTGTGTGTGGGGCGCGAGTTCAAGATTGAAAGCTTCAAAGCCGGTGGGCGGGGACAGAACTTTCGCATGTGGGCGATGCTGGAGCCTTCGCAAGGAGGGTTCGGAACCCTCACGGTGAATTTCGAGGCTGCATTGCAAAGCGGTGAGATGATTGGGCGCGGGTATACCAGTGACCAGGCGCTGGCCGAGTTAAAGCGCTGGAAGGACAAATTGGACCTCGGGCTAGTGACCACAGCCGAGTACGAAGCTAAAAAAGTGGAGCTGGCTCCTTACATTCACTGATAGAAGCGAAACTGGAAACCGGGGTCACCATTTCGCCGTCTCCGTCAATAGGGACGAGCGTGCCCTTCCCATCGTTCGGGCGTGATGGTGTGGACTGCCGTGTGTCGAGTCTGCCGACGCCGCTATGTTCTCGGTGGGCTGCGGACTGAGTCCGCGCCAGTCACCGTTCTGGATTGGGGCGGGGTGGCGCCCGTGAGCTTGCGCTCCCAAACACTCGTCGGTTGCCATCGAACCGTCCATGTGTCCGCAGGTGCGGCGCACAGATGCATGATCTCGCCGGGGCGGATCAACCCAAGGTGGCTCGGTCGATGGGCGGCCTCATCGAACACGGCGCCGACGGCAGCGGCTATTCAGCGAAACCGGGGTCAGAGTGCACTTTCACGGTGCGAAGCCACTTCGGTGTCCGGCGAGGACTTGCGCGGCCGCCCCATCTTGCGCGGACCCACGCTCCGACCGAGCTGCGCTTCGATGGCCAGGCGGAAGCGGTCGGGGCCATAGACGTGCTGGCGCTGCAGGTGCGCGCGGATGGCGTCGGTTTCCTCGGCCGTCACATCGTCCATGACGAAGGCGCGATAGCGTCGGCGCCGCTCATCCGGCTCGGCGCCGAAGGCGCAGTAGACCGGATGCGGTCGCACCAGCGGATCGTGCTCGCCGAACGCATTGTGGAGATGACTGGACCAGGGATAGTCGCGTGGATCGGGCACCACCGCCGCGCGCAACGGATTGAGCTCGATGTAGCGATGGCAGCGCAGGAGATGGGCGTCGCCCGCAACGAGACATGCCTTGTAGCGGCCCTCCCATAGCGTGCCCGTGCGGTGATGGGTACGGTTGACGTGGCGGACGTAGCGGCGCCCCAGCGCTTGCATCATGCGGCTCAGGCGACCTTGCTCGCCCGGCGTCACCAGCAGATGCACGTGGTTCGTCATCAGCACGTAGGCGTGGACTGCGCATTCTTCGCGCAGCGCGATCTCGTTGAGGTCGTGCAGGTAGCGGCGGTAGTCGTCCGGCGTGAAGAAGCACGGTTGGCGATCGTTGCCACGCTGGATCACGTGTTGCGCGATACCGGGCAGGTCGAGTCTTGGAAGGCGGGGCATCAAGGAGTTCCATGACGATGCGCCGAGTGTCGTGCGGCGTGCCACCACGCGATGTCGCTGAGTTCGGATCCTCTGCGTAGGAACATTCGGAAAGTCTTCTCTGACCCCTGTTCGCCCTGTCCGCCGCGATTGACCGCCTGTCCCGGCAAGGGTATAAGGCTCATAAATAAGCCGTTATCTCTATAACGGTCTAAATATGAGCTATGCGCCGCCAAGAAGTCGCCTTCGCCACACCTGCGGCCATCAAGGCCGCAACCCATCTCGGTGGCTTGGTTCGCCAAGCTCGCCTGGCGCGATCGTGGACGCAGCAGGCGCTGGCCGAGCGCGCGCGCATCAGCCTGGCCACGCTCAAGCGCATGGAGGGTGGCGCGGTCGAAGTTTCGCTGGGCGGCTGGCTGGCAGTGTTCGAGAGCCTGGGCCTGTTGCCCTTGTTCAGCGCATTGCGGGATCCTGCCTCCGCCGCGTTGTTGGACGGCACCAGGGCCAAGCGCGTGCGGTCCCGCAAGCGAGACGACCTGGACTTCTGAACATGGTCGAGCGCACGGTCTTCATCCACCTGCCCGGTGAAACGCAGGCTGTTCCGGCCGGCCGCCTGACGATGATCGAGCAGGGGCTGCAGGTGCAGGCGTCGACCTTTGCCTATGGCCGCCGCTACGTGGCGCGCGCCAATGCCTTGCCGGTGGACCCGATCGCGCTGGCGCTGGCGCCGGGGCGCAATGACGAAGAGCGTGTGCCCGCGGGCGGACTGGCCATGTTCGGCGCGTTGCGCGATGCGACGCCTGACGCCTGGGGCCGTCGCGTTATCGAAAACCGGCTGCGGGCGCCGCCCAACGGCTTGCCGGAATCCGTCTATCTGGACCACGCCGGGCCGCATCGTGCCGGCGCGCTGGACGTGCGCGAGTCGCCGACCAGCCTGCCGGCAGGTGGTGTGCTTCCGTCGGTCGTCGACCTGCGCCATCTGCTGGATGTCGCGGCGCGGATCGAGGAAGGCGAGCGGGTACCGGCACATCTTGAAGTCTTCTTCGCCGGCGGTCCCTCCATCGGGGGCGCGCGACCGAAGGCGGTGGTGACGGCGGATGGCGGGGAGTGGATTGCCAAATTCCCGGCGAGGAACGACACGCTCAACGTGCCGTTGCTGGAGCGCGCCACCCTTGAACTTGCACGCGAGGCGGGCCTGGCCGTGCCTCGCACCCGCGTGGAAACGCTGGCGGACGGGCGGCAGGTCATGTTGATCGAGCGCTTCGACCGTGAGCCGCTGGCCCGTGGCATGGGACGTCGCCACATGGTCAGCGCGCTCACGCTGCTGGCCCTGCATGAGCAGGATTCGCCGGATTCCAGCTATGCGGCGATCTCCGATGCGATGGGCGTGCACGGTGTGAGTGGCCAGATCGCGTCCGATCGCAACGAGTTGTTTGCACGGATGGTGTTCAACATCCTCGTGTCCAACGATGACGATCATCTGCGCAACCATGCCTTTCTCTTCGATGCGGAAGGCGACGGCTGGAGGTTGAGTCCGCTGTACGACGTGGTTCCCAGGCCGCAGGTGGCGCAGGAGCGCATGCTGCACCTCTCGATCGGACCGCAGGGCCGGCTGGCACGCCTGGACAATGCCCTGGCCGGCGCAGGCCGCTTCGGTTTGCTGCCGCCAGATGCGGCACGGATCATCGATCGCGTCGTGCGTGCCGTGCGCAACTGGCGCGACCTCTTCGAGGGCCTGGGCGTGCCGGTGCGGGAGATCGATCGAGTGGCAAGTGCGTTCCGACGCGCGGCCGATATCGGCATGCGAGACGTGGACCGGCGGCTGTGAGGGAATATGGGGACGGAGGTAGTTAACCTGACCGGTTGCGTCTCGCTCACAGGGATGCCGCGCATCGCCAGTGGTGTCGATCACGCCACCGCAGCCGCAAACCCTGCAAACAAGTCGCCCGACAACGGTTCGACGAGCTTCCACGTAATCGCCATCGGCCTCTCCCCTTCATGACCGACGTAGCTCGCCGGTCCGAGCAGCCAGAACGCGCGATCGCCAGTCGTCATGCGCGCGAACGGCAGCACCGTGCTGCCGCGCTCGGTGTGTTGCTGGTAGCGCTGCCCGGTTTCGCTTTCCGCGCGTGTCATGGACTGGCTTTCCCAATGCAGCAGCTCGCGGCTGATTGCGTAGTCGCGGTAGCGAGTCGTCGGAGAGAAATGGCCACTGGATTTGTCGAGCGTGATGGCGAGCAGGTCGACCTGCTCGTCGGGTAGCCAGCGCGTGCCTTCGCGCCACTCCGGTGTATTGAGGCGCGTGCCGTCGCCGAAGGCGGCGAGGATTTCGCGGCGCGTGTAGCGCGCATGTATGGACAGCGGCACGTCCGGGTGGGTTTCGAGGGGCCGTGGCACGTGTTCGAGCTGGTCGGCCAGTACTTCCATGAGCTGGCCGAGTTCGAGCAGGACTTGAGGGTGCTGCCAGATGAGCGCTGCGGCGCTGGCGAGCGTGTCGCCGGCGTCGCTGGCGCTCTCGGTGAGCATGGCCGCGAGCAAGTGGAACAACCTTCGGTCGTGCAGGCTCATGCTCGCGAGGTCGGGCGGCTCCTGACGGGCAGACAAGCCCAGGTTGAACTGGATCCGGAGCGGATCGTCGACATGCACGAGGCGGCTGAGCGCGCGGCGGAGCACGACTTCGGACGGGCCTGCGGGGAGCAGCGGCAAGCCGCCTGCGGCGAGCAGGTCCGACCAGCAATGCGAATTTGAGTAGATGTCTTCGAGGGCCAGGCCCGACGCATCGAGGAAGCGCGTGAGCGTGATCGGGTTGCCTTCGGCCACTCGTTGCAGCTCGTTCGTCTTGGCGTGCCAAGTCGATGGCAGGCTGTTGCGAATGTTGTCGAGCACGGTCCGTGCGGCAACCGCATCGAGTTCCATATGGCAGCCGCTGGGCAGGAACGGGAAGCCCGCTTCGATCTGCTGGATGAGTTGCTTGCGGCCGCCGCGCAGGAGCGCGCCGTAGCGGCGGTGGAACTGGTATTCCCTGCGATGCTGACCGACGAAGTCGAGGACGGTGCAGACGGACTTGCCGGCTTCCAGTCGCAATCCACGACCGAGCTGCTGCAGGAACACGGTCGGGCTGTCGGTCGGGCGCAGCAACAGCAAGGTGTCGACCGCGGGGATGTCGATGCCCTCGTTGAACAGGTCGACCGAGAACACCGCGCGCAATCGGCCCGTGGCGAGATCGGCGAGTGCCTGTTGTCGTTCGTTCTCGGAGGTGTCCGCGCTCACTGCGACGCTTGCAAGCCCCGCGTTCCGGAATTGCTCAGCCATGAAACGTGCGTGGCCCACCGAGACGCAAAAGCCGAGCGCTCGCATGCTGGCCGGGTCGGGCGCGGTATCCAGCACCTTCTGGATGATGCGTCGCGCGAGCACGTGGTCGCCTGTGACCAGTGCACCGAGCTCGGCGGCGTCGTAGCCGCGCCCGCGAACCCAGCGCACGCCGCGATAGTCCGCGCCGCCGCTGATGCCGTAGTACGCGAACGGGCACAGGCGATGCTGGTCGATTGCGTCCCACAGGCGCAGCTCGGCGGCGATGCGATCGTCGAACCAGTGCAGGATCGATTGTTCGTCGCCGCGTTCCGGCGTCGCCGTCAGGCCGAGCAGCTCGCACGGGCGCAGTTGCGTGAGCAGCGCGTCGTAAGTGCGAGCGGCGGCGTGGTGGAACTCGTCGATGATGACGACGTCGAAATGGTCTGGCGCGATGTGTTGCATGCCGGACGCGGTCAGGCTCTGGATCGATGCGAACACGTGTTCGAAGTCTGTGGGTCGATCGCCGCCGACCCAGCGCTCGCCGAAGGCCGCGTCCCGCAAGGCGTGACGGAACGTCGCGAGGCTCTGGTCGAGGATCTCGCGGCGGTGGGCCACGAACAGCAGGCGCGAGCGCGGCAAGCGTGTGCGCAGTCGTTGGTAGTCGAGCGCGGCCATCACGGTCTTGCCCGTGCCTGTTGCCGAGACGAGCAGGTTGCGGTGGCGCCCTTGCAGGCGCGCGAGTTCAATCTGTTCGAGCAGACGGGCCTGGAACGGTTCTGGGCGGATCTCGACCGGGCTCAGGTAGATGCGAGGTCCGCTCGGCGCGGACTGCACATGCTCGCGGAATTCATCGGCGTCGAAGGGACGGAAGTCGCCGCCGTTCCAGTAGCTGTCGAAGATCGCAGCGAACTTGTCGATGACGTCGGGGTTGCGCGCGCCCGACACGCGCACGTTCCATTCGAGCCCGCTGACTTGGGCGGAATGGGTGAGGTTGGACGAACCGATGAACGCGGTCGAGAACCCGGTCGCACGATGGAACAGCCAAGCCTTGGCATGCAGGCGCGTGTTCGACGTATCGTAGGACACGCCGATCTCCGCGCCGGCGTCGCGGAGACTCGTCAGTGCCGACAATTCGGTCGACCCGGTGTACGTCGTCGTCAGAACACGCAGGCGCCGACCCGAGTCGACATGGCGGCGCAGCAGGTCGATCAGCGGTCGTATGCCGGTCTGGCGGACGAAGGCCATCAGCACGTCGATGCGATCGGCTGACGGGATCTCGGTGCGCAACTGGTGACCGATGCGCGGTTCGCCCGGCGCATTGGTGAGCAGAGTCGTATCGAGCAACGGTGTCGCCGGTTGCGGAAACGACTCGGGCGAGCCATCGGGATTCCTGCCTGCAATGGCGCGCAGCAGTTCGCCGGCCGCCGAGGGGAGGTCACCGGAGTCGACGGCGCGGCTGGCGTTCTGCAGCAGCCCGCCGATCTCGCGAGCGAGGCGCAAGCCGACTTGGGTTCGCTCCTTCGCATCGAGTCCGGTGATGGCACGGCGGATGAGATGGCCAAGATGCAACGCGATGCGATTGGGCGCCTCGGCGGGATCGATCGCATCGCGGATCAGCAAGAGGTCGGTCCCGAGGCGACCCAGCCGTTCCTCGAGCGCCGCCGTCACAAGTTGTTCGTACAGCCCGCGGACTGGATTCCCCATGACGCCAGGCTAGCGCCCTGCGGCGCCGTCGCCAAGGGCATGTTGGAACGCCAACAATGGGGACGGAGGTAGTTGACTTGAATCAGCGAGCCCATTCCCCGCCGTTGCTCTCATACTGGCGGATCGGCAGCGGCCTGCTGGACTGACAGCAGTTCTCCTGCGGACTGCGCAACCAGTGGTTGCAACGCGTCTACAAGCGCCGCAGCACCATATGCGCAGCCTTCCCCGTACCCACGAACTGCACGCATCCATACCCCGAGGGCATGCGCTCGAGATCTTCGAACAGACGCTCGCCGCTCCCGAGCAGGATCGGCGAGATCGCGATGTGCAGCTCGTCGATCAAGCCTGCGCGCAGGTACTGCCGGATCGTCGCGGCGCCGCCGCTGATTTGCACGTCCTTGTCGCCCGCCGCCTGCCGCGCCTGGTCGAGTGCTTCGTGGATGCCGCCGGTGACGAAATGGAAGACGGTCCCGCCCTTCATCTGAAGCGATGGACGCGCGTGATGCGTGAGGACGAAGACCGGACCTTCGAACGGTGGATCATCCCCCCACCATCCGCGCCATTGCGCATCGGGCCAGGGCCCGCGAATCGGTCCGAACATGTTGCGACCCATGATCCACGCACCCACGTTGTGGTGCGAGCGCATCGCGAAGGTATCGTCGACGCCGGCGTCGCCGCCTTCCTTCGCGTGCAACTGTCGCCAACGGCGCGTGGAGACGAGCCAGTCGTGCAGCTTCTCGCCGCCGACGCCCAACGGGTGTTCGAGGTCCTGGTTCGGTCCTGCTCCGTAACCATCCAGCGAAATCGTGAAGCTCTCGACGCGGGTTCGTGCCATGGCCTGATTCTCGTGAGCGGACGCGCGGGGATTGCGTTCGCTTCATGCGACGAAGGACGGCGCGTCGGATCGACAATTTCAAATATGGGGACGGAGGCAGTTGAGGGGGCCAGCTTGCTGCCCTGATCTACGCACTCGGCATGCTGTCGCCGATCCTGCATTCGTCAGTCGCGCTCAAGGCGTCTGGTCGAACCCCCAGATGAAGATTGCATCGCCGACCTCGAGCGCGTACCCCATGGCCGTCGCCGTCGAGAGGTATGCGGGTCCGGGGCGGTATGCGGTCCACGTGGCCGTTTCATGGATCGGAGAGCCGCCCATCACCTGCGTCGCGGTGAGAAAGGCCGAGGCACCGGGCACCAGGGTGAACGGAAAATCGTTGAGCAGCAGTCCGTGCTCGGCTGTGACCAGGTCATGCCTCGATCGCGGAATCGAACTCACGTTGCGTACCGTGTAGCACCAGCGCACGGTGCGGCCGGGGTCCACCTCGATGACGGATTCGGTACCGCACGCGTCGTAGTCGGGTGGCGGCGCCAACGGGTCCACCGATGCGGTGACTTCCACTTCGATGCCCGGCCGCACCGTGACCGTTCCGATCGCTACATCGCTGAAGTCATACGGTGTGTCGGGTGTGTAGGCCCGCCAGGTCGCCGTCTCCTGCCGCGAATCGCCGGCGGGTTCCATCCGGGTGATGAAGGCGCTCGCGCCGGGCATCAGGGTGAACGGGAAGTCCGAGAGGATCGTGCCGAACTCGCTCGACTGCAGGCTGTGGCGTGTCAGCGCGACGCCGGAATTGTTCGTGATCTCGTAGCACCACCGCACGTTCTCGCCGGTGTACGCGACCATCGTGACGACCGTCCCGCAGAAGTCGTAGCCGTCTGGCGGATCGACCGGGTCGACCGACATCCGCACCTGCAACGTGATGCCCGCGCCATCGGGAGCGAGCTGCGCCTCTGCGGCACGCATGTGCAGACTCATCGCGCTGACGACGATCGCGAACGCGAGGGCAGGCCACCGGGTCCTGCAGGTCGACGAGACCTTGGGCGTTTGCATGTTCCGCTCTCCGTGAAGGATCGGCCATACCTGCGGGCTCGACGGGCCCCTCATGTCTCTACACGCGCCGCGGCAGCTCGAAGGGCCAGTGGCTCATCTTCGTCCCGGATCTTGAGCGGGGCAAGTGAGCGCGAAGGCCTGCGAGCCGGGCCGCTTTCGAGCGGCGTCCGACCCTCCGAGGCGCGAGTGGGCTCCTTTGCGAGGGGCGCGACGATGGGCGGCATCGGGCGCCTCCGGTCGCGCACAGGGTGCGCTCCTACGGGACGCGCGGCGTTCGTGGGACCGCACCCTGTGCACGACCTGCGAGCCCCACGAGCGTGGCGGCTCCCGGCAAACTGTGAAGGGGCGAGTCCCACCGATACGTGATCAACGGGGCGCGTGTGTTTGCGCGGGAAGAAGTGCGACGGGGCAGTCAAGGGAAGATAGCCTAGACTGCAGACCCGGCCTTGCAGCGCGTTCGAGGCGCTGCGGGAGCTGATGTCGTTAGCTCGAGCTTTGCGCCGCGCGACGCGTCCGTGCAAGGCATTCAGTGGCGAGTTCGTGGTGACCTACCGTAACGGAGATCAGGATGATGAAACCAGGGAATGTGCTTGCGTTCGGCATCGCACTCTGCGGATGCAACACCGCCTTCGGACAATCCGTGGCGCATGCCGGCCTCAGCGCCGAGCGGAATGCCGATTGGCCCCGACGCGTGGCATCGGTGTGGGAGCAACCCGTATTGGACATCACGATGTGGTCGGGGGGCACGCGGGCATCGGGCGTCCCGAGTGCGCCCTCGTTCTTCGCCATCGCGCGCGAGGGCCAGCCGATGCCAGCCGGCGAGGCAGGAACGCTCGGCTTCATGCTGATCAATCCGGCGACGCTGGATGCCAGCGGTCGCGGCGCATTCGTCGCAGATGTCGACGGTGCCGAGAGGAACCAGGGAATCTTCTTCGCCGATGCCAATAGCCTGAAAGTCATCGCGATGGGCTGTGGTGAAACGGGAGGGTATGGAAGCACTTCCGACTGCGGGGATCCCAGCCCGATCGGCGGAACGTTCTCCGGGATGTTTCGAGGGACCGCACCGGCGCCTGCGGCGAATGACGACGGCGACGTTCTTTTCATCGCAGACCTCGTGGGCGCCCCGGTTCCGCGTGCCCTGTTTCTTTACAGGTCGCAGGATGAATCGATTATCAAGATCGCAGCCATCGGCGATCCTTCTCCGCGCGGCGGTACGCTGACCGCTGTCGGACCCGGCGTCATCAACAACGCGGGCACGATTGCGTTTACCGCGAGTACGGTCGGCAACGGATCGCAGGGGGCGGAAATCCTGGTGTGGCGGAACGGCCTGACAACCACCTATGTGGCTGCAGGCGATCCGGCGCCGAACGGCGAGGTCTTCTCGCTTCTCGGCGCGGAGGCCGTGGGCTGTGAGGACGGGACTTGGATACCCATTGCCGTGCCCGCACTCAACGACGACGACCAGATTGCATTCAAGGCACGCACGCAATCGGGCGACGGACTGTACTTGAGCCGCGACGGCGTCCATGAGCGGCTGGTTCGATGGGATGATCCCGAACCGGGCGGCGGCGTGTTCTTCGATTTCGGCGGACATCCGGTACTCAACGACCGCGGAGAGATTGCATTCCTCGCATACATCGCCTCGACGCCGGGTGGACCCGCAACCGGCGGAGGTTGGTTCGTGGGGACCGGCGGAACGTTCAGGCGCGCGCTGATGTTCGAGGACGGTTTGTCCGGCGGAGAAGTGAGCGGACTCGCCTATTCGCGAAACCCGTTCCGTCCGCTCGACAACGCCGGGAATCTGGTGCTCTGGGCGAGATACCGGATGGCCGATGAATCCGAGCGGGAATCCATCGTCGTTGTCGACCCGGCAGGAACGCCTGCGGTGCTGGTCGAAGAGGGGGCGCCGACAACCATCGGCGGCACATGGGGCACGCTGAATGCGTGGCCCACTTCCAACGACGCCTTCCAGGTCCAGTTCCAAGCCGGCACGCCGGGATTTTTTGCATCGACACACGGCCAGTTCGTGGCGACTTACCGAGCCGACCTCGTCTTTGCCGATGGGTTCGAGTTCCCGAGCCCTGAATAGGGTGTCGCAGCAACAACGGGGCTCAGGTCCACTTTCCAAGTGAGGTTCAAGCGAGCAGGAGCGCGCGGGCGATGCCCCGCGCGGATGCCCGCAAAAGCAGCGGGTCCTGGCGTCGACAACCGGCCGCGAACCCCAACCCGCGTCTTTTGCGCGAAACTACCGCAATGAACCCCCCAAGCCTCTCATTCCTCGCCGGCGGCGGCGAGGTCGGCGCACTGATGCGGTCCGCCCATTGGGGCGCCACGCCGCTCGGGCCGGCGGCGGCCTGGCCGGCGGCGCTGCGCACGGTGGTGGGCTTGATGCTCGCCTCCAACCAGCCGATGTACATCGCGTGGGGACCGCAGCGGTCGTTTCTCTACAACGACCATTACGCACCGTTCCTCGGGGACAAGCACCCGGCGGCGCTGGGCCGCGACCTGCTCTCCGAAGTCTGGCCGGAGATCCGCGGCCAGCTCGAGCCGCTGGTGGAGGCGACGCGGATGGGCGAGCCGGTGCAGGTGCCGCGCATGGAGCTGGCGCTGAACCGCCACGGCCGCCTCGAGGAAACGCATTTCTCGTTCTTCTTCGCGCCGATCCGCGAAGAGCACGGCACGGTCGGTGGCCTCTTCGGCTGCTGCAACGAGATCACCGAGCAGGTTTTGGCGGAGCGCCGCCTTGCGCTGAGCCTCGAGCGCCACGCGCAGGTGCTCGGCAACATGGATGAGGCGTTCCTCCTGATGGATCGCGACTTCCGGATACTGGAGGTCAACGCGCGAACGGAGCGCCTGCTCGCGCGCCCGCGTGAGGCGCTGCTGGGCGCGACGTACTGGGACCTCTATCCTGGCGCGCGCGACGCCGAAATCGGCCGCGTGTATCGCCAGGTGTTGGCCGACGGGCAGCCTGCGTCGCTGGAATACCCCTACGGCGAGGTCGACGGAAAACCCCGCTGGTTCGATGTCCGCGCGTTTCCCACCGACGAAGGCATCGCGGTGCTGTTCCGCGACATCACCGATCGGCGCCAGGACGCCGCGCACGCTGCGCTCGCGGCCGAGCGCGTGCATCTGGCCTTAGAGGCCGGCGCGATCGTCGGCACCTGGATCTGGTCGATCACCGACGACAGGATCACCGGCGACGAACGCTTCGCGCGCCTGTTCGGACTCGATCCGCGCGAGTGCGAGGCGGGCCTCGCGCTGTCCATCGCGATGCAGGCGATCCATCCGGACGATCTCGACCGGGTGCGGACCGCGATCGCCTCCGCGATGGCGCGTGGCGGCGCCTATTCCTGCGAGTACCGCGTGCGCACGCATGACGGATCGTATGAGTGGGTCGAGGCGAATGGCCGCGTCGAACTCGATGCGGCGGGCACGCCGGTCAGGTTCCCCGGCGTGCTGCGCGACCACTCCGAGCGACGCCGCGCCGAGTCCGAGCGCGACCGCGCCACGGTGCTGCTGCGCAGCTTCATCGAGGCCGTGCCCGGCGTGGTCTATGCGAAGGACCGCGAGGGCCGCCTGATCCTCGGCAACCGCGGTGTCGCCGAACTGCTCGGTGTGCCGCCGGAGGTCTATCTTGGCCGCACCGATCGCGAACTTCTCGCCGACGCCGCGCAGGCGGAAGCGGTGATGCGCAATGATCGCCGGATCATGGACTCGGGCGTCGCCGAGCAGGTCGAGGAAGAGATCCGGCTGGCCGACGGGACACCCGCGTGGTGGTGGTCGCACAAGGCGCCGATGATGGAAAACGGCGAGGTCGTCGGCCTGATCGGCGCGTCGGTGGACATCACCGACCGCAAGCGGATCGAACACTCGCTGCGCCTTTCCGAACAGCGCAACGCGCTCGCACTCGACGTCGCACAGCTCGGCACCTGGACGCTGGACCCGGCGACGCGCGCGCTCGGCATGGACGCGCGCACGCGGCAGATCGCGGATGTCGACGCGGACTGCGACGCGTTCACGCTCGATGACCTCGCGCGCCGGATGCATCCCGACGACTGGCCAGCCGTGGAGAGCGCGATGCGCGCTGCGATGGCGGCGGGCGGAGACGGCGTGTTCGCGCAGGAATTCCGCCTCGTGCTCCCCGACGCGCGCGTGGTATGGGTGCTCTGTCGCGGGCAGCTCGTCGGTGGGTCGATGATCGGCACCGTGCTCGACGTAACCGAGCGCCGACGCATGATCGAATCCCTCGAACAAGGCGACCGGCGCAAGGACGAGTTCCTCGCGATGCTCGCGCACGAGCTGCGCAACCCGCTCGCGCCGATCGGCACCGCGGCGCAA
This sequence comes from Pseudomonadota bacterium, assembly GCA_023430685.1. GTDB lineage: Bacteria > Pseudomonadota > Gammaproteobacteria > Xanthomonadales > Rhodanobacteraceae > Dokdonella_A. The sequence goes on along the minus strand of JAEYZH010000082.1, from coordinate 23,275 downwards.
CTATTGCGAATGGCGCCGGGGAACGAGGCTGTGGTCGGCAAGGCGGCGGAGATCATCGCGCGGCAGGTGGGGCACATGACCCAGATGGTCGATGACCTGCTGGACGTGTCGCGCGTCACCCGTGGCCTCGTGAAGATCGAACAGGCGCCCGTCGACCTCGGGGACATCGTCGCCGCCTCGGTCGAGCAGGCCGAGCCGTTCCTGCAGTCGCGCCGGCATCGCCTGCTGGTCGAAGGCGCATCGGCAGGGATGCTCGTGACCGGAGATCGACACCGACTCGTGCAGGTGGTGTCCAACCTGTTGAACAATGCCGCCAAGTACACGCCGCCCGGCGGCACCATCACATTGTCTGTCGCGGCGTCCGCCGACGAGCTCCAGCTCCGCGTTTCGGACAACGGCATCGGCATGGATGCCGACCTGCTGCCGCATGTCTTCGATCTGTTCACCCAGGGCGAGCGTACGCCGGATCGCGCGCAGGGCGGGCTCGGCATCGGCCTCGCGCTGGTGCGCAGCATCGTGCAGCTGCACGGCGGCCAGGTCTCGGCCAGCAGCGGCGGCAGCGGGCAGGGCAGTACCTTCCTCGTGACCTTGCCGCGCGCGGCGGCGGCAGTCGTTCCATCGCCGGCGGCGCCTGCGTTCGGGGCGGACGCGCATCGCAGGAACGTGCTGGTGGTGGACGACAACGTGGATGCCGCCACCACGCTCGCGACGGTGCTGCGATTGATGGGCCACCACGTCAGCGTGGCCACAGACGGCCACGAGGCACTGGCCAAGGCGGCGGAACGCACCGACTGGCACGCATTCGTGCTCGACATCGGAATGCCCGACATGACCGGCCACGAACTTGCCCAGCGCCTGCGCCAGGAAATCGGCACGCACCCGGCGCGTTTCATCGCGCTCAGCGGATATGGCCAGGCCAACGACGAAGCGATGTCGAGGCAGGCGGGCTTCGACCAACATCTCGTGAAGCCGGCCGATGTCGGCGCGCTTCACGCGATCCTGGTGGGCGGCTAAGAACGCTGCGAACCTCGCGCAAGCATTCCGTGTAAGAAATTTCTTACACAAGACACTCTTGTACTGATCCGAAGTTTGTTGCCTACTGATCCCATCGACGCCACAGGGGGCGAAGATGGGAATCCACTCCGTTCCATGGCCGCATGGCCATGGATCGCGGCGCGTCCATGCCAAGCTGATCTGCCTCGTCATGGTGGCGCTCGCCGTCGCTGCGTGCGAACGCGAGGCTGCGAACGAACGCGCCGAAGAACCGCGTCCGCAGCAAGCGGGCCAGCCGGTGAATCACGTGAAACTCGCGGCGCATCTGCGCGCCGCGCGAGTGGCGGCGGCCACGGGCAACAGCAAGGCCGCCGAAGAACACATCAAGACCGTCGCGACCGACCTCACGCGCTCGGCGCGCATGCCCGACCCGTATCGTCCTATCGATCACGAAGCTGCGCGCCTGGCCGTTCGATCGATCGAAGGCGTGCGCACATCGCTGTGGCTGGATCGCGAGAACTTCGTGGTGATGGTCGGCGGGCAGCAGCATCGGACGATGCAGATGATCGACCGCGTCTGTGTCGCACTGGAACCGCTCGGAGATACGCTTGCGGTCGTCGTAAACGTCCAGGACGTGACGGGGAAGAACGGGGACGAGGCGGAGACGTTGTCGCGGAACTGTCAGTTGCCGGTGGGGCAAAGGGCGTTCTTGCAGACGAAGCGCGAGGTGGATGTGGTGGCGCCGGATGTTAGGGAGCAGTTCAAGAGGATGCAGGGGCAGGCGAAGTGAGCATCATTCGAACGAGAAAGTGCTCTGACCCCGGTTTCGCTAGAAAGTGCACTCTGACCCCGGTTTCGACCCCGGTTTCGCGGTTTCGCCGGTTTCGCCAGACCCCGGTTTCGCCACCCCGGTTTCGCCGGTTTCGGACCGGCTGGCGCGAAGTCGGGGCCGAAGCCAAGACTAGTTCCCCAAGCGTGCACGCGGGTTACGGCCTGCGCGTGCGGCTCTGTAGCAAGTCGGCAGGCACCGGTCGGAGAGAATGCGAGGGCGCCTCCGTACCCTTCACGAGGACGAGAAAATCAAGGTAGTCACGATTCGAATCCTTCGACGCACCGGCGACGACCAAATGTCCGTCTTCTGTTACCGCTGCACCAGCGAATGTTTGAAATGCTTGACCGTATTCCCCTGGGAGCAGGTCGAAAGCTTCAATTCCTCCCGCCGCAAAGGAAACGTCCGGAGATCCGTCGTAAGTTACCTTGGCGACTAGACCTTTTGAACCCCGCATCGTGTGTGCCGTTCCTACCAGCACCACACCGCGATGGAACACCAGCATCTGTCTGGTCGTGATCCATTCAACTTGTCCGGGGTTTTCGAGAACAGCCAGACCGCCCTCTCCATAGGACGCATCCACTTGACCATCTCCAAGCAAGCGAACGATGTTCAGATCGGAATCGGAATCCGCTGTCACGCCCGCGAGCAAGATCGCGCCGTCCGCTTGGAATCCTGCGGCGCCGAGGCCACAACTCCGAAATCTGCCACCGATCGTGCTGGTGCCGTTATGCGCGAAACCTGTGTCCAAGTCGCCATTCTGCGAGAGCCTCGCCACGTAGCAGCTGAGTTGAGTCGCGTCCGTAGCCATGGTACCCACCAAGAGCACGCGTCCAGCACTGTCCACTGCCATTGCAGCCATATGCGGATACCAGTACTCGGCAACCGGCCCGTCGACAAGAGCAAGGCCGTCTTCACCGAATGTGCTGTCGAGCGTGCCATCGGGCTGGACTCGCGAAGCCGCGAATCGATTCGGATACACAGGGCCTGCATACACCAACGTGCCGTCGTCACCAATCCAGGTCGCCGGAATATAGTAACCTTCTGCGAGGCGAGGATCGATGGCGTGGGTCCTGACTCCTTCCGCGCCAAAAGATGCATCGGCACTTCCGTCCAATTCGAAGCGGAAGACACTGACCTCGGGTCCTATCACCGCCGCGATGATCTTGCCATTGCGCTGCCCTAGCGCGTCGCACGCAGCCCAAGAGATCGAAGGCCCGGCGTGAAGCTCGACCCGACCGGCATCTCCGAAGCCGATATCCGGAAGACCCTGCGAATTCATGCGATACAAATATCTCCCGTAAGCTAATCCGTCGCGCGAAAGCCCATTGCCGCACACGAGAATCTTTCCGTCATCTTGAACGACCGGCGCAGATGGCTGGTAAAGATCATCCTCCGCCGCTCCAATCAACGCCAACCCACGATCGCCGAATGACTCGTCGATTCGCGCAGCAAAAGCAGCGCCTTGGACAAGCGCGGCGCAGACTCCCGATGCTATGGCCGTGAGTGGTCCCCTACGAATCCACATTATCCTGCTCCCAAGTTCATGCGCGGCCGAACGAAAGTTGGGCCCGAACGAAATCGGGGTCAGGGTAGCCTTTTTCTCTATCCCCTGATACCCAAGGGCGGACATGTCATCACTTCTCGTCGGATTCGATTCGGCTTGGACGCCAGGCAACCGCGGCGCGATTGCGGCGGTATTGCGGCACGATGACGGAACCTTTGTCGATGTAGCTGACCCCGAGCCCGTGGATTTCCGGGAAGCCACGGGCGCGATCCGCAGGTGGCAGGAAGATCATGCGCCCGCGTCGACGCTGATTCTGTTGGATCAGCCCACCGTGGTTGCGAATGCGTCTGGCCAGCGACCTGTCGAGAACCTCGCGTGCGGTTGCGTCAGTGCGCGGCGGGGCGGGATGCAGCCGGCCTTTACAGGCAGGGTGGCAATGTTCGGGGCGGATGCGCCAGTCTGGGCGTTCCTGTCCGAGTTCGGTGGAGCGGCGGACCCTCTTGTCCCGCTTGATGGATGCGCGGTCCTCGAAACCTATCCGGTGCTCGCGATGATCTCGTTGGGGTGGTTGCGCGATGACTTGAGGTCATGCGGGAGGCTTCCCAAGTACAACCCCGGGCGCAGGAAGACGTTTTCGATCGAGGACTGGCAATTCGTATGCGATCAGGCGGCTGCGGCATTACGCGCACGTGGCTTGCAAGGCTTGGGTGAGTGGATCGAGGGCAAGCGCGAACTCGAGCGCCCGCGGAAGGTCGACCAGGACCAGCTCGATGCGTGCCTGTGTCTGTTGGTGGCGGTCCAACTGGCCGCTGGCGAAGACGGTCTCATGGTTGGAAACCAAACGACGGGATACATCGTCGTTCCACACTCGACATCGTTGATGGAAGAGCTCGCGAGGCGTTGCGAAGCGACATCGCGGATCGCATGCGAGTGGGTCAAGCCTTTCCGTCGGTGCTAGTGGCCGGTTTGGCGAGCAAAACCGGGGTCAGAGTAGCCTTTCCTCACTGTCGTAACTCCCATCATGCGGCTGTGAGGGACCGCGAACGAGAGCGGGCGTTGCCCATGCGCCGACCGCCAAGTTCTTGCGTGCAACCTACAAGTGGAAGTTCCCCGCCGCCTCCGGCTGGTAAAGCACTTTCCCGATGCGGATATGCCGAGTCCGATCCGGCAATCGCCAATCGAATGCATCGCCTTCCTTGTATCCGAGGATCGCGGTGCCGATACCGGAGCACACCGACAGTTTCCCGGCGCCATCGTCGGCGTCTTCGGGATAGACCAGCGTGACTTCCCGTTCCTCGTCGTCCAGCTGGAGCAGGGTGGTGGAGTTCATCGTGACGACATCGGGCGCGACCTGTCGCGGCTCGACGACGATCGCGCGCTCGATCTCGTGCTCCAGTTCGAACACGGAGGCGTCCTGCGCGAGTGCAATGACGCGATCGAGCCTGTCCTTGTCGATCTCGGTGATGCAGATGTCGGCGGCATGGCCTGCCGGCGCTTCGCGCAGGAGCTGCCGATAGCGTGCCGACGTGATGGCGAATGCCTGCAGCGCGGGCATTTCGCTGTCAAGCAGGAAGCCGCAGCGCTCGAAAGCCCTCAGCGATCGCGCGTTGTCCGGGTGGATCTTCGCGATGAGCTTCTCGGCGCGCATCTCGAGGAAGGCGAGCTTCATGCCTTCGCGGATCGCGGCGCCGCCGAGTCGGCGACCCCAGTTGCGGGAATCGCCGACGACCAGGACCAGCTCGCAATCCGCCCCCGTCTTGATCAGGCGAACGAAACCCACGGGAACGTCGTGGCGGTCGTGCACGATGAAGAAGCGACCGCCCTGGTTGAACAGATGGGTCAGGGTCGGCAACTGCACCCGGGTGACGACCTGCTCGATCTGCCGCGAGACATCACGCGAGTCTCTCAGGTGGCGGGTGACGCATTCGTCTTGCAGCCACTCGATCAGCGTCAGCGCATCCGCGCGGGTGATCTCCGGACACAGCGAAACGAAAGGACTGTTCATCTCCACTCCCGATGGGAAGCAAGCATGAAAGCCCTTCATGGCCTCGGCCATGACGGTTCTTTCGAGAAGTCGACGATTCTAACCCGAGAGGGCAGAGGGTGAGGTCGGACTCGTCGACCTGCGGCAGCGCACCGCATTGGCCGGATCTGCCGCGCCACTCGCTTCGATCCCCCTCAGCGCGGCTATGCTGCGAAGGATGTTTCATTGCGGCGGCCGCCATCAGTTTCCCGAACACGAACGCTGGCCGCGCAACGCCGAGCCGCGTGAAGTACTCCCGGGTGCATTGACGCTTGCGCCATCGTTGCCCGATCGCCAGACTGCAACGGAGCTTTCAACCCCACAATCCGCAGAATCCGCATGACGGCCAATCCTGGCACCAAACCTTCATTGGTCATCCGCGCCGCGACGCGTGCCGACATCCCGGGCATCGTCGCGCTGACCGCGCGCACCTATGGCCAGGATTATGGCTACCTGCCGGAGATGGTCGGCGGCCAGCTCGCGCAGTTTCCGGAGGGGCAGTTCGTCGCGGTCTTCGAAGGCACGGTGGTCGGTTACTGCGCGACGTTCCGCATTGCCGAAGAGGTGGCGCTGCGCCGGCATAGCTGGCGCGAGATCACGGGTGGAGGCTACGCGTCGCGGCACGATGCAAAGGGCGACTGGCTGTACGGCATGGAGGTCTGCGTGGACCCCAAGCTTCGTGGCCTGCGCATCGGCCGGCGCCTCTACGACCGCCGCAAGCGCCTGTGCCAGCAGCTCGGCCTGCGCGGCATCGTATTCGGTGGGCGCCTGCCGGGTCTCGCGAAGCGCATGAAGCAATTCGGCAGCGCCGAGGCCTACATCGAGGCGGTGCGCGAAGACCGCGTCCGCGACCTCGCGCTGAGCTTCCAGTTGCGCAACGGCTTCGAGCTGCTCGGAGTATTGCCGAACTACCTGCCCTCGGACCACGAATCGCTCGGCTTCGGCGCGCATCTGGTCTGGCGCAATCCGCGCAAGTCCGACCACCCGGTGATCCGCAAGGCGCAGCGCAGCGGCGAGCTTCCGGATTGCGTGCGGGTCGCGACGGTGCAGTACCAGCAGCGCCGTATCCGCGACTTTTCCGAGTTCGCGACCCAGGTCGAGTACTTCGTCGACATCGCCGCCGACTACCGCAGCGACTTCGTGGTGTTTCCCGAGCTCATCACGCTGCAGTTGCTGTCGGTCGCGAACGAGAAGCTCGAGCCCGCGGAATCGATGCGCACCCTGACCCGGTACACTCAGCAGGTGCGCGACCTGATCCAGCAGCTCGCGGTGAAGTACAACATCAACATCATCGGCGGCTCGCACCCGACGCAGATGGAGGATGGCGACATCCACAACGTCTGCTACGTCGGCCTGCGCGACGGCAGCCTGCACGAGCGAGAGAAGCTGCACCCGACGCCGAACGAGCGCCACTGGTGGAAGATCTCGGGCGGCGACAGCGCCGAAGCGATCGCGACCGACTGCGGGCCGATCGGCGTGATGATCTGCTACGACTCGGAGTTCCCCGAGATGGCGCGGCACCTGGTCGACCAGGGCGCGATGATCCTGTTCGTGCCGTACTGCACCGACGTGCGGCAGGGCCACCTGCGCGTGCGCTACTCCTGCCAGGCACGCGCGATCGAGAACCAGGTCTACGTGGTCACCTCGGGCAACGTCGGCAACCTGCCGGGCGTGAACAACTTCGACATCCAGTACGCGCAGAGCTGCATCATCACGCCCTGCGACTTCCCGTTCGCACCCGAGGGCATCGCCGCCGACACCACGCCGAACGCGGAACAGGTCGCGTTCGCCGACCTGCGCCTCGACGACCTCGTCGAAGCGCGCGCGTCGGGCAGCGTGCAGAACCTGCGCGACCGGCGCCACGATCTCTACACCACGACCTGGAAGCGCGGCGCGAAACCAGGTTGACCCGCGCAATAGTGGGGACGGAGGTGGTCAATCGGCTTGGTCGGTATCGAACGCCCGTTCCCAATGGGGCGGGATCGAGCCGCGAGCAGCCATGGCTTCCCGCGTCCGAGGCCGTTGCGCAATCCGAAGCTCAGCGCGTGGGCGTCTTGTCCCTTTCCCGCGGTCGCTTCCCGACGCCCGGCATCGCCGCGATCCGCGTCATCCACGCCGCGATCTGCCGTTCGTCGATCTCGTCGATGGACGCGAGTTCAACGCCGCGCGTCGCCTTACCCATCGCCACGGGCGTCACGGGCGGTACCGGGTCGAGTGTCACGCCGTTGACGAACATGAGCTTGACGTGGCTCGCGAACGCGCCGCAGCAGAAGCACCAGCCGTCGCCGACCCCGTAGTACGCCATGCCCCATTTCACGCTGCGTTGCAGGCCGGGCAGCGTACGCGCGGCGAGTGCGTCGATGCGTTCGGCGATGCCGCGTTGCGGTTGCGGCAAGCTCGCGATGTAGGCGAAGACGGGCTTGTCGCCGACCGCGGCCTTGGCCGGGCTCGCCTTGCCGTTCATCGATTCCGGCAGCGGACTGGCCGCCGCCGCGGGCCTGGCTGGCCGAGTGGCGGTGGACTTGGGGTGCGTTTTCGGTGTGCGGCTGGCCATCGCTCGCTCCTGGGATCGCGTGCCGGGGCATGATGGCGACGAAGCAGGGGCGCGTGGATCGACAAGCGCCGGGGTGGCCCGAGTCGCATAAGATCCGCTGGCCGATCGCCCATCCGCTTCGCCCACCTGGAGCCTTCCATGCCGACCCGTCGCGATCTCCTGAAGTTCGGCGCACTCGCCGCCACCTCGGCCGCACTGCCCTCGTGGGCACTCGCGCAGGGTGCTGCGTCCGTGACGCGTGCGAGCAAGCCACTGGACATCCTGATCCTCGGCGGCACCGGATTCACCGGTCCGTTCCAGGTCAACTACGCGCTCGCGCGCGGCCACAAGGTGACGCTGTTCAATCGCGGCAAGCGGCCGTCGCCGGAGTGGCCGGGTCATGTCGAGCAGCTGCTCGGCGATCGCAACACGGGCGACCTGAAGGCGCTGCACGGGCGCAAGTGGGATGTCTGCATCGACAACCCGACGAGCCTGCCGTTCTGGGTGCGTGATGCGGGCAAGGCGCTCGCGGGGAACGTCGGGCACTACCTCTTCATTTCGACGATCTCGGTGTATGCGGACGGCAGCAAGCCGGGCATCGACGAGGACGACGCGCTCGCGGTCTACACCGGCAAGGATGCGATGGCCGAAACGCAGGAGTCGCTGCGCGCCGACATCGAAGGGCTCTACGGACCGCTCAAGGCGCTCAGCGAAGCCGAGGCGCGCAAGCAGTTCGGGGATCGCGTGACGATCGTGCGACCGGGCTACATCGTGGGTCCGCGCGACGAGACCGATCGCTTCACCTACTGGCCGCATCGCGTCGCGCAGGGCGGCGAGATGCTCGTGCCCGGCGATGGCGCCGACCCCGTGCAGTTCATCGACGGGCGCGATCTCGGCGAATGGATGATCCGCCTCGCGGAGTCGCGCACGTTGGGGACGTTCAACGCGACAGGGCCTGCGAAGCCGCTGACGATGGATGCCATGTTGCGCGTGTGCGAGAAGGTCACGCACGCGAAGCCGACGTACACGCACGTGACGCCCGAGTTCCTCGAGGCGCAGAAGGTGCCAGAGCTGCCGATCTGGGTCTCGCGCAAGAGCGGGCCGTATGCGGGGTATGGCGCGGTCAGCAATGCGCGCGCGATCGAGGCGGGGCTCACGTTCCGGCCGCTCGAGACGACCGTCGACGATCTGCTTGCGTGGTTCCGCCGATTGCCGGCCGAGCGGCAGGCGACGATGCGTGCCGGCATCACGCGCGAGCAGGAAGCGGCGTTGCTGGCAGCCTGGAAGGCGCGATCGGTCTGAGCAGGTTTGCACCCGCGCGGTGCCACGTGCGCACGCGGCGCACAGCCCGCCAAGTCGTGGAGCACATCCCGCGTGTGCAGGAGCCCACCCTGTGGGCGATCCGCGCAGGAAACCGTTCGTGCGCGGTGGTTTGCATTCGCGCGAATCGCGCACAGGGTGCGCTCCTACAGAGGCGTGGCGCACATCCGATCACGTCTGTAGGAGCCCACCCTGTGGGCGATCCGCGCAGAAAACCGTTCGTGCGCGGTGGTTTGCATTCGCGCGAATCGCGCACAGGGTGCGCGCCTACGGAGGCGTGGCGCACATCCCATCATGTGTGTAGGAGCCCACCCTGTGGGCGATCCGCGCAGTAAACCGTTCGTGCGCGGTGCTTCGCATTCGCGCGAATCGCGCACAGGGTGCGCGCCTACGGAGGCGTGGCGCACATGCCATCATGTGTGTGTAGGAGCCCACCCTGTGGGCGATCCGCGCAGGAAACCGTTCGTGCGCGATGCTTCGCATTCCCGCGAATCGCGCACAGGGTGCGCTCCTGCGCAGGATCCGTTTCGCGGGGGCCTTTGGGTCTTGTTCCCTGCTCCTTGACGCTCCCTTGCATGTGGGAAATCATGGCTCGGGGCCAAGGGGGATATGTCATGCGCATGACCATGTGCGGTGTGTGGCTGCTCGTTGCCGCTTTGCCGGCGAGCGCGCAGATCCTCCCGCCCGATCCGCTGTTCGCGAACGCGTTCGAGGACGGCGCGCACGCGCTGTCGCCGAGTCCGGTTTACATCGCGCAAGGCGCGAGTGGCGACACGCTGCCGGTGCCGCTCACGCTCACGCTGTCGCAACCCGCGGCCATCGACACCTTCGTGCCGATCGTCTCGACCGAACCTGCGCGTCTCGCCGTGGTGGGTGGCGGGACGATGGTGTTGGCGGGGGAATCCACTGCAACGGTGCAGGTCAGCGGCCTCGTCGGCGGGCCCGCGCCGGTGACCGTGACGGCGACGCTCGGCAATGCGGTGTCGGCCGGTGTGCGCGTCGAGGGCGCGCTCAACGAGGTCGGCAGCGCAGGCGGAGAAGCGGATTTCTGCAACCTGGAGTTCCCGGGCGCGTTCGACGTGCTCGGTGGACAGGCCAGCCCGCCGATCTTCGGGCGGCTGTTCCAGTCGGGCGTCACCGATCCGGCGGGCTCACCCCCAGGCTGGATCGCTTCGCTCGGCGTCGGGCCTGCCGGCACCGATCCGCGCCTGCTCGCGGGCTGGCACTTCGTCGAGGCGGGCTACAACACCCAGGTCGGCAACGACGACGAGTTCATGGCGACGCTGACGGCGCCGTGGACGGCCGGCGACTACGCCTACACGTTCCGCTTCAGCCAGGATGCGGGCGTGGGCTGGACCTACTGCGACACCGACGGCGCCGGTGCGGGGGCAGGGCTCGACTTCGACCCCGCCATGCTCGGCACGATGACCGTGATGCGATCGCTCGTGATCAACGAAGTCGACTACGACAACGTCGGCGCGGTCGACACGATGGAGTTCGTCGAGATCCACAACACGTCGGCGACGAGCGTGCACCTGTCGGGCCTCGCACTCGTGCTCGTGGACGGCAACCATGGCAACGAGTACCGACGCATCGACCTCGGACCGGCCGGCGCGTTGCCGGCCGGCGGTTACCTCGTCGTGCACGGCGGCTCCGTACCGCTGCCCGTGGGCACGCTGGAACTGCCGTTCGACTGCGTCGACACGTGCATGCAGAACGGCGCACCCGACGGCGTCGCGCTGATCGCCACCGGGGCGAGCGCGGTGATCGATGCGCTTTCCTACGAAGGCTCGCTTGCCGCCGGCACGATCGGCGGTTTCCCGACGACGGTGAATCTCGTCGAAGGCACGCCGGCGACGGCGATAGACGGCAATACCGGCAACGGGTCGCTGGTCCGCTTGCCGAACGGCGCCGACACAGATGACGCGGACACGGACTGGGCGTTCTCGACCACGCCGTCGCCGGGAGCGCAGAACACGCCGTAGGATCGCCGGACGCGAACCCGCGCATCAGGCGTTCGCGCCGACGGACATCCGATCTCGACCGAAAAAAGTGCACCCCGCCGCTGAAGACAGCGGCGGGGCGCAGTCGGACCCTGGTGTGACGTGGCGAGCTCGCGAGCACGCCAGCGACGTGGATTACTTCGGCAGCAGCACCGTGTCGATCACGTGGATCACGCCGTTCGACGCACCGACGTCCGCCTGGGTCACGGTCGCGTTGTCGACCATCACCTTGCCGTCGACGACCTTGATCGCGACCGACTGGCCGTTGACGGTCTTTGCACCGTCGAGCTTGACCACATCGGCCGCCATCACCTTGCCGGGCACCACGTGGTAGGTGAGGATCGAAGTGAGCTTGGCCTTGTCCTTGAGCAGGCCCTCGACCGTACCCGCAGGCAGCTTCGCGAACGCGGCGTCGGTCGGCGCGAACACCGTGAACGGTCCGGCGCCCTTGAGCGTGTCGACGAGGCCGGCGGCCTCGAGCGCCGTGGCGAGCGTCTTGAACGAGCCCGCGGCGACCGCGGTGTCGACGATGTCCTTCTTTGCGGTCATCGAGCCGGTGCCGCCGGCGAGTGCGGTGAGAGGGGCGGCAACCGCGACAGCGGCGCAGAGAGTGAAGATCTTGTTCATGTCGGATCCTGAGCGATGGGGAAGGGAGCCTGTCCACCGGTTGTCCATCTATCTGGAGGCGACCAGGCGGTTTGTACACTACATGTCCAACTATTTGCTGTCAACTGGGGTCAATTAGTTGGACAGAATTGATAAATACATGGACAAGAAAGTGCGGTCCGCCTACGATGAGGGCATGACCGATACCGCGCCCCTGCATTCCGTCCGTGTGGTCGCGCGGCGCACCGGATTGACGCCCGACCTGCTGCGCGCGTGGGAAAAGCGCTACGGGGCTGTTCAGCCCGCGCGATCCGCGGGCGGACAGCGCACCTATTCGGATGCGGACATCGAACGCCTGCAGCTGCTCGTCAAGGTCACCGCGGCCGGGCGGTCGATCGGGCACGTGGCGACGCTCGGCAACGACGAGCTGCGCGAACTCGTCGCGGGCGACCGGCGCGCGGACACGAGTGCAGCCGCGGACGATGTGCACGACTCCGCGATCGCGCTGTACGTGCAGAAGGCGCTCGACGCCGCGCAGCACTTCGATGCGGACCTGCTCGAGACAACGTTGCGCGCGGCGGCATTGCAGCTTCCGTCGGACGATGCGCTCGAGAAGGTGTTCGGCCGGTTGCTGCAGAAGATCGGCTCAGGATGGGAGCAGGGCACGTTCCCGCCCGCGAACGGGCACCTCGCGACCGCGACGGTGCGTCGCGTGCTCACCTGGATGACCGAAGCGCCCGCGGTGCCGGACGATGCGCGCACGATCGTGATCGGCACGCCCGCGATGCAGTTGCATGATCTCGGTGCTATGCTCGCCGCCACGGTCGCGGCGACGAGCGGATGGCGCGTCGCGTTCCTCGGCGCGAGCCTGCCCGCGAACGAACTCGCGCGCGCCGCGCGCGTGGCGGGCGCCGACACCGTCGCGCTCTCGATCGTGCATCCGAGCGACCACCCGCACGTGAGCCAGGAACTGCGGCAGCTGCGCGGTGCGCTGCCGCGATCGATCGCGTTGCTCGTTGGTGGCGCGGGCGCGCCCGCCTATGCGGACGTGCTCGCCGAGATCGGCGCGCACCGGCTCGATTCGCTCGCGAGCCTGCGCGCGTGGCTCATCGAGCGCGCGCAGGGCGGCGAGCCGCGCGCATCCGAAACGCGCTGACACGCGGATCGATCGGGATCTTGGGCGGTGATCGGAAGTCGCGCATCCGCCACGCCGGCGCCCGGCGCATCGCTCAGTCGAAGCCGCTGCGGAACACGGTCTGGTTCAGCAGCACGCGTGATGCCACGCGCGAGGCATCGGCACTGAAGAGGTCCAGCGCGCCATCCCCGTTCAAGTCGGCGAACACGATGTCGTAGCCGCCGTAGACGTCCGGGATCGCGCCCATGTCGTCGAACGTGCCGTCATCGCGCGACTCGAAGATGCGGATGCCGGAGTAGCCCGCGGTGACGATCTGGATCCGCCCGTCGCCGTACAGGTCGGCCGATCCGACGGAACCGACATCGGCATCGGTGGGCAACGACACGAAGTCGCCGAACTGCTGCGGACCCTGGGCGAGGAACACGTCGACGCGGGAGAACGCACGGTGCAGCAGCGCGACGTCCGTGAGCCCGTCGCGGTTGAAGTCGTCCGCTGCGACCGAGTGGTAGAAGCCATTCGTGCCGCCGTAGGCAGGGGCCTCGAAGTTTCCATCGCCGACGCCCTTGAGGATCGCGAACGCGGCGAAGAACGAGTTCGCGGCGGCGACGACGTCTTCGATCCCGTCGCCGTCGATGTCCTTCACGACGAGGTGCATCGGGGCGAGCCCCAGGGCGAAATCGCCGCGTGCCGCGAAGGTGCCGTCGCCATGACCGAGGAACACCGATACCGCTTCCGCATCGGAGCTGACGAGAACGATGTCGTCGTTCCCGTCATCGTCGAGGTCCGCGACCTTCACGAACTGCGGGTTGCCGCCTACTTCGTGTTCGACCCCGGCGTCGAACGATCCGTCGCCGTTGCCGAGCATGACCGTCACGATGTCGGTCGGGTCGTTCGATATGCTGCTGACGACGAGGTCGAGCTTGCCGTCGGAATCGAAGTCGCCGGATGCGATGCCCCACGGCGCCTTTGCGACGGGCGGCTGCGCGATCGCTGCGAACGAGCCCGCGCCGTTGCCGAGCAGGACCGTCGCCGATCCCGGCACCGCGAAGTTGGCGACTGCGAGATCGATCCCGCCCTTGCCGTCGATATCAGCCGCGAGGCATCCCCAAGGCTGCGGTCCCGGGTCGAACGCCGGACCTGCGACGAACGGCAGCTCTGCGCCGGCGGGGTTGGCGACGGCAGCGCAGAGGGCAAGAAGTGGAACCAGGTGCACGGGCTTCACGAGCAGGACCTTCCATGGCGGGCGACGGTCCCGAGTATACGGAACCAGCCGATCGCACGCTGCGAGGGATCGCGGACACGCAGGCGAAGCGTGACGGCTCCACCACCGCGCCGCAGCGGGTTCACCCGGCCTCCGTGGCATCGTCTTTCGCGTGCCCGCTCCACCAGTCATGACCCACGACCACCGGCGGCACGTCGCATTCCCGCGATTCGATCGCATCGATACCGCGACCCTTGCCCGTGCGCATCCAGTCGCGCAGCAGCTTCTCGACCGATGCGCGGCCCTGCGCCGCGATGCCGAGGTTGCGATCGGCGTCCCATCCCTTCTCCGCGACGTCGACATGGCGGTGCGGTGCGCCATAGCTGCATCGCATGCACAGCGAGTGCACGGTATCGGTCCAGTCTTCCACATGGCCGACGCCGGGCGCAGTGGCGTCGAGCAGCGATTGCAGCGACTCCTTGTCCGCGCAGTGGACGAACACGGGGAAGGTCCTGAACGCTGATGGCACGAGGCGCTCCAGTTCGTTGAACACCGAGATGCGCCTGTCGCGAAACAGCCGATGCCCGGTCGAAGCCCCGTCGTGGAGGACGATGTCGCCGAACCGATGGCCGCTTTCGGGCAGCGGAACATTCAGAAGGCGTGCGCGCACCGGGTCGATGCGGCGCGCGAACACGGTCTCGCCTCCGCTCCACGGATTGAGGCGGACGACGGCAAGCCCGAAGTCGTGATCGATCGGGCCCTCACCTTCCGGAATCGGAATCCCGCGCCGGCTCGACGAGCGCCGCACTTCGCGCCAGTCGCCGATCGCGGTCGCTGCGATCGCCGCGTTCCAGTCGGCGGCTTCGTCACCCTCTGCACCGCACAATTCGATCGCGCGGAGGTTGTGGCGAAGCGAGGCCGGCCAGTCGCGCAAGTACTTGTGGGCGAGTCCGAGCATGTAGTGGTAGTTGCGATTGTCCGGTTGCACGCGGATCAACTCGCGAAAATGCACGGCTGCTGCTGCGAGCGCGCCGTCATCCATGGCGGCGTAGGCGCGATCATGCAAGGAAGCGGTCTCTCTATTGCTGGCCATGCAGTGCGGAAAACCGGGCAAGGCACGCATGATCGCACGCGCCTGATGACGGGGGAATTGAACGGCGCACCGCGGTTCCCGCGATAATCCCTATCCATTTCCGGAGGTCAACCCGTGCACCGACGTCATTTCCTGCAAGGATCGATCGCAGCCACCCTGGCCACCACGCTGCCGGCCATTGCGAGCGCGCAGGATCGCTCTGCGAGCGCGCCTCCCGAATTTCCACCGATCGACGAGCGCAGTGTCTGGCTCGTCGGTGACAGCGCGCCGCCTGATCCGGCCGCGATGAGCGCACGGTTGGCCGAGGGCGTGCGCGCGGATGGCGACGTACGTGATCGCTACGAGGTCGGCGGGGCGGTCGAGTCGATGGAGCGCGCGTTCGCAGCACTGCTCGGCAAGGAGGACTGCGCGTTCTTCGCGACCGGCACGCTCGCGAACAACGTCGCGGTGCGCGTGCTGTGCGGCGAACATCGGCGCGCGCTCGTGCAGGCGGAGAGCCATCTGTACCGCGACGAGAGCGATGCCGCGCAGCGCCTGTCCGGCATCAACCTGATCCCGCTCGCAGCAGGTCGCGCAAGTCCGGCGCTCGCCGAAGTGCGTGCCGCAATCGACGCGTCGGAGAACGGGCCTTATCCGATGAAGATCGGCGCGATGTCGCTCGAAAGCCCGGTGCGTCGCGTCGATGGCGAGATGGTTCCGCTGCCGCTGGTGCGCGAGATCGCGACGCTTGCGCGTTCGCATGGCGCGCGCCTTCATCTCGATGGCGCTCGGCTGCTGCTTGCACCACCCTCGTTCGACATTGCGGCATATGCGTCCGAGTTCGATACCGTCTACGTGTCGCTCTACAAGTACCTCGGCGCGCCGTTCGGCGCGGTGCTCGCGGGTCGCAAGGCGGAGATCGCGCAGGCCCGCGAGCTGCGGCGCGTGTTCGGAGGCTCGCTCTACCAGGGCTGGATGCCCGCGGTCCTCGCGCGCGATGCGTTGCCGGCGTTCATGCCTGCGATCGCGGGCGCACATCGGGCCGCGCGCGAGCTCGTGGGCGCGCTCGTCGCGAGCGGCAAGGTGCGCGAGCGCAGTTCGCCGAACGCGTCGAACATTTTTTGGCTCGAGATGGACGAGGCGTTCGCCGCAGCCGCGTTCGAGCGCGGTCGTGCCGCGGGCGTACGCCTCGGGCGCTGGAACGGCGGCCGCATTCCGCTCTATGTCAACGAGACGATCCTGCGACGGCCGGTCGGCGAGTATCTGGGGTTGTTCCTCGGCTGACCGCAACGCACGAGCGCCGTTGGGTCGGCCGCTTGCGCGAGACGCCCGGCAGCACGCCGGTCAAGCCGCGCAGTCCGGCGATCGACGAGGTTGCTGCCGCTTCCGGCATGCACCTTTTCCATTCGCGGAAGCACATGCTTGAGCCCGAGATGCGCGCCGTCGCGCGAGAAGAGGCGTGGACTCAGAAGCGTTCGCCTGCGGCAAGAAACCGCCACGCCGCCGGTGGCATCTTGCCGAGCGCGATCCTGCCGATCCGGATGCGCCTGATCGAGACGACCTCGAGGCCGACTTGCGCGCACATCGCGCGCAACTGCCCGCCTTGCACCGCCTTGATCGCGAAGCGCAGGCGGGTTTCGTTCTGCCAGCTCACCTTGCAGGGCGGCAGTTCGCGCCCTTCGTACGAGAGGCCGTGGCAGAGGCGACTCAGTCCCCATGGCGCGATCTCGCCCGCGACCTCCACGATGTATTCGTGCTCGATCTGGTCGCCGTCTTCGGTCAGCCGGCGCCAGATGCGTCCGTCCTGGGTCAGTACCATGAGTCCGCTCGCGTCCCGGTCGAGCGGCACCAGCGGCGTCAGGTGGTGGAGCAGGCGCTTCACGATGCGGATGCCGGAGGCGTCATCGGCCCAATGCGTCGCCGCGGTCACGAGCGCGGCAGCCGGGTTCGCGCCGCTGATCGCGTCGACGCCCGCGGGCTTGTGCAACAGCACGGTGGCCGGCGCCTCCGGTTCGAGCCGCGCGAGCGGATCGATCGTCACGCGTTCGTCGGACACTTTGTGCTGTGGACGTTCGGCGACCACGCCGTCGACCGACACCCATCCTCCCTCGATGTAGCGCTCCGCATCGGCGCGCGAACAGCCCGCCAGGTCGGCGACGCGTTTGGCCAGGCGAACGGGGTCGGACATCGAAGGAGCCGTGGGCAGGGAAGGGAGAGTGTAGGGCTTTGCTGTACGTGCGGCA
Source organism: Pseudomonadota bacterium (assembly GCA_023430685.1). GTDB lineage: Bacteria > Pseudomonadota > Gammaproteobacteria > Xanthomonadales > Rhodanobacteraceae > Dokdonella_A. The sequence continues at coordinate 5,810 of JAEYZH010000082.1, read as the reverse complement.
GGTACCTTGCCCCGCGCTCGACAGCACGATCGAACGGGGCTTGACGTTACGCGATCCTGCGCCATGCGGTGGCGGAAGAGCGTGGGTGCGGACCGCGCGCTGGCATGACGCGGTCGTGGTTGCCGTACATGCGTCGGGGATCGCGTCGCGATGACGATGCCCGCATCCGTGCTCGATCGGCAGCCGGGCTCCGTTGCCGGTATCGTAAGGCTGCCCTCTTCCGGAGCATCGGATGAAACGCCCGCTGCTGATTGCTTTCGCTTGCCTGGTAGTGGCGGGACTCGCGTGGGGACTGCTGCAGCACATGCGCGGTCCGGTGCTCGCAGGCTACGAAGTGGTGTCGCGGCCATTGGTTCAGACGGTCGTGGCGACGGGCCGGGTGGTGGCGGTGTCGCGCGCGCAGGTTGGCAGCCCGGTGACCGGTGTGGTGGTCGAGCGGCGCGTGCGCGAAGGTGATGCCGTCGCCCCGGGCGACGTGCTGGCTGTGCTGCGCGCCGACGATCTGGAATCGGCCGTGCGCGAGGCCGAGGCAGCGCTTGCCCGGCTGCAGCAGGCCACGCGTCCACAGGCGCAGGCTGCATTGCGCGAAGCCGACGCACGCCTCGCCCAGGCAAGCCGCGAGGCCGCGCGCCGCCAGGACCTCTTCAAGCGCCAGTTGATCGCGCGCGAGGCAGTGGAGCAGGCCCTGCAGGCCGAGGCCGTCGCCCGCAGCGCCGCCGAGCAGGCGCGGCTGGCTGCGCGTTCGCTGGCCGAGGGCAGTCCGGATGAAGCGGCTGCACGCGCCCGCCTCGCCACGGCCCGCGCGCAACTGGCCAAGACGACGATACGCGCCGAGGTCGCCGGCACCGTGCTCACGCGCAACGCCGAGCCAGGCGACCTCGTGCAGCCCGGCCGCATCCTGTTCGAAATCGCGCGCGATGGCGACACCGAGATCCTGGTGCCGCTCGACGAGAAGAACCTCGAAGTGCTCGCGCTCGGACAGCCCGCGACATGCATCGCCGACGCCTACCCGTCGCGCCCGTTTCCGGCAACGCTCGGCTTCATCGCGCCGAGCATCGATCCGCAGCGCGGTACGGTCGACATCCGCCTCGCAGTTTCGCCGGTCCCCGACTTCCTGCGCCAGGACATGACCGTGTCGGTGAACGTGACCACGGGCCGTCGGGAACGCGCCCTGGTGGCGCCCAACGACGCACTCGGCGCGGTGGACGGCGAGCGCGCCGAGGTGTGGCGCGTTGCAGACGGACGGGCGTTCCGCCGCGAGGTGAGGCTGGGCCTGCGTGGGCTCGCGATGACCGAGATCATCGAGGGTCTCGCGCCGGGCGATCGTATCCTCGCCGATGCCGCGGCGCCGGTGGCGGAAGGTGACCGCGTGCGCATCGTGCGCGAAGCGCTGCCCATCGAGGGGGCGGACGCTGCCACGCGAAAGGAACTGCCGGCGACGTTCGACTGATGTGGATCGAGTGGACCATCGCGACCAAGTTCCTGCGCGAAGGCAAGGCGCAGAGTACGCTGATCCTCGTCGGTATCGCCGTCGGCGTCGCGGTCATCGTGTTCCTCACTGCGTTGATCACGGGATTGCAGGGCAACATCATCGAACGCACCCTCGGCACGCAGGCGCACATACGCGTGCAGCCCGCCGAGGAGCGCAACCGCGTCGTCGCCGCGCGCGATGGAAGCGTGCAACTCGTGCTCGACAACAAGCGCGCCCAGCGCCTTCGCTCGATCAACAACTGGCAACAGGTCATGTCGGTGCTGGATGCACTGCCGCGGGTGCGCGCGGTGTCGCCGGTGATCTCGGGGCCGGCCTTCGCGCGTCGCGGCGAAGCGCTGAAGTCGGTGGCGCTGCTCGGCATCGATGCCGAACGCTACCAGCGCATCATCCCGATCGAGGACGACCTCGTCGCCGGCGTGTTCCGCATCGGCGCCGGCGAGACCGTGGTCGGCACCCAGCTCGCCGACGACCTCGGCCTGCGCGTCGGCGACAAGTTGCGCCTCGACGGCGGACAGGGTCGCGAAAGCGTGGTCAACGTGGCCGGCATCTTCGAGCTGGGCGTGCGCGAGCTGGATTCGCGCTACGTGTACCTGGACATGAAGCAGGCGCAATCGCTGCTGGACCTGCCGGGCGCTGCAACGGTCATCGACGTGACCGTGGACGACATCTTCTCCGCGCAGCCGGTCGCCGCGCTGATCGGACGCCTCACCGGCCTGAAATCCGAGAGCTGGATGGAAACCAACGCCCAGCTCATGAACGCGTTGCGCTCGCAGAGCCTGTCCACCAGCATGATCAGCGTATTCGTCGCATTGAGCGTGGCGCTCGGCATCGCCAGCGTGCTGTCGGTGAGCGTCGTGCAGCGCACGCGCGAGATCGGCATCCTGCGAGCCGTCGGCACGACGCGCGGACAGATGCTGCGCGTGTTCCTGATCCAGGGTGCCCTGTTCGGCCTGGGTGGTTCGCTGTTCGGCGGTGTCTCCGGGTGGGGAATGGTGGGTCTGTTCAACAACTTCGGGCCGAAGCTGTTCTACATTCCGATGGATCCGTGGCTGCTGGTCGCCGCATCGGTGCTCGCGACGGCCACCGGCATCGTCTCCGCCGCGGTACCGGCGCGCCGCGCCGCGCGCCTGGATCCCGTGGAGGCCATTCGTCATGTCTGAGCATGACGCCGGCCAGGAAGTGCTGCGCCTCGAAGGGTTGAGGAAGAGCTACAACGTCGGCTTGCCGACCGAAACGGAAGTGCTGCACGGCCTCGATCTGCGCCTGCAGCGCAGCGACTTCACCGCATTGGTCGGGGCATCGGGCTCAGGCAAGAGCACGCTGCTCAACCTGATCGGCCTGCTGGACCGTGCGACCTCCGGCGAATTGTTCCTGCTGGGCGAACCCACCACGCAAATGAGCGACACGCGGCGCACGGCACTGCGCGGCAGCACCATCGGCTTCGTGTTCCAGTTCCATCACCTGATCCAGGCCTTCACCGCGCTGGAGAACGTGCTGATCCCGCTGATGGTCGCGAACGGCAAGCCGGACCGCGAACAACTCGATCGTGCGCGGGGATTGCTTGCGCGTGTCGGCCTGGAGGGACTGGAGCAGCGCAAGCCCGACCAGCTCTCGGGCGGCCAGCAGCAACGCGTCGCGGTGGCGCGCGCACTCGTCAGCCGGCCAGCCCTGCTGCTGGCCGACGAGCCGACCGGCAACCTCGACAGCCAAAGCGCCGCGGGCGTGTTCGATCTGTTCCGCAGGTTCAACGCCGAATTCGGCTGCGCCGTGCTGCTGGTCACCCACGACCCGCGACTGTCGTCGCAATGCGACCGGACGGTGACCCTCGTGGATGGACGGATCGCGAGCGACACCCGAAGCCGGGGGGAACGCAGCATGGCGAACGTCGATCGAGGGGTCTGATGCGTGGCCATCGCACTTCGCCGTTTTCCGTGACGCTCGGCGGATGATGCGGGTGGCCGCGCCGACGACTGGACAGCAAGATCCGGGCAGCAGAGCTTGCAGCGCGGGGTCGTCGCGCCGCGGCGCGGTTCGTTCATCGCCAGAAGGCGATCCGCCACGTCGAAGCCTCTGCGCCGTTTCCACCAGCCGCTCCGGGAACCTCGTTTCGCGTTTCAGCCGCACGCGCGAGCCGGAGTTCGTGACGCCCCGCCGACAGGGCGCGCACGTCGATCAGCGCGACGAGGGCAGGGCGATCGGTGCGTGCATCGGTCCCGAGTTCGAATTGCAGCGCGGGCAGCGGACTGCCGTCCAGGCTGACTGCGCGCAGGCGTTGGAGGCAGTCGAGCGCTGCGGCGGCTCGCGCGTCGCCAGTCGCTGAGGCAACGGAAGGACATCGATCGCGCAACGCGATGGCGTCGTGCTGTGGATCGTACGGCACGACGAGTCGCAGGTAGGGGCCCGTGGCGATCATGGACGCGATGAACGGCACGGGTGGATCGCGCGCGGGATTGCGCTGGTCGTCGTAGTGCGCGCTATCGAGCGTGCGGGAGCCGTCCGCGAAGCGTGGAAAGAGGTCGTAGTTGCCGAGGCTGGCCGGCGCCTTCTGGTAGGCGAACGACAAGGCGACGGCGACGCCGATGACCATCGTCACGAACGAAGTCAGCGCGACCGCGCGGCGCTCACCGCCATGGCTGGCGAGCAGCGAGAAGATCGGATTCGCGGACTTCTGGGTCAGGCCGATGCGCGCATAGAGGCCGAACAGCGCGGACAGCGCGCGTCGCGCGAAGCCGCGTTCGCGCAGGCGATCACCGCGATAGCGGTCGACGAGGCTCGCGGCGAGCAGCGGCAGCAACGTGATCGCGAGACAGGCGAGCAGCAGGTCGCCTGCATCCGCCGTTGCGCCCGTGAAGGTCGCGATTGCAAGGGAAGCCGCAAAAAGCGCGGTCACCAGCACGCTGATCATGAGGAACATCGACGCCATCATCACGCCGACCGCGAACACGATCGTGGCGCGGTTGTCGACGCGTTCGATCGCGGCGTCCGCGCTGCCGTGGCGGCGGATCTCGAGCGAGCGCTGCACGGCTCCCATGCGCAGCTTGTCCCAGCGGATACCGCCGGGATAGATCGAATGCATCCCCACCATCGCGATCCACTGGGCGCGCAACAGCAGATGCATGGAGAAGGTCATGGCCAGGATCAATGCCGTGCACTTCAGGTACACGTACAGCATCAGGATCGGGTCGCCCCACAGTTCGTTGAAGCGTGGCTCGAGCGCGAAGATCCGGTCGTCGAGCCAGCCGGGCAACTGCAGCATCGCGAACACGGCGACGCCGGAGATCAGGAGTTCGACCTCCCACGTCGGTGTCGTGCGCGGCGGCAGGCGCATCGGTGCATCGTCGCCGGGTGGCGCGGCAGGGTCGGACATCGGTGCTCCCCGAGTTGAATGCGCAGGCTGTCAAAGCGGATGCATGGATGCAAGCGACGGAGTGCTGCCGCATGCCTGTGCGGGCCGGCCGCGGACCGAGCGCTGGAACGTGGCCCTCGAGGCGCGCGTGTCCGGCACGCGACGGCTTCGCCTCGCGCGCGCGCCTCCTTCGACGCCCCCGCGTCAGGTCCAACCCGGGTGCTGCGCCGCCTGCCGGATCCAGGCGCGGACTTCCGGCGCGCGCGCCTCGTCGAGCGTGCGGATCTTGACGTAGCGCGAGCCCTCGCCCTGTGGCGGCGCCGGATCGAATCGTGCGCCGGCGAAGAACACGAGGTTCACCGACACGTCATAGGCGACCATTTCGATGATCCACCCGCGCTTCGGGAGCCCGTAGTGCGCCTTCTTCCACTTCACGGCGTAGTGCAGTCCAGGAATCGTCTCGCGAATGAGGCGGTCGAGATACGTGACGATCGGCTGCAGGTCCGGCATCGTGCGTGCGAGCCATGTCGCGACGTCGGCGTGGTCGTTCGACGGATCGGGTGGCTTGCGAGTCGTGTTGTTCGCGGGCGCCTTCGGCATGTGCAGGGCCTCCAGTCGTGCTGCAGCGGAATGGACGTCGCGCGACCGCGAAGCGGCGTGGTCGCGCGGTGCGGCTCGTCGCGGATCAGCCCTGCGAGGGCTTCCATTCCGCGGACGGCGTCACGTTGACCATCCAGGGAATGCCGAAGCGGTCGACGAGGGAGCCGAATCCGGGCGACCAGAACGTCTCGGCGAATGGCATCACGGGCTTGCCTCCTTCGCAGAGCTGCTCGTACCAGCGGCGCGCCTGGTCGATGTCGTCCGTGTGCAGGGTCACGTCGAAGCCGTTCTTCGGCTTGCCGATGTTGGGCGCCCACTCGCTGTCCATGTCCGCGCCCATCAGCGCCTGGTCGCCGACGTCGAGCCAGCAAT
>JAEYZH010000010.1 GCA_023430685.1 Pseudomonadota bacterium | reverse complement strand
GCCGGCCTGCGCCAGCTTCTTCTTCAGGAGCTCGCGCACCTTGAGGTCGGCGCCCAGGTACTCGGCGTACTCGCGCTTGTTCGCGAACCACTTCGAGTTCCAGTCCTTGGCGATGCCGAGGCGGATACCGATCGGATTGACTTTGTGACCCATCGTTGCCGTCCTGTTATTCGCCGACAACCACGGTGATGTGGCTGGTGCGCTTGGAAATGCGGGAACCGCGGCCCTTGGCGCGTGCATGCATGCGCTTGAGGATCGCACCCTCGTCGACGAAGATGCGGGCGACCTTGAGCTCGTCCACGTCGGCGCCGAGGTTGTTTTCGGCGTTCGCGACCGCCGACAGCAGCACCTTGCGGATCAGGTGCGCGGCCTTCTTGTCGCTGAATTGCAGCAGGTTGGTGGCACGGCCGACCGCGAGACCACGGACCTGGTCGGCGACCAGCCTGGCCTTCTGCGGGGAGATGCGCGCACCGCGCAGGATCGCTTTGGCTTCCATAGTGCTCACCATCACTTCTTCGAATCGGATTTCTTGTCGCCCGAATGCCCCTTGAACGTGCGGGTGACCGCGAATTCACCGAGCTTGTGGCCGACCATGTTCTCGTTCACGAGCACGGGCACGTGCTGCCGGCCGTTGTGGATGGCGAGCGTGAAGCCGACCATCTCCGGCACGATCATCGAACGGCGCGACCAGGTCTTGATCGGCTTCTTGGTGTTGCCCGCGGTCTCGACCTTCTTGATGAGGTGATGGTCGACGAACGGGCCTTTCTTGAGGGAACGAGCCATGTGTAATACCTATGTCTGCTGACGCGCCTGCGCGCGGCATCAACCCCTGCGGTCGCGGACGATGAACTGCGTCGTACGCTTGTTCTTGCGGGTCTTGTAACCCTTGGTCGGCATGCCCCACGGCGACACCGGATGCGGATTGCCCTGGCCGGCCTTCGCCTCGCCACCGCCGTGCGGATGGTCCACCGGGTTCATCGCGGCACCACGCACGGTCGGACGCACGCCGCGCCAGCGGCTGGCGCCGGCCTTGCCGAGCTTCTCGAGGTTGTGCTCCGAGTTGCCGACTTCACCGATCGTGGCACGGCACTCGGCCGGGACCTTGCGCATTTCGCCCGAACGCAGCCGCAGCGTCGCGTAGCCCTGCTCGCGCGCGACCAGCTGCGCCGAAGCACCGGCCGAGCGCGCGATCTGCGCGCCCTTGCCCGGCTTCATCTCGATGCAATGCACGGTCGAACCGATCGGGATGTTGCGCAGTGGCAGCGAGTTGCCGACCTTGATCGGCGCGTCGCGTCCGGACATCAGCTGGTCGCCGACCTTCGCGCCCTTCGGCGCGATGATGTAGCGCCGCTCGCCGTCGACGAAGCACAGCAGCGCGATGTGCGCCGTGCGATTCGGATCGTACTCGATGCGCTCGATGCGGCAGGCGATGCCTTCCTTGTCGCGCTTGAAGTCGATGATGCGATAGTGCTGCTTGGAGCCGCCGCCCTTGTGCCGCGTGGTGATGCGGCCATAGTGGTTGCGACCGCCAGTCTTGGACTGCGATTCGGTCAGCGGCGCATACGGCGCGCCCTTGTGCAGGCCCGGCGTGACGACGCGCACGACGGCGCGGCGGCCAGCGGAAGTGGGTTTGACAGTAATCAGTGCCATGGATCGCTACCTCAGGCCTTCGCCGTCACGTCGATGGTCTGCCCATCGGCGAGTCGCACATATGCCTTGCGCTTGTTGCCACGCGTTCCCGCGCGATTGCGGAACGACCGGGCCTTGCCCTTCAGGTTGACCAGGTTCACCGACTGCACGTCGACGCTGAAGAGGCCTTCGACCGCGGCCTTCACGTCGGCCTTGGTGGCCGCCTGTCCGATTTCGAAAACGTACTGGTTGCCTTCCTGCAGTCGCGCACTCTTCTCGGAGATGTGCGGCGCGCGCAGTACGCCGAAGAGATGCTCCTTGAGCTCTTTCATGCCAGCCACTCCTCGATGCGCTTGAGCGATTCAACCGTCATCACGACCTTGTCGGCGCCGACGAGGCTGACCGGATCGAGCGCCGCCGCGTCGACGACGTGCACGTACGGCACGTTGCGCGCTGCGAGGTACAGCCCTTCCGGTGCATTCTCGGCCACCAGCACGACGCGACCCGTCGCTTCGAGTTCGGCGAGGCGCGCGACCATCTGCCTGGTCTTCGGCTGCTCCACCGCGAACGATTCGACCAGCGAGATGCGACCCTGGCGGTTCAACTCCGACAGGATCGAAACCATCGCGCCGCGGTACATCTTGCGGTTGATCTTCTGCGCGAAGCTGCGCGGCTTCGCCGCGAAGGTCACGCCGCCGCCGACGAAGATCGGCGCCTTGAGCGCACCGTGGCGCGCACCGCCGCCCTTCTGCTTCTTCGACTTCTTGGTCGTGCCATTGACTTCCGAGCGCGTCTTCTGCGCCTTGGTGCCGGCGCGACCCGCATTGCGGTACGCGACCACGACCTGGTGCACGAGATCCTCGCGGAACTCCTTGCCGAACACCGCCTCGGAGACGGTCACGGGCTTGGCGCCTACGACATTCAGCTCCATGACGCCTCCTTACTTCGCCTTGGCGGCGGGGCGGATGATGACATTCCCGCCCGGAGCACCCGGAACGGAACCCTTGATCGCGATCAGGTGGCGTTCGCTGTCGATCTTGACGACCTCGAGGTTCATCGAGGAGCGGCGAACGTTGCCCATGTGACCCGACATCTTCTTGCCCGGGAACACGCGGCCCGGCGTCTGGCGCTGGCCGATGGAGCCCGGCGAGCGATGCGACAGCGAGTTGCCGTGCGTCGCGTCACCCATCGTGAAGTGATGCCGCTTGATCGTGCCCTGGAAGCCCTTGCCCTTGCTGACGCCGGCCACGTCCACGATCTGGCCGACCGAGAACAGCTCGTCCGCCTTGATCTCGCCGCCGACCGCGAACTTGCCGAGGTCGCCCGCTTCGACGCGGAACTCCCACAAGCCGCGACCGCCTTCGACCTTCGCCTTCGCGTAATGCCCGGCGAGCGGCTTGTTGATCAACGCAGCGCGCTTCGCGCCCGCGGTGACCTGGACGGCGCTGTAGCCATCGACTTCGACCGTCTTCACCTGCGTCACGCGATTGGGCGTCGCCTCGATCAGCGTCACCGGCACCGAACGACCGTCCTCGGTGAAGACGCGGCTCATCCCGCACTTGCGACCAACCAAACCGATACTCATCGTCGTATCTCTCTTGTTCGGGAATGGGAGTTGGCGAATCGGGGCTTGCGCGAGGCTTGCCGCCCCGGCACTTGCAATTCCCTATTCCCTATTCCCCGCTTTCAATCAATGCAACTTGATCTGGACGTCGACGCCCGCCGCGAGGTCGAGCTTCATCAGCGCGTCCACGGTCTTGTCGTTCGGGTCGACGATGTCCATGACGCGCTTGTGCACGCGCGTCTCGTACTGGTCGCGCGCATCCTTGTCGGCGTGCGGCGACACCAGGATCGTGTAACGCTCGATCTTGGTCGGCAGCGGGATCGGGCCGAGCACCTGGGCGCCGGTGCGCTTGGCCGTCTCGACGATTTCGCTCGCCGAACGATCGATCAGGCGATGATCGAAGGCCTTGAGCCGGATACGAATCTTCTGGTCCGCCATTGCCGTATTCCTAAAGAGCGTTGCTGCAGGTCATGGCGCTTCGTTCTCCAAAGCGCCGCATTTCGCATCCGGATGCGGGAGCCGCGGGGTCAAACCCGCCGCGGATCCCGATTCCCGATACCGCTTTTACTGGACGATCTTCGCCACCACGCCGGCGCCGACGGTGCGGCCGCCTTCGCGGATCGCGAAACGCAGGCCTTCGTCCATCGCGATCGGCGCGATCAGCGTCACCACCATCTTCACGTTGTCGCCC
>JAEYZH010000042.1 GCA_023430685.1 Pseudomonadota bacterium | reverse complement strand
CCCGCGATCTCGGTCGACTCCCAGGCGTCGAGCACGTAGCCGGCCTGGTTCGTGTCGGCGGTTTCGCCGCTGACCGCATTGACGCCGTCGACGCTGAGCACGGCGAGCACGCGCCCGCCGCTGCGGTTGGTCATGCGCACCGCGTAGCGATGGCCGGGCGTGCCCGCGACGTAGAGCTTGCCGTGGCGGCTCCAGGTCGGCAGGGTCGAGCCGGTGTCGCGGTCGACGATCGCGAGGTCGATCAGGTTGCCCGCGCGCGCGGGCGCGGCGAGCGTGGCGGTGGCGAGCAGGGCGGCGCAAAGCAGGGTACGCATCGGGGTCTCCTCGGGTTGACGAACGCATCCAACGCGCGCCGGCGGCACGCGGGGTTCGCCCGCGCAGCGCATTCAGCCGCCGGCAGGAAAACCCCGCGCGGGCGCGCGCCGAACATCGGCGCGGGCGCCACGCGCTATGCTTGGCGTTTCCCCGATCCTGGCGGGCAGGCCGCGCGCCTGCCCGGAACCCCGAGCCATGTCCAAGCGCCGCATCCTGACCGGCATCACCACCTCCGGTACGCCGCACCTCGGCAACTACGTCGGCGCGATCCGCCCCGCGATCGCGGCGAGCCGCCGCGACGACGCCGAGTCGTTCTACTTCCTCGCCGACTACCACGCGCTCGTGAAATGCGGCGACCCCGCGCGCGTGCAGCAGTCCACGCTCGAGATCGCCGCGAGCTGGCTCGCCTGCGGACTGGATCCCGACAAGGTGCTGTTCTACCGCCAGTCCGACATCCCCGAGATCCCGGAGCTGACCTGGTTCCTGACCTGCGTGACCGCGAAGGGACTGCTCAACCGCGCGCACGCGTACAAGGCCGCCGTCGACGCCAATACGGGCGCAGGCGAAGACGCGGACGCTGGCGTCACTGCGGGGCTCTACATGTATCCGGTGCTGATGGCCGCCGACATCCTGGTCTTCAACGCGCACGAGGTGCCGGTCGGGCGCGACCAGATCCAGCACATCGAGATGGCGCGCGACATCGGACAGCGGTTCAACCATCTGTACTCGGGCGATTTCTTCACGCTGCCCGAGGCGCGCATCGAGGACAACGTCGCGACGCTGCCCGGCACCGACGGACGCAAGATGTCGAAAAGCTACGACAACACCATCCCGCTCTGGCTGCCTGCGAAGGAACTGCGCAAGGCGATCCTCGGCATCGTCACCGATTCGCGCGCACCCGGCGAAGCGAAGGATCCGGACACGTCGAACCTGTTCGCGATCTACCAGGCGTTCGCGACCGCGGACGAAACGGCTGCGATGCGCGCCGCGTTCGCCGACGGCATCGCCTGGGGCGACGCCAAGCAGGCGCTGTTCGAGCGCGTCGATGCCGAACTCGCGCCGCTGCGCGAACGCTACGAAGCGCTGGTGGCGAATCCCGCGCGCATCGAGCAGCAGCTGATCGCGGGCGCGGCGAGGGCGCGCGAGCGCAGTCGCGCGTTCATTGCACGCCTGCGCCACGCGGTCGGCGTGCGTTCGCTGGACCAACAGCCGGCGACCGCGGCGAGCGTCGGTACGCCGGCGATCGCGCTGCCGCAGCTCAAGAGCTATCGCGAGGCGGATGGTCGCTTCTACTTCAAGCTTGCGAACGGCAATGGCGACGTGCTGTTGCAGAGTCGCGGATTCGATTCGCCGAAGGAAGCCGGCCAGACTGCCTCGGCTCTGGTCGAAAAGAGCGGCGACGCAGCCGCGCTTTCCCTGGCGCTGAGTGATGCGCTTGGAGGATCGGTCACGCTGTCGCCCCGTCAACAAGAAATCGAAGCTGCTCTGGCGGCGTTGAAGGCCGACAAGATCGCGAAGGAGCGCGCGAAATCGGCGTAGGCGTCGGCGGCACGACGCGGCTGGCGATTGCCGTGCAGTCGCGACGCGCTGGCGATCGCGCACAGGGTGCGCTCCTACAGCAGCGCGGTGCAGGTATCCTGCGGTAGCGGGTCGTGTCCGAATCACGAATCACGAATCACGAATCACGAATCACGAATCACCGATGCGCCTCGTCCTGCTGACCCTCGTCGCCGTCTACGTCCTCAGCGTGCTGATCGTGCACCTGCGCGGGCGCGCGCGGCTGCGTTTCGGGCGCCAGCTGCTCGACCACTCGGGCTTCTTCGCGCCGTACAACGTGTTGATGTATGCGTTCTCGGCGGTGCCCGCGAAGCCCTATCTCGATCGCAGCGCGTTCGGCCACCTCGACCCGCTGCGCGAGCAGTGGCCGGCGATCCGCGAGGAGGCGCTGCACCTGTTCGACGAGGGCTACATCCGCGCGGCCGAGAAGCACAACGATGCGAGCTTCGCGTCGTTCTTCAAGGAAGGCTGGAAGCGCTTCTACCTGACCTGGTACGGCGAGCCGCTCGCGTCGGCGCAGGCGCTGTGCCCGAACACGGTCGCATTGCTCGCGAAGATCCCCGAGGTCAAGGCCGCGATGTTCGCGTTGCTGCCGCCGGGCTCGAAACTCAACCCGCACCGCGACCCGTTCGCCGGTTCGCTGCGCTACCACCTCGGGCTGGTGACGCCGAACTCCGACGCCTGCCGCATCTTCGTCGACGGCGAGGAATATGCCTGGCGCGACGGCGAGGACGTGGTGTTCGACGAGACCTACGTCCACTGGGCCGAAAATCGAACCGATCAGACGCGCGTGATCCTGTTCTGCGACGTCGAACGCCCGCTGCGCACTCGGCCGATGCGTGCGCTCAACCGCGTCGTGAGCCGCGTGCTCGGCCAGGCCACCGCTTCGCAGAACGTCGCGAGCGAAGAGGTCGGCGCGGTGAACCGGCTGTATGCATTCGCGCATCGCATCGGCGAAGCGAAAAAGCGCTTCAAGCGCGCGCATCCGCAGGTCTATCGCTACGGGCGCATCGCGGTCGGCCTCGCGCTGCTCGCCTGGTTGCTCGCGCCGCTCATGTAGGCTGGACGGCCAAAGGCCGGCCGGCGCTTTCGATGCTGGCAATGGGACGAAGATCGAAAGCGCCGGCCGCGCTGGCGCGCGTCCAGCCTACAAGGGCATTTGCGCTTACTCGCGCTCGAGATCGATTTCGAGGCCCTCGGCGGTGTTGCGCACGAGCACGAGGTCGAAGTCCGGCGTGCTGCCGTTGGTCTTGACCAGCACGTCTTCGCCATCGTCGATTTCGGTCGCGTAAACCTCCTCGCCGAATCGCTCGCTGATCGCGGTGCGGATCAGCGCGGCGGCGGTTTCCTCGCCGGTGCCGGCGGGGATCGCGACCACGATCGAGGTCGCGGCCGCTCCGGACGGCGTGAACGACAATTCGACCTCGCCGCTCGCGCGCGCGGCGTCGTCGATCTCGATGCGCCACTTGTTCGAGGAGTCGGCCAGCGCCGAGGCGGACATGCCCAGTGCGAGCAGCAGCGAAGCGGACAGCACGAGTCGGTTCATCACGGGTACTCCGGCGAAGGGGGAGCGCCCATCCTGCACGCGGCCGGTGACGCGAAGCTGACCGGCGCGATCGATGCGGCGCGATCGCGCGCGTTCGTTCAGGCAGCGGCCGCGAACTCGCAGGCGAGGCCGGCCTCGAGCGCGTCGAAGTACTCGCGCACGAGCCGTTGCTGCGAAAGCGCGTCTTCGGCGCGATTGGCGACCGCGCGGAACGCGGCGTTCTCGGGGCGGTCCTTCGCGTACCAGCCGAGATGCTTGCGCGCGATGCGCACTCCCTGCAGTTCGCCGTGGAACGCGTAGAGGTCCTCGAGGTGGCCGAGCAGGATCGCGCCGACTTCGCGCGGAGACGGCGATGCGAGCGTGCCGCCAGTCTCGAGATGGTGCGCGATCTCGCGGAAGATCCACGGCCGGCCCTGCGCGGCGCGACCGATCATCACTGCATCGGCACGCGTGCGCGCGAGCACCTCGCGCGCCTTCGCGGGCGAATCGATGTCGCCGTTCGCGAGCACCGGGATGCGCACGCTCGCCTTGATCGCCGCGATCGTCTCGTACTCGGCCTCGCCCTGGTAATGCTCGGCGCGCGTGCGGCCATGCACCGCGAGCGCGGCGATGCCGGCGTCTTCGGCGATGCGCGCGATGCTGACGCCGTTGCGGTGCGCCGGGTCCCAGCCGGTGCGGATCTTCAGCGTGACGGGGACCTCGACCGCGGCGACCACGGCCGCGAGGATGCGCGCGACGAGCGGCTCGTCCTGCAGCAGCGCGCTGCCCGACCAGACGTTGCAGACCTTCTTCGCGGGGCAGCCCATGTTGATGTCGACGAGCTGCGCGCCGTGCGCGACGTTGAAGCGCGCGGCCTCGGCGAGCATCGCCGGATCGTAGCCCGCGATCTGCACGCTGACCGGGTCGGGCTCGCCGACGTGGTCCATGCGCCGTTGCGACTTGCGCGTGGTCCACAGCCGCGGATCGGCGGTCGTCATCTCGGACACGGCGAGGCCCGCGCCGAGCCGCTTGCACAGCTGGCGGAACGGCTTGTCGGTGACGCCGGCCATCGGCGCGAGCACGACGGGCGGGTCGATCAGGTGGGGGCCGATGCGCATCGCGTGATTCTAGCGCCTGCGCTCTGCCGCGCTTGGCCGCGCGGCTACCGCGAATGCATCACGCCGCACGTCCTGCGTCCGTCGCACCGACGGGCAGGCCGGCGAGCGGCTCGCCGTCTCGCCACTTGAATGCGGCATCGAGCAATTGCGTGGACGAGGACAGCCCGAGCTTGCGCTTGAGGGTCTCGCGATGGGTCTCGACCGTCTTCACATGGACGCCCAGCTGCATCGCGATCTCGCTCGGTCCGAGGCCCCACCCGATGCGCTCGAAGACCTCGCGCTCGCGCTGCGTGAACGGCAGCGAGGGCGGCCTGAGCGAGCGCGGGACGCGGCAGTCACGGCATCCGGCCGGCGCCGGGTGCGGGAGCGCGCAGCGCCCCACGTGCGCGACCACTTCCGCGATGGAGGATTCGTCCTCGCGTTCACTGACGTAGCCGCAGCACCCTTCGGGTCCGAACAGCGGGCGGGTTCCCGCATGGGTGGCCCGCCCGACGACCAGCACCCGCGGCAGGTGGTCGCCGGGTCGCACGAGCGCCCTCACCGGTTGCAGCATCGTCGAATCGATGACGAGCATGCCGGGTCGACGGCGAGCGAGCACATCGAGCAAGCCCTGCGGGTCGCTCGCATGCCCGACGACCTCGACGTCGTCGACCGACTGGATCAGGGACAGGAAACCGCGCAGCCAGACCGGGTGCAGGGACCCGGCGGCGAGCGTCACAACGTGCGATGTCGTAGCCAAGCGAGCAATGCTCCGCCTCGTTAAGAAATGTGAACTTCGTCACAAGCAGCCATACGCTGGCGAACTGTCACAAACCGATTCCGATCAATGTCTTGCACCACGATCCGAGCCGCGAATCCGATTGTGCAGCGCACTCCGCCTCGGTGAATCCCCGATGGTGGAGTTTCGCAGCCATTCTAAGAATGCAGGCGAACTCATGGCATCGATACAGCCTGGCTGTAGGAGAACCTAGCCCGGCGGCTCCACCACGCAAGCTATGCAAGACGCATACCGGATCCAGCACGGGACAGGACAGCACGTCGTGACGGGCAGCGCACACAGAAGGGAAGGCCGGCTGGCCGATGCTTCGACCGGATCGACGCGCGGTGACGTGATCGCCGACCTCGAGTCGCTGCTGCGCCGCGCGCCCGCGTTGAAGTTCGCCTGCGTCGGCAGCGCCGACGGCCGCCTGCTCGCGAGCGTGGGCAGCGGCAACGGCGACCGCCTCGCCGCGATGACGAGCTCGATGCTCGCGCTCGGCGAGTCGTTCGCCCGCGATGCGCTCGGCAGCCGCTGTGATTACGCGGTCGTCTCCACGTCGGCAGGCGCGATCGTGATCGTGCGCCTGCCGCACCAGGGCACCGGCTACATGCTCTCTGTCGGCTCGGACGGCTCGGAGGTGCTGGCGTCGACGCTGCGAGCCGCGCTCGATACCGCCGCGCGCATCGCCGCGATCCTCGCGCGGAACGCGGGTTGAAGGCACGACCTCACACGGCTGGTGGTCCAGCCCCGTCGAGCGCGGTTCCCGCTCGGATACGTCAAACAGGGTGAACACCATGGCAAAGATCAGTCTCGAACCGCTGCGCAGCCTCGACGGCTACGTCGCTTCCGCACTCGTGGACGCCGACAGCGGCATGCTGCTCGCGGGCGACGGTACCGCGGTCAACCTCGAACTCGCGGCGGCGGGCAACACCGAAGTCGTCAAGGCCAAGCGCAAGGTCGCCAATGCGCTCAAGCTCAACGACACGATCGAGGACATCCTCATCAGCCTGACCAAGCAGTACCACGTGCTGCGTCCGCTCGAGTCGAACCAGAAACTGTTCCTCTACGTCGTGCTCGACCGCGCGAAGTCGAACCTCGCGATGGCGCGCCACGAGTTGCGCACGTTCGAGAAGTCGCTCGACTTCTCCTGAGCCGGAACCGGCCTGTCTTCGCGCGCGTCGCGTGACGCGCGCGATGCCTGATCCGCAAGGAATCCACCGTCATGCCCTTCGATCTGCGTTATGCGGGTCTCGACCCCGCGACGGCGCAGCGCTTCCGCCTCGCCGCCAATGCATTGGCGGCGCACCGCGTGCAGGCGCGCGCGACCGAATGGGACGGCACGCGATGCGACGTCGTGGCCGCCGATCCGGACGACGAATACGGCCGCCGCGTGCTCGAGATCGCGCGCCGGCGCGGCACCCCCGCGCTCGAAATCGGTGCGGCCGCCGGGACCGCGGAATCCGGCTCGTCCGTCGCGCGCCTGACGCGCGCGTTGTTCGAACTGCTGTGCGGCCCGAACGAGCCGCAGGCGACGCCGCAACCGGCGCCCGCCTCGCGCTCTTCCGCGTGCGGCATCGTGAAACTCGTGAACACCGCCGGACTGGCCGGCAGGAACATCGAAGCGCGATGGCGCAACGTCACGGTCTGGCTGTTGCCGGGGACCGGTCGCGTCCTCAGCGCCACGGTCAGCGACCAGCTGCGTGCGCGAGAGCGGCTCGGCAGCGACAGCGACTGGACGTTCGCCGCACTCGAGGAGCCCGTGCGGCGAGCGCCACCGGGCGAAATCTCCACGAGCCTCGATGCGTTCCTGCTGCATGCCGCCTGGCAGGTGCGCGCGCAACTGCCGGCGTTTCCCGCCACGGCGGTCACGCTGCGCGACTGGCCCGACCTCGGTGCCGCGGCCACGCTGCTCGAACCGCTGGCGGTGGTTCGCGCTTTGCAGCGCGGCGCATCGACGCCGGCCGAAATTGCGCGTCGTACCGGCGTCGCCGACAGCGAAGTGGGCGCGTGCCTGTGGGCCTTCGCCGCCTCGGGATTGCTGCATGATGGGCGCTCCGCCGTGACGCCCCCCGTTTCCCCGCCCTCGAGCGGGCTGTTCTCGCGGCTGGCCGCGCATTTCGGGTTGCGCCTGTCATGAGCACCGACACGATGTCCACCCCCATCGGAAACGCGGCTCCGGGCGTCGCGAAACTCGTGTTCGCGGGTCCGGTCGGGGCCGGCAAGACCACTGCGATCCGCGCGGTCACCGACCACGACCCGATCTCCACCGAGATGCCGCTCAGCGACGGAGCGATCGGCGAGAAGACCACGACGACGGTCGCGCTCGATTTCTCGACAGCGACGCTCGACGACGGCACGCCATTGCTCGTTTACGGCCTCCCCGGCCAGGAGCGCTTCGCCTTCATGCGCTCGATCGTGTTCGAAGGCGCGTTCGGCGTCGTCGTCGTGCTCGACGGCAGCGCGCCCGACGTCGCGCACGAGTGCGAGCACTGGCTGCGCGAAATCCGCGCGACTCATCCGGAACTCGCGATCGTCATCGGCATCACGCACACCGACCAGGCCCCGGCGTTCACGCTCGGCCCCGTGCGCGAGGCGATCCGACGGATCGGGTCGCCGGTGCCGATCTTCACGTTCGATGCGCGTGATCGCGCCCAGACGCACCACCTCGTGCGTGCGCTGCTGACGACGATGCAGTAGCCCGGAGATGGGCCACGAAGTCGTCGACCAGTTCCGCGCGCACGGCTTGCGGCTGCGTCGCACGCTCGAGGAGATGCTTGACGAGCACCCGTCCCACCGTACCGAGCGGCGCGGTTGCGGCTACACGCAGGCGACGCGCTTCCTGTCCACCTTCATCAATGCCCCGGGCCCACCCGATGAGGTCGGTGACCTCGATCTCTTCGAGGACTGGCCGACGCGCGACACCGGCTTCGCGACGGCTGCACTGATCGCGGCAGGCTGGCGGCACGGGTGGCGTCGCGCGGAACAGATCGGCGACGGTCGCGTCGCGGTCGCAGCGCAGTACGCCGAACTCGTCGAACGGCTCGCGGGCCTGCGCCGGCGCATCCACGACGCGCTGCGCACGCTCGCGCTGCCGGAAAGCCGTTTGCTCGTGCGCATGATCGAATACGTCCTGATGCGTGATGGCACGCGAGGCTACGCGCTGCCGCCCATGCCGCAGAAGCCGCAGATCGGAAGCTGCTCGCAGGCCGAGGAGTTCTTCCTCGAACTCGCTCACGGTCGGGTGCGTCGCGGCGGATCGGTCAATGTGTTCGTGGATGGGCACGAACGTCCGCTGCTGGTCGAGAAGATGAACCTCGGCGAGTCTCACTCGGCCGTCGTGCTCGAACCGGTCTGCCTCAACGGCGTAGAGCTTCCGCCGGGCTCGCTCTGCGCGCTCGCGCACTCCGACGATGCGCAGGGCCGCGCCATCGAGCATGGCCGCCGCCTGCCGATCGGCGCGATTGCACAGGTGCGGTTCCTGCGCCTGACCACGCTCGCGGTGGAGCCGTCGGATCGCGCACGTGCATTCTCCGCGCAGCTCGAATCCGAACTTCGGGGGGGCATGCTGTCTCCAGCCACCACGACGCTCGCCGAGCTGCGCGCGTTCGCTGCGCGCGCGGCAAGGGTGCCTGCGTGATGCGCCTGCACATGTCGTACGAGCCGGCTTACGCAGCGGGTGGCGAAACGCTGTTCGCGCGGCTCGCCGTCGCGGCCCGTGCACTGCAAGCCGCGGGTCTCGTCGAAACGCACGCGCCTGAGCCACTCGACCGCGACCTGCTGCGCGGACTGCACGCAGCCGACTATCTCGACGCGTTCGACCGCGGCATCGAGCCGCTCGCATCGAGCCAGGGCATCGCATGGAGCCCTGCGGTGCGCGACGCCGCCTACGCGATGCTGTCTGGCCAGCTCGCGGCGGCACGCCACGCGCGTGCGCACGGCATCGCGATGAACCTCGCGCGCGGCTTCCACCATGCGGTGTTCGAGCGTGGTTCGGGCTTCTGCGCGCTCAACGGTCTCGCGTTGCTCGCACACGCCTGGCCCCACCTTCGCGTGTTCGTGATCGATTGCGACGAACACGGTGGCAACGGTACCGAAGAATATGCCGCGCGCCTGCCCAACCTGTTCAACGCCTCGATGTTCGGCACCCGCTTCGGCTGCATCGGCCACGCGCGATCTTGGCCGTTCGAAGTGCGCCTCGCGCGCGATGGCGCGGATGCGCATCTTCGCGCGCTCGCGCGGATCGACGCGCTGCTGGTCGAGCACGCGCCCGACCTGGTCGTCTACCAGGCCGGCGCCGACAGCCACGAGCGCGACCCGAAGGGCCTTTCGGGATTCAGTGACGCGGCGCTCGCCGAGCGCGACCTGGCCGTCTTCGGCATGGCGCGCCGCCTCGGCATCCCGATCGTGTTCGTGGTCGCCGGTGGCTACCAGTCCGCGCTGGACGTGGCGCGTGTGAACGAGGCGACCGTGCGCTGCGCGCTGCAGGTCTACGCGACCTGACGCCGCGGGTGCGGCGACCGACCCTGCGACAGCGGGGAATCATCTACCGCCCTGCGTGCGCGGTTAGACTTCCCCGTCCCGCACGAGCCTTGCCGAACGCCCGCACCACGTCGCATGGATTTCCTCGACCAACTGATCCGCCTGTTCGCCGAGAACGGCTACCTTGCGGTGTTCCTCGTGCTGCTCGTCAGCGGTTTCGGCGTGCCGATCCCCGAGGACATCTCGCTGGTGGCCGGCGGCATCATCGCGGGGCTCGGTTTCGCCGACGTGCGCCTGATGATGCTGACGGGCCTCGCGGGCGTGCTCGTCGGCGATTCGACGATGTTCCTGATCGGCCATCACTTCGGCGTGCGCGCGATGCGCGTGCGCTGGATCGCGCACCTGCTGACCCCGCGACGCTACGCGCTGGTGCAGGCGAAGTTCGACCGCTACGGCAACCGCCTGATGTTCGTCGCGCGCTTCCTGCCCGGGCTGCGCTCGGCGGTGTTCCTCACCGCGGGGATGACCCATCGCGTGTCGTTCCTGCGCTTCATCGCGCTCGACGGCCTCGCCGCCGTGATCTCGGTGCCGATCTGGGTCTGGCTCGGCTACGTCGGCGCGGAGAATCGCGAATGGCTGCTCGAGTGGGTGCACCGCGGACAGGGCGCGATCCTCGCCGCCGCGGCGGTGCTCGTCGCGCTCGTCGCCTGGATCTTCTGGCGTCGCGCACGCAATCGCCACCTGCGCCTGCGCCTGCATCGCGCGCGCCGCGCGAGCCGTCGCTCGTGCGACTGACCGACTCGAATCAGCAGGTCGGACCGCGAAGCACACGAACGAGACGGCTTCGGTGTGCTGCGTGTTTCAGGCGTTGCTGGCGCTGCCGAAGCGCGCGATGACGTCGTCGAAGCGCGGCATTGCCGGGGCCGTGCCGACGATCTCGGTCGACATCGCGGCGCTGCGGTTCGCGTGGTCGACCGCGACGCGGAACGGCTGGCCCTCGAAGCGCAGCATCGCGGCGACCAGCGAGCCCGAGAACGCGTCGCCCGCGCCGGTCGAATCGACCGCGGCGACGCGCGCGGGCGCGAGGCGGTAGCACGGCGCGTCGTCGCCGAGACGCGCGCCGTCCGCGTGGGAGACGAAGCAGCCCCGGGATCCGAGCGTGATCACGACGCTCGCGACGCCGAGCTTGCGCGACAGCGCATGCAGGTCAGCGTCCCCGCGTGCCGCGAGCGTCGCCGCGTCCACCGGCGTGCCGTGCGCGCGCTCGAGCAGCAGCGCGAACTCGGTTTCGTTGGGCGTGACGAGGTCGCACTGCGCAAGCAGCGCGACGTCGAACGCGGGTGCCACCGGCGCGGGATTCAGCACGCGCAGCAGGCGGTGGCGGGCCGCCAGCGCGAGCGCGGTCGCCACCGCGTCCTGGTTGTTCTCGAGCTGCAGCAGCAACACGCGCGCGCGCTCGAACACGTCCGACTGGGCCTCGATGAAGGCCGGATCGAGGTGTTCATTGGCCGCGAGGTTCGCGACGATGAGGTTCGATCCGCTCGCGTCGACGACGATGCTCGAGGCCGCGGTCGGCACGTCGCCGCGCACCAGCCAGCGGCACGGCAGTCCTTCGTCGGCGGCGAAGCGTTGCGCGATCGCGCCGAGGTGGTCGTCGCCGATCGCGCCGATGAACGTGCATCCGACGCCCTGGCGCGCGCAGGCGACCGCCTGGTTGAAGCCCTTGCCGCCGGGACCCGTGTTGAAGCCGAGCGCGAGTCGCGTCTCGCCGACCTGCGGGAAGCGATCGGTGAGCCAGGCATGGTCCTGGATGTACGAACCGACGACGACGACCTGCGCGTGCTGCATGCGGGACTCCACCACCCAGCGATCGGCAGAGTCTAGCAAGCGTGCAGCGGTGCGCCTTCGTCGCGCCGGCTGCGTGCGACGTGCGTCACTCAGCGATCCGTGAGGCGATCGTGCGCCTCGTCGATGCGCAGCACGAGGCGCACGCCGCCGCGCGGCGCCTGCAGCGCGGGTGCCGCGTAATCGGCATTGACGCGCTCGGGTGCGATGCCGCGCGTCGCGAGATAGGCACGCACGGCCGCGGCGCGGCGTGCTTCGAGCGCATCACCGGGTTCGCTCGCGACCGCGAGGCGCGTGGCGGGGTCGGTCCGCATCGCGTTGGCGAGCGAATCGAGCGCGCGCTGGGTGGTCGCGCGCGGCTCGCCGCGACCGTTCTCGAACTGGTAGTCCGCCAGCGCCACGACGAGGCCGTGCTGATCCAGCCGCGATTCGATGCCGGTCAGCTGCGCCTGCAGCGCCGCGAGGCGACGATGGTGGTCGTTGGCCGCGCGATAGGTGACCGGCGGATAGCCGCCGGGCGTCGTGCGGATCGAATCGATGCGCGCCGGATCGATGCGCGCAGGATCGACGCGCACGGGCACCTGCGCGAGCAGGCGCTCGCGTTCGCGCGCGAGTTCGTCGGTGCGCTGCTCCTCGTAGCGCGCCAGTGCGCTCGCCTCGGCGATGCGCAGGTGGCGTTCGGTGAGGTAGGCGCCATGGCGGAACGCGCGCTCGTCGAGGCGCGGTCGCTCCTGCACGAGCAGGTCGACCGCTGCATCGGCGACGCGCAGCTCGGTCGCCGCGTGCATCGCGATGCGCGGGTCGGCGTGCAGCCGCGCGCGTTCGTCCTGCAAGCGGACGAGCTGCGGATCGGATCGCGGCGGCGACACCACGCAGCTCGCGAGCAGCGCGGCCGCGAGTGCGATCGCGGGGACGCCCAGCGTCTTCATGGCGCACCTCCGGCCGGCAGGCCGCTGCGCACGCGCAGGTCGCGCACGCCTGCTTCGACTTCGGTGCGCGCGGCGGTCGCTCGACGTTCGCGCGTCAAGGCATTGGCGAGGTCGGCGTCGAGGCGCGCCTTTTCGGCGGCCTGCGTGCTGTCCAGCCAGTCGCGACGCGTGAACGCGTGCTCGGCGAGTCGCAGGTGCTCGTGGGCGGCGTTCGCCTCGGGTGCCGCGTGCAGCAGCGCGTCATTGCGCTCGGCCGCCTGCACCGCGGCCGAGGCCTGCGCGATCGCGAGTTCCGCATCCGCACGCTCCGCCGCGTGCACGCCGCCTGCGCACGCGACCAGCGCCAGCCAGAGCCATCGATGTCCGTGCATGGTCCCTCCATCGGCCGCCAGGATGCCGGGGAGGGACTATGCGCCGCGCAGGTGAACATCCACGGAACCCGCACCGCCGCACTCAGCTGGCGTTGCACGCGCACGCCGCAGCGCCAGGCGTGTTCAAGCCCTCGCCGTAGCGGAACGAGCCCGGCGCTAGAGCCGCTCGAGCACGCCTGCGATCGTCGCGGTCATGAAGGTCGCGAGCGAACCGCCGAGCACGGCGCGCAGACCGAGGCGCGCGAGGTCGGCGCGGCGGCTCGGAGCGAGGCCGCCGATGCCGCCGATCTGGATCGCGATCGAGGAGAAATTCGCGAATCCGCACAATGCATAGGTCGCGATCAGCTGGCTGTGCTGGTCGAGCTTGTCGAGGTTGTTGGCCATGTCGACGTAGGCGACGAACTCATTGATGACGACCTTCTCGCCGATGAAGCTGCCGACCAGGGTCGCGTCGTGCCAGGGCACGCCGATCAGCCACGCGACCGGCGCGAGCACCCAGCCGAAGATCGTCTGCAGCGACAACGCGACCGGGTGGCCGAGGCTCGCCGACAGCCACGCGTTGATCGAGGCGTTCGGGTCGCCGCCCCAGGCGCGCGTGCCGAGCCATTCGATCGGACCGTTGATCAACGCGATCAGCGCGATGAACGCGAGCAGCATCGCGCCGACATTGAGCGCGAGGCGCAGGCCGTCGGCCGCGCCGGTCGCGGCCGCGTCGATCACGTTCGCGGTGGTCTTCTCGACCTCGAGCTTGACGGTGCCGCGCGTGAGCGGCTCCTGCGTCTCGGGCACCAGGATCTTCGCGAGCATCATCGTCGCCGGCGCGGCCATGATGCTCGCGGTCAGCAGGTGCTTGGCGAAGAACTGCTGCTGCGCGGGGTCGGTGCCGCCGAGCAGGCCGACGTAGGCGGCCATCACGGAGCCCGCGATGTGCGCCATGCCGCCGATCATCACGGTCATGAGCTCTGACTGCGTCATCCGCTCGATGTACGGCTTGATCGTCAGCGGCGCCTCGGTCTGCCCGATGAACACGCTCGCGCAGACGCTGGTCGTCTCCGCGCCCGACACGCGCATGACCTTCGTGATGACCCAGGCCATCGCGCGCACGATCTGCTGCATCACGCCGAGGTGGTAGAGCACGCCGGTCAGCGCGGCGAAGAAGATGATCGTGGGCAGCACCTGCACCGCGAACACGAAGCCGAACTTCGACACGTCCATGAAGCTGCCGAAGATGAAGCTCGAGCCGACGTTGACGAAGCCGAGCAGTTTCACGAACCCGGTCGCGACCGCGTCGAACACGTCGCGGCCGAGCGGGAGCTTGAGCACCAGCGCGGCGAACACGATCTGCAGCAGCACGCCGGTGCCTACCAGGCGCCAGTCCACCGCGCGCTTGTTGTTCGAGAACGCGAACGCGATGGCGACCAGGACTGCCAGCCCGAATAGCCCGAATGCGATGCTTCCCGCGGCTTGCAGCATGTGGTGCCCCTGTTCCCCAAGCGCGCGAGCGTAGAGCAGCGGCGAAGCGCGGCGCAAGGCGGCCGTGCGGTGCAGCGCCGGCGGGCGGCGGGAACGGCGCGCCGAATCGCATATTCTAGGCGTATCCGACCCATGGGTCGTCGGACGGCGTTGCGGGAGACGATGGCCGTGAGGCGCGTATTCGGGGGCAACGACGGCACGATCGCGCGAGCGCCTGCGCGCGGCTCGCTGGCGGCCGGGCTCGTGGCCTACGCGCTCGTCGTCGGCCTGCTGTGCGCTGCGATGGTCGCGTGGCTGGATCCGGCCTGTCGCGCGGCGAGCAGTGCGGTCGCGCCACCGCCGCTCGATCCGGCCCTGCTGCTCGCGAACGCGCTGCCGCCGCTGCTCGCCTGCCTCGTGTTGCTCGGCCTGACCCGGCGACCGCTGTTCTGCGCAGCCGTCGTCGTGCTCGCGTTGTACCTGCTGTACGCAGCGAACGCGGTCAAGCTCGACCAGCTCGACACGCCGCTGCTGCCGGCCGATTTCGTGTTGCTCGCGCATCTGGGCGACGGCGGCGCGCTGCTGTCGCGCTACGTGCCGCGACGGATGCAGATGCTGTTCGTGGTCGCGGTCGGCGCGCTCGTTCTGCTCGCGCTGCGCGAACGTCGGTGGCAGCGGATGCGCGGCCTCGCGCGAGGGCTGCTGCTCGCCACGTCGGTCCTGCTCGCCGGCAGCGTGCTGTTCGACACGCGGCCATGGACGACCGTGTTCGCGGCCGAGGATCCGGACTTCCTCGCCTGGTCGCCTTCCAAATCGGCGCGCACGATCGGTCTGCCCTTGACGCTGGTCCGCTACGCCCGCGACCTGAAGTTCGATCTGCCCGAACCCGATCCCGTGCAGGCACGCGCGCTCGTGGATCGCTACCCCCCGGCCGCCACGGCCGCCACGTCGACCGGCGAATCGCCCGACATCATCGTCGTGCAGAGCGAATCGTTCTTCGATGCGGCGCGCCTGCGTGGCCTCGAGCCTGCACAGGTGTTGCCCGAGTTCCGTCGCCTCGCGGCGATGTCGCGGCACGGCGACCTGTGGGTGCCGACCTACGGCGGCGGCACGATCCGCACCGAGTTCGAAGTGCTCACCGGGCTCGCGATGCGCTACTTCCCCGGCGTGCAGTACCCGTACTTCCGACTCACCGCACGGCCGATGGATAGCCTCGCGCGCGTGCTCGGAGCGCGCGGGTACGACGCGATTGCGGTCCACCCGCATCTGCGCGACTTCTGGAACCGCGCCTCGGCCCTCGCGAACCTTGGATTCGACGCGTTCCTCGGCATCGAGGATTTCGACGGAGCGCCACGCGTGGGCTACTACGTCGCCGATGATGCGCTCATCGACCACCTGCTCGCCCAACTCGACCGCGCGCGACAGCCGCTGTTCCTGTTCGCGATCAGCATGGAGAACCACGGCCCCTACGACGCCTATCCGAATGCCGATCCCGTGCGCCTCGCGGCGCAGCCTTTGCCACCCGGCCTCGATGCCGCCGCCGCGCAGCGCCTGCGCGGGTACCTGCTCCACCTCGAGAACGCGGACCGCGCCCTCGGCCGCCTCGCCGACGCCTTGAGCAAGCGCCCGCGTCGCAGCCTGTTGCTGTTCTACGGCGACCACCTGCCCGCGTTGCCTCGCGTCTACGAACAGGCAGGCTTCGACGACGGCGAGGTTGCGAACGAGCAGCCCGCGCCGTGGTTGCTGTACGACACCGCGCGCGGCGTGTCGCTGCGAGAGGACACGGCTTCGTTCTACCTGCCGGCGCTGCTGCTCGATAGCGCGGGGATCGCGGACGGCGGTTTCTTCGACGTGCTCGCCCGCGTGCGCCGCGCGGACGCTCCGGCGCGAAGCTGGACGCCGGCCGACGACGACGGCCTGCGCGCGCTGTCGCTGTTGCGCCAGCGCGGCGAGCCGGTCGCGATGCCGGGCGGCTGAGCCGACGCGGCAGGCCTTGCCCCCGCCCTCGGCATCGCCGCGCGCAAACGCCCACGGGCGGCGCCGTCGATCGCGCGCCG
>JAEYZH010000116.1 GCA_023430685.1 Pseudomonadota bacterium | reverse complement strand
ACCCTGCGCGCCGCATGGACCATCCGCTCGTCGACGAACGCTTCAACGGCATCGACCGCCTCTATGGCGTCGGCAGCGTCGCGCGCCTCGCGCAGGCGCGCGTCTGCGTGGTCGGCATCGGTGGCGTCGGCTCCTGGGTGGTGGAGGCGCTCGCGCGCAGCGGCATCGGCCAGCTCACGCTCGTCGACGCCGACGATGTCTGCGTCGGCAACACCAATCGCCAACTACATGCGCTCGACGGCGAGTACGGGCGTCCCAAGGTCGGGGTGATGGCCGAGCGCGCGCGCCGGATCCGGCCGGGCATCCGGCTCGAGGCGATCGAGGAATTCCTGACGCCGTCGAACCTCGAATCCCTGCTCGGGCGTGGGCATGACCTCGTGGTCGACTGCTGCGACGCGTTTCGCGTCAAGGTCGAGGCGATCGCATGGTGCCGGCGTCGCAAGCTGCCGCTGATCACCTGCGGCTCGGCCGGCGGGCGCACCGATCCGACCCTCGTCGGCGTGCGCGACCTGTCGCGCACCGAGCACGATGCGCTGCTCGCGCTGGTGCGCAAGAAGCTGCGCGATGAGTTCAATTTCCCGCGCGGACCGAAGCGCTATTTCGGCGTGCAGGCGGTGTACTCGCGCGAGAACGTGCGCTATCCGCAGGCCGACGGCACGGTCTGCGGCGTGCGTCCCGCGGGCGGCGAGGGCGGCAAACTCGACTGCGGCGGCGGCCTCGGTGCGGCGACGCATGTGACAGGTGCGTTCGCGTTCGCCGCCGTTTCGCGCGCGCTCGCGCGCCTGCTCGATCCCGCCAGGCCGCCGCCGGGCGCTTGAACGTCACGCGATGCCGAACAGGCGCCGCGCGTTCGCGGTCGTCGCGGCCGCGAGTTCGTCGATGCCGATGCCGCGCAGCCGGGCGACGACCTCGGCGACTTCGCGCACCTGCGCAGGCTCGTTGCGTGCGCCGCGATGGCCGTGCAGCGGCTGGTCCGGGGCATCGGTTTCGAGCAGCAGGTGCTGGATCGGCATCGCCGCGACGAGGCCGCGCAGGCGTTTCGCGCGTTCGTAGGTGACCGGTCCGCCGATGCCGAGCAGGAACCCGAGGTCCCACAGCCGCCGCGCCTGGTCGAGGCTGCCCGAGAAACTGTGCACGACGCCGCGCAGGCCGCCGCAACGGCGGATCGCGGTGATCACGTCGTCGACGGCGCGGCGCGCGTGCAGGATCACCGGCAGGTCGAATGCGCGTGCGAGCGCGAGCTGGCGATCGAAGAGGACCTGCTGGGTGCGGCGATCGAGATCTTCGACGTAGTAATCGAGCCCGCATTCACCGAGCGCGACCGGGCGTTCGCGCTCCAGCCAGACCGCGAGCGCGTCGAGGTGCGCGGGTTCGTGCCGCTCGAGGAACAGCGGATGCAGGCCGTACGCCGGATGCAGGTCGGCGTGGGCCGCGCAGAGGTCGCGCAATGCCGCGAAGCCCGCGAGGTCGATCGCGGGCACGACCTGCGCGACGACGTCCGCGACGCGCGCGCGCTCGATCACGCGTGCGCGGTCGGCGTCGAACTCGGCGACGTCGAGATGGCAGTGCGTGTCGACGAACACGCGCGCGATCAGCGGCGGCGCGAGTGCAGCAGTTCGGCTGGCCAGGCGCGTCGTGAATGACCCGGAGTCGGCTCGAACACGGCGTCGTTCTGCCCGATGCCGCCCACGGCGCGCGTGCCGGTGCCGGCAGGGTCCAGCCAGTCGCGCAGGCGGCCCGCGGAGGAACCGCCGTCCCACGACTGCGAGAGCTTGCCGTAGCAGTCGTACCCGTCATCGGGCTGCGAGGGCGACAGCGCGCTGCAACCCGCGGTGCCGCCGGACAGCACGCCGACGACGCGGCGCGCGTTGCCGCCGTCATCGGAGGCGGCGGCGAACAGCGCCGATCCCGACGAGCCGCCTTCGGTCGTGCCCTGCGTGTAGGGCCCGCTGCGCCAGTGCGAACCCGGGTAATTCGTCGTCGAGATGCAGTTGGCCATCGTCGAGGGACGCGGTCCGGCGGTGATCTTCTTGACGTCGCCGGACGGATGGTGGATGCCGATGGTCGCGTCGGGCGCGGCGCCGCTCGCGTCCCAACCCGCGTAGTAGAGATTCCAGTCCGGGTCGGGTGCGGAAGTGAGCTCGACCAGCGTGAGGTCGGTGTCCGCGCGCGTCACGCGCAGGGTCGCGCCGGACTGGTTGTCGTTGAAGTACCCGCCCGCCGGGGCAACCAGCGCATTGCAGCTCGCCGATTCGTAGTTCCAGTACACGACCATCGACTGCGCCTCGCTCGCGACCTGCACGCAGTGGCGCGCGGACAGGAACAGGTTGCGCTTGTCGCGCGGGACGTTCGCGACCAGCGTGCCGGTGCAGATGTAGAAGCCGCCGTCGTCGGCGGCCTGGAACTCGTAGTGGCCGACCGAGCGGATCTCGTTCGGATACGCATCGCCGAGCGGGCAGGCGACGTTGATGTTGCAGCTGCCGGAAGCGCCCGGGCCGGTACCGAGCGTCTGCTTCGCACCGAACAGGTCGCGATAGCCGGCGCCGACCGTGCCGAGTTCGAGCGCGCCTGGCGCGAGCTCGACACCGGCCGGCAGGCGCAGTTCGACGGTCGCGGTCTCACCCGGGACGACCGGCGAGCGGAACCCCGCGGCGCCGCGATCGGCTGCCGTGTACGGGCCCTGGAAGTAGTCGTTCGCGCCGATCACGTGTAGCGTGGCGCCTTCCGGCAGGTCGAAATGCGGAAACGCGAGGCGGAGGTCCGTCGCACCTTCCGCACGCACGCGCACGCGCCAGAGTCGGGTGCCGTCGTCGAGCACGTCCCAGCGGCCCGCGAGCTCCGGGCGAATCGAAACTTCGCGCGGATCGGCGACGCCGAGCCGCTTGGTGCCGCGTGCGGCCGCCGCGTCGTCGACCGCGCGTCGGCGTTCGGACGCGCGCAGCGGCGCGACGTCGACGATCGGCACATCGAAACCCGCCTTGGCCGGGTGCTGCAGGCTGTAGGGCGGCTCGCCCTGGCGCGCCTGCGCGGCTCCGCCCGCGAGCACGGCCACGAGCAGGACACCGGCCAGGGTTCGCCACATCATGTTCGGATTCATCGGTCGCACTCCCGGAGTTTGCCGCGAGGATACGGCGCATCGTCGTCCCAGCGCACGCGCGGCACCGCGGCCGTGGCCGCGCTTCAGGTGCGAGCGAGGCGGTCCGGGTTCAGTCGCGATGCGCGGCATTGCGATCGCGCCCCGCGCCGAGCCGCCGGTCGAGACCGCCGAACACGCGCTTGAAGAATCGAGACAGGCGGCCGCGTCGGGTCTTGCGCAGCTTCTCGTCTTCGGACGTGAGCCACGCGACCTGCACCACGCGGCGCTCGCCTTCGTGCGGTAGATGGCCGTGGAACGAGTTGTCGGCGCGTCGGAACGCGACGAGCGTGCGGTACAGCGGCCGGATCTCGGGCACGACGAGGTCGTCGATGTCGTCGATGCGATGGAGGAAGCGCAGGCAGCCGCCGCTGATCGCGGGCCAATCCTCGTTCAGGTAGACC
>JAEYZH010000203.1 GCA_023430685.1 Pseudomonadota bacterium | reverse complement strand
CGCCCTTCCCGGACGAGTGGCGCACAGACGAGCACAAGGTGCAGGGCTGCCAGTCGCAGGTCTGGCTCGTCGCGCAAGGCGATGCGCGGCGCATGGACTTTGCCGCCATCAGCGATTCATCGATCGTGTCCGGGCTCGCGGCCCTGCTGCTGCGCGTCTACTCGGGCCGCCCCGCGGCCGAGATCCTCGCCACCGAACCGCGCTTCGTCGAAGCGATCGGCCTCGCGAAGCACCTTTCACCGACCCGCTCGAACGGCTTCGCCTCGATGCTCGCGACGATCAAGCGCCACGCGGCTGCCGCGCTCGCCGGCTAGCCCTGCGGTTCGAGCGGCGCACGCGACGCTACATCGTGTGCGTCGGGCGTTCCTGGGTGAGGATGCCGGCGAGGATCGATTCGATCTTGGTGCGGGCCGCCTCGCCGTCCGCGGATTCGTTGAACTGCACGCCGATGCCCGCCATGCGGTTGCCCTGCGCGCCCGCGGGCGTGATCCAGATCACCTTGCCGGGCACCGGCAGGCGGTCCTTCTCTTCCATCACCGTGAGCAGGATGAACACCTCGTCGCCGAGGTTGTAGCGCTTGCTGGTCGGAACGAACAGACCGCCGCCGCGCACGAACGGCATGTAGGCATTGAACAGCGCGCCCTTGTCCTTGATCGCGAGCGGCAGGATGCCCTGCCGTGGTGCACCGCCAATCGCCGGCGTCGACATGTCGCTTCCCTCCGAGTTCGCCCGACCCGCCGTCTTCCCGGCGCCGGGTCTTGCGGGGCGCCGGATGTTCATTCCGGCAAGTTTGGCGGTCCGGCGCGCTGCGATCCGGATCAGGCGCCGCGGCGCGCCGGCCAGGCACGCAACAGGTCGAGCAACAACAGGTCGATGCGCAGCGACGTCGCGAGCAGGCCGCGAGCACGGTCGGCGTGCCGCGACCACGCCGCTAGCTTCGGGATTTCGCCGCGCGCGGTCAAGCCGAATGCGCCGGTTCGACCGCTCGCGAGCGCGCGCGCCTCGTCGCGCGCGAGCACCGAGGCGAACCACAGTCGCGTATCGGGTCGGTCCGCGGACCAGCGGTCGGCGACCGCGAGCGCGCTGTCACGGCCCGCTGCGAGTGCAGAGAGGTCGTCGGCGCAGGCGCGCCGCACCGCGAGCGTGTCGTCCGCGCTCCACTCGAGTGCGCGCCCTGGATTGCCCAGGCTCGCCTGCAGCGCAACGTCGGCGACGGGCGGCTCGACGCCCTGCGACAGCAGCCACTCGGAGGCTTGCGCGGAGGACGGCGCACGCACCTCGATACGCTGGCAGCGGCTGCGGATCGTCGCCGGAAGGCGCGCCGGCTCGTCGGCGACGAGCACGATCACCGTCGACGAGGCAGGTTCCTCGAGCGTCTTCAGCAACGCATTGGCCGCACTCGCGTTGAAGCGGTCCGCCGGGTCGACGAGTGCGAGCTGCCAGCCGCCGAACTGGCTCGACATCGCGAGCCGCTGCGAGAGCACGCGAACCTGGTCGACCGTGATCTCGCTGCGCGGCCGGCCGTCGTCGCGCAATTCGAGCCCGACACGCACGAGATCCGGATGCGAGCCCGCCGCGAGCAACGCGCAGGCGCGGCAGCGGCCGCAGGCGTACCCGTCGTGGTCGCGTCGCTCGCACAGCGCCGCGCGCACGAAGGCCTCGGCGAGTGCCCGCTTGCCGAGCCCTGCCGGCGCCGCGAGCAGGAGCCCATGGTGCAGGCGTTGCGTCGCGAGCGCCGTCGCGAGCGTGCGCCAGCTCTCGACCAGCCAGGGCGGGAGCATCAGGCGCTCTCCCCGACGCCGGCGAGGAAGGCATCGATCGCGGCAGCCGCATCAGCGCGCACCTGTTGCAGCGGTTGCGAGGCATCGATCACGCGGAATCGGCCGGGCTCGGCCGCTGCGCGCGCGCGATAGGCCGCGCGCACGCGCTCGAAGAACGGCGCGCCCTCGCGCTCGATGCGATCGGCGTCACCACGCCGACCCGCGCGCGCGAGTCCGGTCGCCACCGGCACGTCGAGCAGCAGGGTCAGGTCGGGAACCACCGGCGCGGCCCAGGCCGCGAGTCCGCTGATGCACTCGACGGGCAGGCCTCGCCCGCCGCCCTGGTACGCATGGCTCGCATCGACGTAACGGTCCGACAACACCCACTGGCCCGCCGCGAGCGCGGGCACCACGACTTCGCGCACGAGCTGCGCGCGCGCCGCGAACATCAACAGCAATTCGGCTTCGGCGCTGATGCCGGCATGCGCAGGATCGAGCACGAGCGAGCGCACCGCTTCGCCGAGTGCGGTACCGCCGGGTTCGCGCGTCGCGACCACGTCGTGGCCATGCGCGGCGATGCGCTCGCGCACCACCTCGAGCACCGTGCTCTTGCCGGCGCCCTCGCCGCCTTCGAGCGTGACCAGCCGCCCGCGGCTCATTCGCGCTGCAACTGGTACTTGCGGACCGCGCGGTTGTGCGCGTCCAGCGTCGGCGAGAACTCGTGGCTGCCGTCGCCGCGCGCGACGAAGTACAGCGCGTCGCCGGGCGCGGGATGCAGCGCGGCCTCGATCGCGGGCACGCCGGGCAACGCGATCGGCGTCGGCGGCAGGCCGTCGCGCGTATAGGTGTTGTACGGCGTGTCGGTTTCGAGGTCGCGACGCCGGATGTTGCCGTCCCAGTCGCGCCCGATGCCGTAGATCACGGTCGGATCGGTCTGCAGCCGCATGCCGTACTTGATGCGTCGCATGAACACGCCCGCGATCTCGGCGCGCTCGCCCGCGCGTCCGGTTTCCTTCTCGACGATCGACGCGAGGATCAGCGCCTCGTACGGCGTCTTCAGCAGCACGTCGGGCGCACGCGAGCCCCAGAGGCGCTCGAGCGCCTTCTTCATCGCCGCATGTGCGCGCACGAGCACGTCGAGATCGGACTCGCCGCGCACCCAGGCGTAGGTCTCGGGCAGGAACCAGCCTTCCGGATGGCCACCCTCGACGCCGACGCGGCGCGCGATGTCCTCGTCGGTCTCCGTGGTGAGCGTCTGCTTCAACCCCGATTCGGCAGCCAGCGCCGTGCGCAACTGGCGAAAGGTCCAGCCGTCCACGATCGTGAAGCGGTGTTGCACGACTTCGCCCGCGGCCATCCGGCGCAGGAGTTCGCGCGGCGTGATCCCGCGCGGCAGCGCGTACTCGCCCGCATGCAGGCTGCCGTCGACACCGAGTTCGCGCGCGAGCAGCCGCCAGCGAAGTTCCGACAGCCGGTTGTTCGGCACGAGGCCGTCGCGGCGCATCTGCGAAACGATCGCGCGGAATCCCGCGCCGCGCTCGATCACGAGCGTCTGGTCCCCGCGTTGCACCGGCAAAGGCGCGTCGGCGAAGCCGCGGTAGTCGTGCCATGCATACGCGCCCGCCGCGAGCACGCCGAGGAACAGCAGCAGCACGAGCGCACGCAGCGCCGAAAAGCCGCGCGCCGGCGGTGCCGGCAGGAATCGGTGGGTAAGGCTCATCGGCGGCGAGGGTACCCGGAATCGGCCTGCGAGGGCGAGCCTGCGCGTGGGCACGCGTGCTGCGCGTGGCGCGGATGGCCGGGGTGGCCCGGGAGCGACCCACTCCGCCCCGCGCGCTTGGACATCGGATGCCGCGCGCGCCCCACGCGAGCGCCCGTCAGCCCGGGCAACCGAGCGCGCGGAGCAGGCCGCGCGCCTTCGCGCGGGTCTCGTCGAGTTCGCGCTCGGCGACCGAGTCGGCGACGATCCCCGCACCCGCGCGGAAACCGACCGCGGCGCCGTGCTGCACGAGGGTGCGGATCAGGATATTGAGGTCGAGGTCGCCGTTGCGGTCGATGTAGCCGAGCGAACCGGTGTACGCGCCGCGCCCTTCCCCTTCGAGGTCCGCGATGATCTGCATGCAGCGCACTTTCGGGCAGCCCGTGATCGTGCCGCCCGGGAACACCGCGCGCACGACGTCGACCGGCGAGATGGCGTCGCGCAACCGTCCGCGCACGTTCGAGACGAGGTGGTGCACGTGCGCGTAACTTTCGACCACCATGAGTTCGTCGACGCGCACGCTGGCGGGCACGCAGACGCGACCGAGGTCGTTGCGCTCGAGGTCGATCAGCATCACGTGCTCGGCGCGTTCCTTCGGATGCGCTGCGAGCTCGCGCATGCGCGCGAGATCATCGTCGCCGGCGCTGCGCGGTCGCGTGCCCGCGATCGGCCGAGCCTGTGCGACGCCGCCGCGTACTTCGACGAGGCGCTCGGGGGAGGAACTCGCGATCGCCCATTCCCCGGCCTGCAGCAGGCCCGCGAACGGCGCAGGGTTCGCACGGCGCAGGGCGCCATGCAGTGCAGCCGGCGCGGGCGGCGCCGCGAATCGCGCCTGCCAGCCGCGCGAGAGGTTGACCTGGAACACGTCGCCCGCGCCGAGGTGCGCGTGCACGCGCGCGACACCGTCGAGGAAGCGACCGGGCGGTTCCTCCTCCACCTCGAGCACCGCGGGCAGAACGGCAGGATTGGCCGACGCCGCCTCCAGGTCCGCGAGCATCGCGTGCACGAGTTCCGCGCGCCCTGCTTCCGCGACGAGCACGGTGCGGTTGGCGGGGTGGTCGACGATGATCGCCGCGGGGCAGCGCAACGCGAGCGCCACCGGCAGCGGGTCGCGCGCGCCCGGCAGCCGCAGCGACGGCTCGATCGCGGCCGCGAGTTCGTAGCCGAGGTAGAGCAGCCAGCCGCCGTGGAACGGCAAGCCGTCATCGACGCGCGGCAGCCGCGCCGTGCGCCAGTCGCGATCGAGCGCATCGAGGAAGCGGACACCGGCTTGCGCGTCCGCGCCCGCGTCCAGCCGCAGCGGGGATTCGGGGAACGCGAACAGGATGTCGTGGCGCGCGCGCGCATTGCCGCGCGCGGCGCTCTCGAGCAGCCCCGGATACCGCAGCGGCTGCGCAGCCGCCAGCGCCAGCAGGTCGCGACAGCCCGGCAGGACCCGGACCACACAGTTCATCGGGGCATCTCGGACGTGGGCGAACCGGAAGGGGAAGTGCCAGGAGTGGCTTCGAGCCAGGCGAGCCGCCGCCGCACGGTCAGATCTTGCGGAACACCAGGGTGCCGTTGGTGCCGCCGAAGCCGAACGAGTTGGACAGCACGACGTCGAGCTGCGCGTCGCGAGCCGTGTGCGGCACGAAGTCGAGGTCGCAGCCTTCGCCCGGATTGTCGAGGTTGATCGTCGGAGGCACCACGCCATCGCGCAGCGCAAGGATCGAGAAGATCGCCTCGACGCCACCGGCCGCGCCGAGCAGGTGGCCGGTCATCGACTTGGTCGAGCTGACCATGAGCTTGTCCGCGTGCGCGCCGAACACGCCGCGGATGCCGTGCACCTCGGCCACGTCGCCCGCGGGCGTCGAAGTGCCGTGCGCATTGATGTACTGCACCTGGTCGAGGTTGATGCCCGCGTCCTTGACCGCGGCGACCATGCAGCGTCCGCCGCCCTCGCCGTTCTCGCTCGGCGCGGTCATGTGGTACGCGTCGCCGCTCATGCCGAAGCCGATCAGCTCGCAGTAGATGCGCGCGCCGCGCTTCTTCGCGTGCTCGTACTCCTCGACCACCACCACGCCGGCGCCGTCGGACAGCACGAATCCGTCGCGGTCGCGATCCCACGGACGGCTCGCCTTCTCGGGCTCGTCGTTGCGCGTGGACAACGCACGCGCGGAACAGAAGCCGCCGACCGCGGTGCCGACGGTCGAGAACTCGGCGCCGCCGGCGACCATCACGTCGGCGTCGCCGTACTGGATCATGCGCATCGCGAGGCCGATGTTGTGCGTGCCGGTGGTGCACGCGGTGACGCAGGCGATGTTCGGCCCCTTGAGGCCGAGCATGATGGAGAGGTTCCCGGCCGCCATGTTGATGATCGAGCTCGGCACGAAGAACGGCGAGATCTTGCGCTGGCCGTGCTCGTGGTAGGTGATCGAGGTGCGTTCGATCGTCGCGATCCCGCCGATGCCGGCGCCGACCGCGACGCCGATGCGTTCCTCGTCGTGCTCGTGCGGCTTGAGGCCCGCGTCGGCGAGCGCCTGCACCGAGGCCGCGATGCCGTAGTGGATGAACGGGTCCATCTTCTTCACGTCCTTCGCCGCCACGTATTGCGCGGGGTCGAAGTCGCGGATCTCGCCCGCGATGCGCGTCGGGAAGGTGGAGGCGTCGAAGTGGGTGATCGGACCGATGCCGCTGCGGCCGGCCGTGATGTTCGCCCATGCGGTCGCGACGTCGTTGCCGACGGGACTGACGATGCCGAGACCGGTGACGACGACGCGACGCTTGCTCATGGGGAGATCACCTGGGCGGGCGTCCCTCGCCCGCGATGCGGATCACGGCCATCCGTGGCCGTACTGTGCGTTGAAAAGCAAAACTGCGCCTCGCGGCGCAGTATCGCGGCGAAACCTGGAGCGGAAGATCAGGCCTTGACGTGCGCCTTGACGTAGTCGATCGCCTGCTGGACGGTCGTGATCTTCTCGGCTTCCTCGTCCGGGATCTCGCACTCGAATTCCTCTTCGAGCGCCATCACCAGCTCGACGGTGTCGAGCGAGTCCGCGCCGAGGTCGTCCACGAACGACGCGTTCGGGGTGACTTCATCGTCCTTCACGCCAAGCTGCTCGACGACGATCTTCTTGACGCGCTCTTCGATAGTGCTCATTGCTGGTAAACCTCCGATCGGAATTCGTGCGGTGCGGTCGCGACGGGGGTGCCGCACGGCACCGCGCCCCTGCAAACCGCGGCATTGTAGTGGAAGGCCCGCGCCCTCGCCAGCAGCGGCGGAACGTGCGCGCAAGGCGCCCGGCGCGCGGCTGGCGTCACGCAAGACGCTGAATCGCAAGGCTACGGCATGTACATGCCGCCGTTCACGTGCAGCGTCTCGCCGCTGATGTAGCCCGCCGCGGGCGATGCGAGGAACGCCACCGCGTGCGCGATGTCGCTCGCGGCACCGAGCCGGCCGAGCGCGATCTGCCCGAGCAGTGCTTCGCGTTGTTGTTCAGGCAACGCGCGCGTCATGTCGGTGTCGATGAATCCGGGCGCGACGACATTGACGGTGATCCCGCGCGAACCGACCTCGCGCGCGAGCGACTTGGAGAACGCGATGATGCCGGCCTTGGCCGCGGCGTAGTTCGCCTGGCCCGGGTTGCCGGTGAGGCCGATCACCGATGCGATCGAGATGATGCGGCCCTTGCGCGCCTTCATCATGCCGCGCATCACGGCCTTCGAGCAGCGGTAGACCGAGCTGAGGTTGGTGTCGAGGATCGCCTGCCAATCCTCTTCCTTCATGCGCATCAACAGCTGGTCGCGCGTGATGCCCGCGTTGTTGACGAGGATCGAGACAGGCCCCTGCTCCTTCGCGATCGCCTCGACGAGCGCCTCGACCGCGGCGCCATCGGTGACGTCGAGCCGGCGTCCCGCGCCTGCGTGCGGCGCCAGCCGTTCGCCGATCGCCTGCGCGCCCGCGTCGGTGGTCGCGGTGCCGACGACCGTCGCGCCGAGCGCGGCGAGCTCGTCCGCGATCGCGGCGCCGATGCCGCGGCTCGCGCCGGTGACCAGTGCGATCTCGCCTTCCAGCAACTTGCCCATGGTGTCCGTCCTGCGCTGCGAAGCGGCGAACCTTACAAGAAACGCGCGGCGCCGCGTAGCGCGCGCGTCGCGATCAGGCGCGCCAGTCGGCGAGCGCGGATT
This sequence comes from Pseudomonadota bacterium, assembly GCA_023430685.1. Taxonomy (GTDB): domain Bacteria; phylum Pseudomonadota; class Gammaproteobacteria; order Xanthomonadales; family Rhodanobacteraceae; genus Dokdonella_A. Next base: position 4,286 of record JAEYZH010000203.1, on the reverse strand, counting down.
CCAATTCGCCCGGCGTGCCGAGCGCGCGGCCGTCGATCGTCTTGTCGATGCGCCTGACCAGTCCCGTGAGCACCTTGCCCGGGCCGCACTCGGCGATGCGCGTGATGCCTGCACCGGCGAGCGCCTGCACGCATCCGGTCCAGCGCACCGGCAGGTAGAGCTGGCGCACGAGCGCCTCGCGGATCGAGGCGAGGTCGTCGTGCACGCGGGCATCGACGTTCTGCACGATCGGGATGCGTGGCGCGTTCCAGGCATACGCGTCGAGCGCCACCGCGAGGCGATTGGCCGCTTCGCGCATCAACGGCGTATGCGAAGGGACGCTGACGCTGAGCTTGACCGCCTTGCGCACGCCGCGCTCGGCCAAAAGCGCGAGCGCGTCGTCGACCGCGCGTGCGTGTCCGCCAATCACGACCTGGCCTGCCGAGTTGTAGTTGGCCGGCACCACGACCTGCTCGCCCGACACTTCGCGGCAGGCCGCCTCGATCAGCGCGTCGTCGGCGCCGATCACCGCCGCCATCGCGCCCGCGCCTTCGGGCGCGGCATCCTGCATCGCCTGTCCGCGGATGCGCACGAGGTGCGCGGCGTCGTGCAGCCCGATCACGCCCGCGGCGACCAGCGCGGTGTACTCGCCGAGGCTGTGGCCCGCGAGCAGCGCGGGTTGCGCGCCGCCCTGCCCGATCCAGAGCCGCCACACGGCGACGCCGGCCGCGAGCAATGCAGGCTGCGTGTACTCGGTGCGGTTGAGCATCGGCTCGGGACCGCCCTGCGACAGCGCCCACAGGTCGATGCCGGCGCCGTCCGAGGCTTCCTCGAACGTCGCGCGCACCTCCGCATGGAACTCGGAAAGTTCGGCCAGCATGCCGATCGACTGCGAGCCCTGGCCCGGGAAGACGAAGCCGAGATTCGGATTGCGGGATTCGGGATTCGTCATGCGGTCAAGCTCTCCGAGGATGGTCGCTCACGTCGTGCATCGAACAAGGGCCAGAGAATCCGGAGGTCCGTGCCGCTCCATCCATTCCCCATTCCCGATTCCCCATTCCCGGCTCTTCAATACTTGAGCAGTGCGGACGCCCAGGTGAACCCGCCGCCGAAGGCCTCGAGCAGAACGGTCTGGCCGCGCTGCACCTTGCCGGAACGCACCGCTTCATCGAGCGCGAGCGGCACGGAGCCCGAGGACGTGTTGCCGTGGCGATCGACCGTGACGATCACCCGGTCCATCGAAAGCTTCAGGCGCTTGGCCGTCGCCTCGATGATGCGCAGGTTGGCCTGGTGCGGGATCAGCCAGTCGACGTCGGACTCGCGCATGCCGGCGTCCTCGAGCGTTTCGCCGACGATGCGGGCGAGCGTCTTGACCGCGACCTTGAACACCTCGTTGCCGGTCATCATCACGCGCACGCCGTGGTTCGGCTCGTCGCGGAAACCCGAGGACACGCCGACCGGGTTGTACAGCAGGTGCTTGTAACCGCCGTCGGCATGCAGCCGCGTGGTGTAGATGCCGGGCTCGGAAGAAGCCTCGAGCACGACCGCCCCGGCGCCGTCGCCGAACAGCACGCAGGTCGCGCGGTCGCCGAAATCGAGCATGCGCGTGAGCGTTTCGGCGCCGACCACGAGCGCCCGCTTCGCCTGGCCGCCGCGGATGAACTTGTCCGCGATGCCGAGCGCATACATGAAGCCCGAGCACGCGGCATTCACGTCGAACGCAGCGCAGCCGTTCGCGCCGAGGCGGTGCTGCAGCAGGCAGGCGGTCGACGGGAAGATGATGTCCGGCGTGGTGGTGCCGAGCACGATCAGGTCGAGATCGGCGCCCTTGATGCCGGCCGCGTCGAGCGCATGCGTGGCGGCGTAGAACGCGAGGTCGCCGGTGGTCTCGCCGTCGGCCGCGAAGCGGCGTTCGCGGATGCCCGTGCGCGACGCGATCCACTCGTCGGTGGTGTCGACGAGTTTCTCGAGGTCGGCGTTGGTGACGACCTTTTCGGGCAGGTAGCTGCCGGTTCCAGCGATGCGTGAGTAGATCAGGGCCGTTCCCCGGTGGGCGCTGCGACGGCCTGCCGCGGCGACTTCGCGCCGCGCGTCGGGCCCCGCATGGCGGCGATCGATGTCGCCGGGCTCAGCATCCTGGGATCGCCCGACGTCGGCGCCGCGCGCTTCCTGCCCGCGGATCAAGGCCGGGCGCGCCGCGACGCGGCGTGCCGGGGAGATCAGTCTTCGTCGCGGACGCGAGTCTTGGCGTCGATGACCTTCTTGCCGCGGTAGTAGCCGTCCTTGGTGACGTGATGGCGAACGTGCACCTCGCCCGAGGTCGGGTCGGTCGACAGCTGCTTGGCGGTCAGCGCATCGTGCGAACGACGCATGCCGCGGGTGGACGGGGTTTTGCGACTCTTGGCAACAGCCATGACACTCTCCGGTTCAATTCTTCTTCAGCGACCCCAGCACCGAAAACGGATTGGGGCGCCGTGATGCGGACTCGACCTCGTCCGCCTGGTCCTTCCACTCCAGTGGCGCGCCGGGCTTGAGCGGCACCACCGGCAACGCGAGGATCAATTCGTCCTCGACCACATCGGCAATCGAAAGCGCGCCATCGGCGACGAGCAGCGGCTCGTAACCCGGTGGCAGCGCGGCCTCCCCGGCCTCGTCGTCGATCAGGCCGAGGCGCTGGTCGATCGAGACCGGGAACACGAACGTCTCCAGCGTGCGCTGGCATACCATCGACAGGCCCGCGTCCACCTTCAACGCGAGGAATGCGACGCCGAGTTCGTCCCGGCCGAATTCCGCCACGTAGTGCAATTCACCCTCGTCGGAAGCGAGGCTTCCGCGCAGGCGATGCAGGCCGGCCAGAGGCAATGTGCCTTCGTACGTACGGCGCGCCTGCACCTGGCGCGAGACATCCACGCGATCTGGCAGGGCTGCGGACATGGGCGCGCGATGGTAGGTGGCGCACCTCGCGCTGTCAACCGCGGGGCGCTCGCGCGCACGCGGGCTGCCGCGGCGGATACACTCGGGACTGGCCAGCTGGACAGGGCGATACGTGGCGATCCTGCTTGCATGCGCCGCCGCGGCGATGCTGCTGCTGTGTGCATTCCTGTGGCGCGAGCGCCGCCTGCGCCGACGGCGCGACCTGCTCGGCGAGATCCTCGATCTCGCCGACGCGCTCGAGCGCGAGCTGCTCGAATGCCGCGCGCGCCTGCGCGAAGTACCCGCGCTGGCCGCGAGCCTGCGCCTGTCGGCGCGCGCGACGCTGGCCGCCGAGCCGCAGGTGCAGGAGGCCCTGCGCGACCTGCTCGCGCATCGGCTCTGGATCAAGGACCACGCGGCCGGCGCGAGCGACGCCGAACTCGCGCGCGCGCGCGATGCGCTGGCCTCGACGCGCGCCTCGCTCTCGACCCAGCTCGACCGCCTCGCCGACGTGCGCGCGGACCTCGCCGATGCACGCGCCTCGCTGTCGGCACCGGTGGAACCCGCGTCGTGAACGTCGAAGCGCATCGACTCGTGCTCGCCTCGACCTCGCGCTACCGGCGCGAACTGCTCGCGCGGTTGACTTCGTGCTTCCGCGTCGAGGCACCACGCGTCACCGAACACGCGCGCGCCGGCGAGTCGCCCGCGCTGCTGGCGCAGCGGCTCGCTCGAGAAAAGGCGCACGACGTCGCGCTGCGCCACCCGGGCAGCCTCGTCGTCGGCAGCGACCAGGTGGCCGAGCTCGATGGCCACGCGATCGGCAAGCCCGGCACGGTGGACGCCGCGCGGGCCCAGCTCGCCGCGTGTTCCGGGCGCGGACTGCTGTTCCACACCGCGGTCTGCGTCGTCGACACCGCCTCCGGCGAACCTCAGGTTCAGACGGCCGCCGACCTCACGCGCGTGGTGTTCCGCGTGCTCGATGCCGACGAGATCGCGCGCTACGTCGAGGCCGAGCGCCCGCTCGACTGCGCCGGCTCGTTCAAGGCCGAAGGACTCGGCATCTGCCTGTTCGAGCGCATCGAGAGCATCGATCCGACCGCGCTGGTCGGCCTGCCGCTGATCGCACTCGCGCGCATGCTGCGCGCGAACGGACTTGCCCTGCCCTGACCGATTCGCGCTACGGTCGCGAATTCGATCGCGAATGCGTAGGGTGGGTCGCAGCGCCGCAGGCGCGAGACCCACCACGACGAATCTCCAGCCCGCGCCGCGACCTCCCCACAACACGATGGTGGGGCTCGCCGCTGCGCGGCTGCGTCCCACCCTACGGGTTGCGTCGTGCGCTACGGTCGCGAATTCGATCGCGAATGCGTAGGGTGGGTCGCAGCGCCGCAGGC
>JAEYZH010000197.1 GCA_023430685.1 Pseudomonadota bacterium | reverse complement strand
GCGAGGCTGTCACGCAGCGCCACGTCCTGGTCGAGGCCGGGCAGCGGATCCGCCGGCGGTGGCGCATCGACGACCGCGGGCGCGATGCGGTTGCTGTTGTCGGCGACCGCGGGTGGCGGCTTCGCCGACGATGCGCCGACCCCGCACGCAAGCGCGACGGACACAAGCAGCGTCGGCAGTTTCGGGCAGCTTTCGTGCATGGCCCCTACCGCAGCAGGACGTCCAGGCAGGCCGCCGCGAGCACGGCATTCAACTGGACCAGGGAGGCGAGGAAGCTCGCGATCGCCGTCTTGCGCGTCGGCGCCTCGACCAGCAGCCATGACTTGTGGAGGAACCATGCGCTGCCGAGCACTGCACCGACGAGATACACCGGGCCCGCGCCGAACCAGTAGGGAAGCAGTGACGCGACGGCCAGTGCCAAGGTGCTCGCGAAAACGATGTTCGCACCGCGCTGCACGCCGAACACGACGGGCATCATCGGGATGCCCGCCGCCGCGTAGTCGTCGCGATTGGCGATCGCGAGGCTCCAGAAGTGAGGCGGCGTCCACAGGAAAAGGATCAGCGCGAACAGCCACGGCAACGGCCCGAGCCGCGGGTCGGCGGCCGCCGCGCCGGCGAGCACGGCGAAACTGCCCGACAGCCCGCCGATCACGATGTTGGTCCAGCTGCGTCGCTTGAGCCAGACGGTGTAGATGATCGCGTAGAAGAATGCACCGAGGAACACGAACAGCGCCGCCTGCGGATTGACCACCCGCCACGCGACCGCCACCGCAGCGAACAGCATCGCCGCGAACAGCAGCAGCCACGCCGGATGGTGGGACAGCGTGCCGGTCACGAACGGTCGCGTGCGCGTGCGCGCCATCAGGCCGTCGCTGCGATGCTCGTGGTAATGGTTGAACGCGCCCGCAGCGGCCGAGGCGACCAGGGTGGCCACCGCGAGCACGACCACCTCGAGCGCGCCGGTGCGTCCCGGCGTGACCACGTAGCCGACCACCGCCGTGATCGTGATCAGGAAACCGATGCGCAGCTTGAACAGGCACAGCACGTCGCGTGCGACGTGCGCCGCGGAACGCTCGCGCGGGATGCAGGCGGTATTCATGGCACGCAACCTCCCCGGTATCGATCACGCATCGGGACCACCGCTCCGGATCGCATGATCCGGAGCGGCCGCGAGGCTGGCTCGACTCAGCTCAGCCCCCACAAGGTCGACAGGTACTTCCAGTTGATGAAGTAGTAGAGGACGAACGCTGCGAGGAAGATCATCGCGAGCACGAAGGTGCCCGGCGCCGCGAAGCCCAGCGAGCCGTAGCCTTGCGCGGCCGCCGACGGCGCACCGACCGGGATCGGCGTCGGCTCCGGGCTGATCTTCGTCTGCGCCACGCGCTTGCCCCAGAGCAGCGAGCCGACGGTCAGGTAGATGAAGATCGCTCCGCTCGCGATCGCCACGATGCCACCGATTCCGACCAGTCCCATCATCAGGTACGCGGCACCGGGCCATTCGTAGGCGAGTGCCGCGCCGCTGAAGGCCATGTCCCAATGCCGGCGCGAAACGCCGAGCGTGCCGGCACCCATCATGACCAGGCAGAAGAAGTACATCGAGAATCCGAACAGGTACGGCTGCCACCTGGCCAGGCCCGGGTTGATGATCTCGCGCTTGAACAGGGTCGGGATCAGGAAGTAGGTCAGCGCCATGAACGACAGCGTCGTGCCGACCACCACCGTCGCATGGAAATGCCCCGGCACGTAGATCGTGTTGTGGATGATCATGTTGAGCTGCTCGGTGCCCATCATCACGCCGGAGATGCCGCCGAGGAAGCCGAAGCCGACGATCGAGATGAACACGCCCGAGAACGAGGGATTGCCCCACGGCGCCTTGCGCAACCACTCGAACAGCCCCTTGTTGTAGCCCTTCGCCCGCTGCGCCACTTCCATCGCGCCGGGAATGGTCAGGCCATGGATCATCGAGGCGAGCACCGCGAAGTACATGAAGTAGCTGGTGTTGAGCACCTTCCACTCCACGCTCATGCCCGGGTCGGAGAGGATGTGGTGCGCGCTGGCCAGTTGCAGGAACACGATGTAGAGCAGGAAGGCGCCGCGGCTGACGCGCTCCGACATCGGCTTGGCTCCGAACACCACGGCGGCGACGAAGTACCAGATCGAGATGTGCGCGGCGACGTTGATCTGCTGCGAGGAATGGCCGAATGCCCACCAGATCACGCGGTAGACCAGTGGATCGACGTGTTCGATCCAGTTCATCGACAGCATCCAGGTCGGGATCAGGATGATCGCGCCGGATGCGATCGTGAAGACCGCGATGATCGCCGCGGTGATCGCGCCGAACGTCACCAGCGGCACCGAACCCTGGTAGGTCCTGTCCCGCTTGGCCACGACCAGCGTGCCGAAGAACACGAACGTGGCGATCAGTGCGCCGACCGCGAACAGGATCAGGCCCAGGTAGAACGATGGCGCCGCCATCATCGGCACGTACGACGTCATCATCACGCTGGAGCCGCCCTGGTAGACCGCGATGTTGTTCGTCACCGCGCCGATCACCATCAGCGCGAATGCGGCCCATGCGACCCTCGGCGTCGCGATGCGGCATCGCAGCAGCGTGGACGAACAGAAGTACAGGACCGCGATCTCGAAGAAGATGATCCAGTAGATCAGCATGTCCAGGCCGTGCGCGGTCAACACCTGGTAGAACGTCGCGGCTTCGAGCCAGTGCACGGTCGGCCAGCGCGTGAGCACGACGCCGATCGCGAGGATGCCGCCGATCAGCAGGAAGATCACGCCCGCGACCGCGTTCGCGATGATCAGCTTTTCCGCGCGGGCTTCGAACTGCAGGCCCGAGCGCGGACAGGTGCGGTACGTCGTTTCATGGGCCATTGCCGGTCTCCGACTTGACGTAGATGCGTCCGACCATGGTGTGATGGCCCATGCCGCAGAACTCGTTGCACACCACCGAATAGGTTCCGCTCTGGTTGGGCGTGACCGTCACCACATGCTCGTAGCCCGGCACGACCTGGATGTTGATGTTGGCCGGTTGCAGCGAGAAGCCGTGGTTGTAGTCCATCGAGGTCAGGTGCAGACGGTAGGTCTGGCCCTCCTGCAACTCGAGGATCGGCCAGAAGTTCCACAGGCGCGCGATCATGTACACGTCGCTGCCGGGAGGCGGTGCGACCACCGGCGTCTGCATGTCGGTTTCGGTGCGCACGGTGTACTTGTCGACCACCGCCTGGGTCTTGGCGGCGAACTGCTCGGACGTCGTCTTGTAGGTTTCGGTCGAAAGGTTCTGCTTACCGTACATGTGCCAGTAGATCATCATGAAGAACATGATCAGGCACCATACGAAGGCGATCGCGATCCAGGTCCCCTCGACGCGATCCAGCGGATGCTTCCACCACAGCCGCTCGGTGGGCGGCAATATTGCGCTCATGGTCGTTTCCCCGACTGCTGCAACGTGAGACGCCTACTTGGCGACCGGAATGGTCAGGATGTCGATCACGCCCCACAGGACGTAGACCACCATCGGCACCAGCACGCCGATGAAGAGCAGCAGGAACGGGTTGTCGAGCAGCTTCTGCATCATCGGAATTCTTTCGTCGTGCGCCTGCGAGGTTTCCATCGACTTCTCCTCCCGTGGGTCGGACCGGCTGCCGGACCGGCAGGTCCCGGCAATTTAACGCCGTTTTGGGCCGCGCGCTCCTGACCTGGGTCAAGGCGTTCGGGTGCACGCGGCCGCGGCGCGTGACAACGGCCGCCCCGTCGGTGATCCTTCGCTGCCTTGTCGGGGCATGATCGGAGCGAGAGATGCGGGGATTCGGGCAGGGTCGGACGCCGGACGTGGATCGGCGTGCGCGGCCGCGCGCGGTGGGTGCATGGTTGCTCGCGTGCTGCGTGGTCCTGCTGACGCTCGTGATGGTCGGTGGCGCGACGCGCCTGACCGAGTCGGGGCTGTCGATCGTCGACTGGAAACCCGTCGCGGGCGTCCTGCCGCCGATCGGCGAGGCCGCATGGCAGGCCGAGTTCGCGCGCTACCAGGCCAGTCCGCAGTACACCGAGGTCAACCGCGGCATGTCGCTTGGCGAGTTCAAGACGATCTTCTGGTTCGAGTACGTCCATCGCCTGCTGGCTCGCCTGCTCGGCCTCTGCTTCGCGCTGCCGCTGCTCTGGTTCTGGTTGCGCGGCGCGATCCCGGCGCGCCTGCGCTGGCCCCTGCTCGGCATCCTCGCACTCGGCGCGGCGCAGGGTTACATGGGCTGGTACATGGTCAAGAGTGGCCTCGTCGACGTGCCGCGCGTCAGTCCGTACCGGCTGGCCGCGCATCTCGGACTTGCCCTGCTCGTACATGCGCTGATGCTGCGCGTCGCGCTGGGACTGCTGTGGCCGCGCATCGCCGACGCCGCGGGCACGGCAGCCCGACGCTGGCCGCGCGGCCTCCTGCTCGCGCTGGTCGCGATCACGATCCTGTTCGGCGCGTTCGTCGCGGGACTGCGCGCGGGGCACATGTACAACACGTTCCCGTTGATGGCAGGCCACTGGATTCCACCCGGACTCGGCGGGATGGAACCGCTCTGGCGCAACCTGTTCGAGAATCCGGTGACGGCGCAGTTCATCCATCGCGTGCTCGCGTTGACGACGTTGGCCGTCGTGCTCTGGGTCTGGTGGAGATTGCGCGGCGCGGACCTGGACGTGGCACAGGTGCGCTCGCGGGATGCGCTGCTGCTGATGGCGCTGGTGCAGGTCGGCCTCGGCATCTGCACGTTGCTGTGGGCCGTGCCGGTCTGGCTCGGCACCCTGCATCAAGGCGGAGCGGTGCTCCTGCTCAGCGCGGTCATCGTCGCGGGCTGGTTCTGGACCACGCGCAGCGCTCGCGCCGCCGGCTCGAGCGGAATGTCCGGCATCAGCGGGTGAGAAACGCACGCAGTGCATCGAACTGCCGCAGCATCACCGCCGGCTGGTGCGGCGCCGGCAGCGCCGCGACCGCTCGACCTTGCGGATCGACGACGATGATCGAGGTCGTGTGGTCCATCGTGCGCAGGCCGCTGGCCTCGACATTCTCCGCGTAGGCGATGCCGATCGAATCGGCGAGCGCATCGAGCGCGGCGGGCGGGCCGGACAATCCGACCAGTGCCTTGTCGAAGAAGGCGAGATAACCCGCGATGCGTTCGGGCGTGTCGCGCGATGGATCGACGCTGACGAAGACGATCTGAGGGATCTCCGCGTCCGCGTGCGCTTCGAGCATCAGCGCACGCATCCGTGCGAGCGACTGCAAGGTGGTCGGACAGATGTCCGGGCATTGCAGGTAGCCGAAGTAGAGCAGGCTCCAGTGGCCGGTGAGGTCGGACTTCGAGAACGGCTGGCCGTGCTGCTCGAGCAGCCTGAAGTCCGCGATCGCGCGCGGCGCGGGCCACAGGATCGCCTGCATCTCGGGCGGGATCGCCGCCTGCCGCGGCGAACTCGAATGCCGCAGTGCGAACATCGCGAGGATGCCCGCGAGGATCGCGATCGAAACCAGGAGGATGTTGCGGGACGGACTCGGCGACATGATCGACCCGATGCGCGGCAGGCGTGCATGGCAAGATAGCAGGAGGGCCACGCTGCGCCACGCCGGCCACTGGCGGCAGGAACGGATCGGGCCCCGCCATGACACCGGCCAAGACCCACCGGCTTCGCCTGCGACCGCGTTCCAACCTGCTGCCGAGATCCCGCGTGTAATGGACCTGCCGAACCTGCTGCCGCACGTCAACGCATCCCTCAATGCGACCGCGATGGTCCTGCTCGGCTACGCGCGCGTGATGATCGCGCAGCGGCGCATCGAGCGGCACCGGCGCGCGATGCTCGCCGCGCTCGCGGTGTCGGCGTTGTTCCTCGTCACTTACATCACCTACCACTACGCCGCGCCGATCTTCGTCTTCCGCGGCCAGGGATGGATCCGCCCGGTCTACTACTTCCTGCTGGTCAGCCACGTCGTGCTGGCCGCGGCGGCGATCCCGCTCGTGCTGGCCACCGCGTACCTCGGGTTGCGCCGGATCGACCAGCGCCATCGCGCGATCGCGCGCTGGACCTGGCCGGTCTGGATGTACGTGTCGGTGTCCGGAGTCGTCGTCTACCTGCTGCTCTACCAGATCTATCGTTGATCCACGGCGTGGGCCGTCGCTGCGTGCACGTCGCATCCCGGCTGGCGATCATGCACGCGTCGCGCGCGGGCGATGGGTGATAGCCTCGAGCCCATGCCGACGTCGCGCCTGGTCCAGACCTTCGTACTTTCGGCGGCGATCGCGGTGATCGCGCCAGCGGCGCATGCCGCGGACGGACAGCCCGTGCATCGCTGCGCGGGCCGGCATGGCGAGATCGTGTTTTCGGGCACGCCCTGCATTGCCGGCACGGCGCTCGGTGCAAGCGCGGACGCGACGACGCCCGCGACAACCGATGTGCGCCAGTGCCCGACCTCGCGCGAGGAACTGGTCGAACGCGTCGCCGCCGCGATCGGGCGCAGCGATGTCAACGCGCTGGCCGGCCTGCTGCGCTGGGGCGATGTCGGAGCGGGCGCGGCCGACGGGCGCCTGCGCGCGCTGCGCGAACTCGCCGCGCGCCCGCTGCTCGCGATCGACGGCTACGCCGACGGCGACGCGCGCGTCGATGGCTTGCGCGTCCGCACCGGCGGCGGCGACGCAGGCGGGGTGAG
>JAEYZH010000154.1 GCA_023430685.1 Pseudomonadota bacterium | reverse complement strand
CCCTTGCGCTGGCCGACCACGTCGGCGAAGCGGAGCAGCCATGCCGGCGGCTCGGCCGCGTCCGGGTCCGCCGACGGCTCCGCCGGCAGCGGATCGCCCGGCGCGCCGGCGCCGAGTTCGAACAGCGTCTTGAGGCCGACCAGCAGGTACAGCGCCCCGAGCGGCGAGTCGGTCAGCGCGATCGCGAGCATGCCGAAGATGATCACGGTATGCAGGATCACGACGCGACCCATGCGGCGCCGCACCTGGTCCTGCAGCCAGGCGTAGCTGCGCGTGCGGATCGTCGCGAGGTCGAACGCGAGTTCGATCGCGAGCATCGTCGCGATCGCGAGCGCTCCCCACGCGACCTGCAGCGGCGAGAATGCCCACATCGGTTCGTCCGCGTGCGTGCTCGCCAACCCGAACACGATCATCGCGACGAACACGCCGTGTGCGAGCGTGAACACGAACGCGCCGGTCGCGTATTCGCGCAGCAGCCCGCCGCGTACCGGCTTGCCGTTGCTGCTGACGCCGAGCTGCGCGTCGCGCCAATGCCCGCGCTTGCGCGTGAGGCGGCGGTGCGTCGCGATCCGGACGCAGGTGCATGCGGCGACCAGCAGGTTCTCGAACCAGTACAGCAGCAGCACGCTGGTCACCGACCAGTCGTGGTGCAGCACGCCGACCACCGGCACCGCGTTGACCAGCACCACCACGATGGCCGCGGCGAGGCGCCCGGCGAGGCCGACCGGCCGTGCGGGCAAGGCCGCCTGCGGGTGTTGCGTGCGTGCCATCGGCGTCTCTCCCTCGCGTCCTGCGAGGATACACGGCGATGCGCGCGCGCCGGGGCCAGCTGCGCACCCGGGCGCGCGGCGCGCGCGAGGGCGCGCGGATGTCGTGCGCGTTGCCGATATTGCGTACTCTTGGGAATTGTCCACCACCGATGAGTCCGATCATGCGCCCAATGACGACCGTGTTCGCCGCTTTCGCGCTCGCCCTGTCGAGCAGCCTCGCGTTCGCCTCGCCCAAGGACGAGCTGCACGCCGCGTTCTCGAAGTTCCTGCAGGCCAAGAGCTTTCGCGCGACGATCACGGACCTCGGCAAGGGCGAGCAGGTCTCGGCGATGGAATTCGTCGCACCAGACCGCTATCGCATGCAGGTCGCGAACGGTCCGACCCAGGTGATCGTCGGCGACGCGATGTACATGGAGATGGACGGCCAGATGATGCGCATGCCGGTGCCGGGCGTCTCGAAGCTGACCGCGCAGTACCGCAACGAGGCGTTCCTGCGCCAGGTCGCGGGCGGCATGACCGTGCAGGCGCTGCCGGACGATGCGGTCGATGGCGAACCCGCGAAGGTCTACGCCTATACCGTGACCGAACCGGTCAAGGCCGACGCAAAGACCTGGGTCTCGATCGCGAGCGGCCTGCCGCTCCAGACCGACTCGAGCGGCAGCTTCATGGGCGTGAAGTCGAGCACGCGCGTGCGTTACAGCGGCTACGACGATCCTTCGATCCGCATCGCATCACCGTGATCCAGGTGGGCGCGCGCGGCGCGTTGCGGGCGCATCGCCCGGCAACGCGCCGATCCGCGCGAGCACCGACCGCGCGATCGAGATGCGCTTGGGCGCATCCTCGCGTGCACGCGGCATGTCGATCGTGAGCGCGAACAGCCAGCGCCGGCCATCGCGCTCGAGCCAACCGACGTACCAGCCGAAATCGGCCTGTTCCGTGCCCACCAGCGCCCAGCCGGTCTTCGCGTAGAGGACCCAGCCCGGCGCCGCCTCGACGATCGCGATGCGACGCACCGCTTCCTGCACGTCGGGACGAAACGGCAGGCTGCCCGACGCAAGGCGTTGCAGGAACCGGACCTGCTCGACCTGCGAGATGCGCAGCGCGCCATCGAGCCAGAAGCGGTCGATGCCGCCGCCGATATCCCGGTTGCCGTAGCCGACCCGATCGAGCCAGGCTTGCATGCGCGCCGCACCGATCCGGCGCGCGACCGCCTGGTAGTACCAGACGACCGAGTGCTTCATGCCGCTCGCGAGCGTGTGGTCGCGGTTCCAGTCGTCGAACGTGCGCTTCACGCCGTCCCAGCGCATCACCTCGTGCTCGTCCGCGACCGCGCCGCTCTCGAGCGCGACCAGCGCATTGAACAGCTTGAACGTCGAGGCCGGGCTGTAGCGGCTTTCCGCGCGTGCGCGATCGAACACATGCCAGGCCTGCTCGCGCTCGTCGTAGACGACGATGCTGCCGCTGACGCCGCGTCCGGAGAATTCCGTGGCCCATTCGGGGTGCTCGCGCCAGGTGTCGCCGCGCGCGGGCGCGAGCGCGGGCCAGAGCAGCAGCGCCGACAACAGGACTCGAAGCATCGGGACCGACCTCGCCACGCCCAACCGATGCCGATCATGCACGCATGCGCGGCACGAAGGGAGGCGGAAGAATGGCGCAATCGGGTTGCGGCGATGGCGCATCGGCTACCATGGACGCGATCGCCGCGACCGTTGCCGGCGTCCCGACGGGTCCCCATGCCGCACGCGCACCTGAATCTCGACAGGCCGACCGGCGACGAGGTCAAGACGACCACGTGCTACATGTGCGCCTGCCGTTGCGGGATCCGCGTGCACCTCGAAGACGGGCGCGTGCGCTACATCGACGGCAACCCGAAGCACCCGGTCAACCAGGGCGTGATCTGCGCCAAGGGCTCGGCCGGGATCATGCAGCACTACTCGCCCGCGCGCCTGACCAAGCCGCTGCTTCGCGTCGGCGAGCGCGGCGCGCGCGAGTTCCGCGAGATCGAATGGGACGAGGCGCTCGCGCTCGCGGCCACCTGGCTCGGCGAGATCCGCGCGCGCGATCCGGACCAGCTCGCGTTCTTCACCGGCCGCGACCAGAGCCAGGCACTGACCGGCTGGTGGGCGCAGCAGTTCGGCACGATCAACTACGCCGCGCACGGCGGGTTCTGCTCGGTCAACATGGCCGCGGCCGGCATGTACACGTTCGGCGGCAGCTTCTGGGAGTTCGGCGAGCCGGACTGGGCGTTGACGAAGTACCTGATGCTCTGGGGCGTCGCCGAAGACCATGATTCCAATCCGATCAAGCTCGGCCTCGGCAAGCTCAAGGCGCGCGGCGCGAAGATCGTCGCGGTCAACCCCGTGCGCAGCGGCTACGGCGCGATCGCGGACGAATGGGTGCCGATCAACCCGGGCACCGACGGCCTGCTCGCGGGCGCGCTGATCCACGAACTGCTGCGCGACGACCGCGTCGACCTCGACTACCTCGTGCGCTACACCAATGCGCATCACCTGGTCGTGCAGGCGCCCGGCGACGCCGACGACGGGATGGTCGCGCGCGATGCGGACGGCCACGCGCTGTGCGCGGTGCGTGCGTCCGGCGGAGCCGGCGCCGATCCGGATCGCGACCACGCGCTCGCGCGCGCGGACGCGGTCGACATCGCGCCGCTCGTGGTCGGCACGTACATGCTTGCGGACGGTCGCAGTGCGGTCCCCGCATTCCAACTGTTCGCCGAGCGCTTCATGTCGGCCGAATACGCGCCCGATGCGGTCGCGCAGACCTGCGGCGTCGAGGGCGACACGATCCGCCGGCTTGCGCGCGAACTCTCCGAGGTCGCGTTCGAGCAGTCGATCACGGTCGAGCAGCGCTGGACCGATGCCTGGGGCCGTGAACACGCAACGATGACCGGCCGCCCGGTCGCAATGCACGCGATGCGCGGCATCTCGGCGCATGCGAACGGCTTCCACACCTGCCGCACGCTGCATCTGCTGCAGATGATCCTCGGCGCGATCGACACGCCGGGCAGCTTCCGCTACCAGCCGCCGTATCCGAAGCCCGCGCCGCCGCCGAACCGCCCTGGCAAGGCGCGCAAGGACAATGGCGCGCTCGACGCGGGGCCGCTCGGCTACGTGCACGTGCCGGACGACCTCGTCGTCGATGCGCGTGGCGAGCCGCGGCGCATCGACAAGGCGTTCTCGTGGCAGCATCCGTTCGCCGCGCACGGCATGCTGCAGAACGTGATCGCCAATGCCGTGGCCGGCGATCCGCATCGCATCGACACCTTGTTCCTGTTCATGGCGAACATGGGCTGGAACTCGGCGATGAACACGACGCGCACGCGCGAGCTGCTCTGCGCGCGCGATGGGTCGACCGGCGAGTACGCGATCCCGCGCATCATCTACGCCGACGCCTACGATTCGGAAACGGTCGCGTTCGCCGATCTCGTGCTGCCCGACACGACCTACCTCGAGCGCCATGATTGCATCAGCCTGCTCGACCGCCCGATTTCGGATGCCGACGGCGCGAGCGATGCGATCCGCCGCCCGGTGGTCGCGCCCGACCGCGACGTGCGTGCGTTCCAGGACGTGCTGATCGAGCTCGGCGCTCGCATCGGCCTGCCCGGGCTCGTCGACGAATCCGGCGCCGCGAAGTACCGCGGCTATGCCGACTACATCGTTCGCCACGAACGAATGCCCGGCGTCGGCCTGCTCGCGGGATGGCGCGGCGAGGACGGCGCGCAGGACGGCATCGGCGCGCCGAATCCGGCGCAACTCGAGCGCTACATCGAGCACGGCTGCTTCTGGCACCGCGAAGTGCCGGCCGCGGGCCGCTACTACAAGATGGCCAACCGCGATTACCTCGAATGGGCGAAGTCGCTCGGCTTCGTCGGCTCGACCCAGCCGATGGTGATGCAGTTCTACGCCGAGTCGCTGCAGCGCTTCCGCCTCGCCGCGCGCGGCCATGGCGCGGCGCAACCACCCGACCGCGATCGCGCGCGCGTCGACCGTTATTTCGATCCGTTGCCCTTCTGGTATGGAGAGTTGGCTTCACGCGAGTCCGTTCGCGAAGGGCAGATCAAGACCGCACATCCATGTGCGGACTCTTCACAAAAGCAGCCCTCGGCCCTCGACCCGCGGCCCTACCCCCTCAGCGCCATCACCCAGCGCCCGATGTTCATGTATCACGCGTGGGGTTCGCAGAATCGCTGGTTGCGCCAGATCGCGACGCGCAACTACCTGTACCTCCATCCCGCGACGGCCGATGCGAATGGCGTCGACGACGGCGACTGGATCTGGCTCGTCGGCGAGCTCGGTCGCATCCGCGTGCAGGCGCGCACGCACGCGGGCACCGCGCCCGGCACGGTCTGGACCTGGAACGCGATCGGCAAGCGCAGGGGCGCCTGGAAACTCGGCGACCGCGCACCCGAATTCGACGATGGCTTCCTGCTCAACCACCTGATCGATGAATCGCTGCGCGAACGCGACGGTTCCGCCGGCTACGCGAATGCCGACCCGGTGACGGGCCAGGCTGCCTGGTTCGACCTGCGCGTGCGCATCGAGCGTGATGCCGAGCCGCGCCGTGAAGGTCACGAGATCGAGATGGCGCAGCGGCACGGGGTACGGGCATGACCTCGCTGCCACCGCCGTCACCGAGAAAGCTCGGCCTCGTGATCGACCTCGACACCTGCGTCGGCTGCCACGCCTGCGCGGTCGCGTGCAAGGAGTGGAACGACGGCGGCGACTTCGGCCCGCTGCCCGATGCCGATCCCTACGGCGCCGAACCGCACGGGGTGTGGTTCAACCGCGTGCATTCGTATGCGGTGGAGCCCGGAATCGGGAGTCGGGAACCGGGAAGCGAAAAGGCTGCCATTCGCACGACAGCCACCACTTCAACCATTCCCCATTCCGCACTGCCCATTCCCGGCGCGCCAGCGCAAACCGTGCATTTCCCGCGCTCGTGCCTGCACTGCGAGACACCGGCGTGCGTGACCGTGTGCCCGACCGGCGCAAGCTACAAGCGCGCGGATGACGGCATCGTGCTCGTCGACGCCGACAAGTGCATCGGCTGCCAGCTGTGTTCGTGGGCGTGTCCGTACGGCGCGCGCGAGTACAGCGCCACGCGCGGCACGATGCAGAAGTGCACGCTGTGCGTGGATCGCATCTACAACGAAACGCTCGAGGAGATCGACCGCCAGCCTGCGTGCGTGATGGCGTGTCCGACGCGCGCACGGCATTTCGGCGATCTCGGCGATGCGGAGTCGAAGGTGTCGAAGCTGGTGGCCGAGCGCGAGGGCTACGCGCTGATGCCCGAGTTCGGCTACGCACCGGTCAATCGTTACCTGCCGCCACGGCCACGGCGGGGAGGATGCGGCGACTCCGACCCGGTGTCCGCCCCCGAATCATCCCGCAGCGCCGAAACCCTCGATCCCGCGCAACTCCCCGGCGTGCTGCGCTGGCTCGATCGCGTGTTGTCGCGCTGAGGAACGGGATCCACCATGCGGCCGACGTTTTCGATCATCTGTTTCACCGTGCTGTCGGGCATCGGCTACGGCACGTGGGTCTTGTTCGGCCTCGCGTTGGTCGTGGGCCCGTTCTGCGACCTGCCCTCGATGGACGGCGGGAAGTTGGTCGTGCATTGCCGCGGCGTATATCCGGATCCCATCGGCTTCGTATTGGCGTTTGCGCTGGTTGCCGCCGGATTGTCCTGTTCACTCGGACACCTCGGCAAGCCGCTCCGCGCATGGCGCGCCCTGTCCCAGTGGCGCAGCTCGTGGCTCTCGCGCGAGGGCGTGCTGGCGCTGCTGACGTTCGTTCCCGCTACGATCCTGCTCGCCGACTTGCTCTCCGCCCTCGGAGGCGCCCCAGATCACCTGCATGGCGCGTTCATCGCGGACGCTGGCCTGGGCTTGCGCGTGTGCGGCGCCGCGCTCGCCGCAGGTTCCCTGGCCACCGTGTATTGCACCGCCAATATCTATTCCAGCCTGCCGCCGATCCGCGCATGGCGCGATCCCCGCGTGATGCCTGGGTACCTGCTGATGGCGCTGCTCGGCGGCGCGCTGCTGTTGGCGGCATCCGGAACGCTGTTTGCGGCGGTCGGACCAGTTTGGCGCGTGCCGCTGTTCGCGGGCATCATCATTCTCGCTGCAGCATGCACCTGGCTCAAACTTCGCTACTGGCACGCGATCGATGCGTTGCCCGCCCCCGACGCTGGCCACGCGACCGGGTTGTCCGGACTCGGCGACGTGCGGTCGTTCGAAGCGCCGCACACCGAGGAGAACTACCTCACGCACGAAATGGGTTTCGTGCTCGCGCGCAAGCATGCTCGCAAGCTGCGCCGCATCGCGCTGGTGCTCGCGTTCCTCGTGCCGGGACTGCTGGCCCTGATCGCGCTCGTCGTGCCTGCGATCGGAATGCCCGCCGCGTGGCTCGCGCTGGCCGCAGGCCTCGCGGGCTTGTTCGTCGAACGCTGGCTGTTCTTCGCCGAAGCGAAGCACGCTGTGATGGCCTACTACGCGCGCTGAGCGACCGCGCGGCGCCACTTTTGTTCACAAGCGGACGCGTGCCCGTTCACGCCGTTTTCAGCGCACATCGACGACGATCGCGCCCGACCAGGCCGCCTCGTGCGGTCTTTTTTGTGCCCGCCATCGATGGAGTGTCCCGATGAACAAGAAACTGATCCCGCTCGCGCTGCTGCTTGCGCTGCCTGCCTGCGCGCTCGCCGACGACGGCTGGTCGGGCTCCGGTGAGCTCGGCTTCGCGGCCTCGCGCGGCAATGCGAAATCCGAGAACCTCAATGCCAAGCTCGAGTTCAAGAAGGAAGACGAGACCTGGAAGGACCACTTCTACCTGACCGCGCTGCGCAGCAAGGGCGAAGTCACCGCGACCACGGTCGTCGACGGCGAAGTGACCAGCGTGAAGAACTTCGACCTCACCGCCAATCGATACGAGGGCGGCGCTTCGGTGGGCTACAAGCTCGACGAGCGCAGCTACGTCGTGGGCGCGCTGCGCTACGAGAACGACGATTTCTCGCCGTTCGAATACCAGGCGGTCGCCTCGGTCGGTTACGGCTACACGGTGCTCAAGAACCAGCGCAACGAGCTTTCGTTCGAAGCGGGCCCGGGCTACAAGCGCTACCAGCCGGTCGACGTGTACGGTCCGGAGCTCGTCGAAGGCGTGCCCGTGCGCCACAGCTTCGATGCCGAAGGCGAGGTCGTCGGCCGCGGCCTCATCGCGTACAAGCACAACTTCAGCGACACCACGGCGTTCGTCGACACGTTCCTCGTCGAGGCGGGCAGCGACAACACC
The DNA here is from genome assembly GCA_023430685.1 of Pseudomonadota bacterium. GTDB lineage: Bacteria > Pseudomonadota > Gammaproteobacteria > Xanthomonadales > Rhodanobacteraceae > Dokdonella_A. Next base: position 9,319 of record JAEYZH010000154.1, on the reverse strand, counting down.
TTCATGCAGAACGACGCGGGCCTGCAGGTCGCGATCAACAAGTCGTTCGCGCTCAAGGTCGGCTACCAGGTTCGCCGCAATTCCGAAGTCGCCGCCGGTCTCAAGAAGACCGACCAGCTGATGACGACGAATCTCGTCTACAACTTCGGCGCGAAATAGGCACTACCCGCGGGGAATCCGTAGGATTCCACCCTGTGGGCGATCCGTAGGAGCCCACCCTGTGGGCGATCCGCGCAGCGAACCGGTTGCACGACGGCATTCCGATTGGCGCGCATCGCGCACAGGGTGCGCTCCTGCGGCCCGCTCCCAGGAGCCACTCGGTGGGCGACCACGACACTTGCACGCGTCAGTCCGATCCCGCGTGGCGCGAGAGGATCTCGTCGGCACCGCGTTCGAGCAGCAGGGCGGCGACCGACTCGCCGAGCAGGGTCGGATCGGCGTATGCGCCTTCCAGTTCCGCTCGCACGAGTCGCCCGGTCGCGGCGTCGCCGACGAGGCCCCACAGCGCGAACCCCGCTTCGGTCTCGATGCAGTAGCCCGCGACCGGCACGTTGCAGCTTCCGTGCAGTCGCAGGTTCATCGCGCGCTCGGCGGCCACGCAGCGCTGCGTGGCGGCATCGCCGAGGCCCGCGACGAGTTCGAGCACCGCCGCGTCACCCTCGCGGCATTCGATCGCGATTGCGCCCTGGGCGACCGCGGGCAACCATTGTGGCGGCACCAGCCGCGAGCGCACGCGCGCGCCGAGCCCGAGCCGTTCGATGCCGGCGCAGGCGAGGATGATCGCGTCATAGTCGCCGGCGTCGAGCCGCGCGAGACGCGTGTTGACGTTGCCACGCAGGTCGCGCAGCTCGAGATCCGGCCGCAACGCGCGCAACTGCGCCTGCCGTCGCAGCGAAGAACTGCCGACGCGCGCACCGTGCGGCAGCTCGTCGATGCGCGCATGGGCGTTGCTGATGAACGCATCGGCCGCGTCCGCGCGTTCGAGCACCGCGCCGATGCGGAAGCCCGGCTCGAGCAGCATCGGCACGTCCTTGAACGAATGCACCGCGATGTCCGCGCGCTGCTCGAGCATCGCGACCTCGAGCTCCTTGAGGAACAGCCCCTTGCCGCCGATCTCGGCGAGTGGCCGGTCGAGCACCTGGTCGCCGCGCGTCGTCATCGGGACCAGCTCGACCGCGAGGCCGGCGTGCAGTGCGCGCAGGCGCGTGGCGACGTGCTCGGCCTGCCAGAGTGCGAGTGCGCTCTTGCGCGTGGCGATGCGCAGCGTCCTCACAGCGAACGCACCAGCTTGCGCAGCGCAGGCAGGTTGCGCCGGCTCACCTCGAGCGTGCCGGATGCGCCTTCGACACTCGCGAACACGCGGCCGTCGGCGCTGCGCACGAGGCCGGCGAGCTTCGAGCGCGCGACCAGGCAGTTGCGATGGATGCGCACGAAATCGTCGCCGAACTCGTCCTCAAGCGCCTTCAGGGATTCCTCCACGAGCACCTCGCCCTGTGCGTGGTGCACGACCACGTACTTGTCCTCGGCCAGCAGGTAGCGGATGTCGGCGACCGGCACCAGCACGAGGCTGCCGCGCACGCGCGCGCAGAGGTGGCTGCGGCGTGAGTCCGCGCCGAGCGCGCTGCCGAGCCGACGCGCGTCGTCGCCGTTCCAGCGCCGGGCCTTCGCGACTGCCGCATTCAGGCGATCGCCACGCACGGGCTTGACGAGGTAATCGACCGCATTCGCCTCGAATGCTTCGAGCGCATGGTCCGCATACGCGGTGCAGAAGATGATCGCGGGCGGCGACTCCAGTCCGCCGAGGTGGCGCGCGGTCTCGAGTCCGTCCATCAGCGGCATCCGGATGTCGAGCAGCAGCAGGTCCGGCGCGTGCGCCGCGACGGCTTCGATCGCCTCGCGACCATTGCCGGCCTCGCCGACGACTTCGATGCCTTCGATGTCGCCGAGCAATGCGCGCATGCGTTCGCGCGCGAGCGGCTCGTCGTCGACGACCAGGGCTTTCATCGATCCGTGTTCTCCGGCAGGCGCACGCGCGCGAGGTAGTAGTCCGCGCCTTCCTCCACGTGCAGCTCCCCGCGTGCGCCGAAATGGTACTCGATGCGCGCGCGGATGTTCGCGAGCGCAACGCCGTTGCGGCGTGCGTTGGGCTGCGCCGGGCGCGGATTGCGCACGCTGAACTCGACGTAGCCGCCCTCGCGGCGCCCCTGCAGCGCGACGACCCCGCCCTCCGCGAGCGGCTGCACGCCGTGGTACACCGCGTTTTCGACCAGCGGCTGCAGCAGCAGCGGCGGCAGCGGCATGTCGCGCGGCAAAGCGTCGAGATCGGCCTCCACGCGCAGGCGGTCGCCGAGCCGCAGGCGTTCGATGTCGAGATAGCGCGCGATCAGGTCGAGTTCCCCTCCGAGCGTGCCCGGCCGGTCGTCGGCGCCGAGCGCCGCGCGGAACAGGTCGGACAGGTCCTCCACCGTGCGCTCGGCCTCGAGCGGCCGCGTGCGGATCAGGCTCGCGATCGTGTTCATGCTGTTGAAAAGGAAGTGCGGCCGGATGCGCGCCTGCAAGGCATCGACTTGTGCCTTGGCCGCCGCATGCACGCGCCCGCGCCACTGTTCGAGCACGTACAGGTAGCGCAGCAACGCAGCCGCGATCAGCGCGCAGATCGCGGCGTTCGCGAACACGAATCGCGTGCTGCCGTGCGGCGGCACCGTGAGGCCGAGCCCGAGTGCCTGGTCGAGCCGGCAGACCACGAGCGCCCCGAGCGCAGTCACCACGACGCTCGCGCACCACGCGATGAAGAATCCCCACGCGAGGCCGAGCCGCTCGAGTGCACCCCTCAGCGAGCACAGCACCACCGCGTTGAGCAGCGCAAGCCACTGCACGTAGACCGACACGACCGCGAGGCGCCGCCAGCCCCCCGACGGCGTGGCGTCGCCCGCGAGCACGATCACGAGCGCGACGAGCTCGGCGACGATCATCACCGCGAACAACGTCGGTCCGCTGCAGAAGCGCGGCAGCCAGCTGCGGGCAGTGGCGTCTGGCTGCGGCAGGCGCGTGCGTGGGGACATGGATCGAGTATAGGGGCGAGGGGCGAGGGGCGAGGGGCGAGGGGCGAGGAGCTAGCTGCTAGCTGCTAGCTGCTGAGGGCTGAGGGCCGAGGGCGATGGCGGGTGGCCCCGGCTTGTTCGCGCCAGGCCAGCGACCCCACCTCGGACGTTCGCGCTGAGCGCAGCGGCCGCAGGCTCCCACTCTCCGTTCGCGCTGAGCGCAGCGGCCGAAGGCCGCGGAGTCGAAGCGCATGCGCGTCGTGGTTCCGGTGCGAGCCGGCCCTTCGACTCCGGCCTTCGGCCTGCGCTCAGGGCGAACGGGATCGGGTCGACTCCGGCCTTCGGCCTGCGCTCAATGAGAACGGATCGGTCGATTCCGGCCTTCCGTCTGCGCTCGGCGCGAACGGTGGCGCAGGGAAACGCTGCGCGTCACGCGAGCCGCGCGCCCATCCACTTTCGCAGGTCCGCGATCTCCTGCGCGCTGACCTGATGCGCCATCGGATAGCTGTGCCATTCGACCGCGTAGCCGAGCGTTTCGAGCGCATTGCGCGTGGTGGTGCCGAGCACCTCGGGCACGACGTTGTCGACGCTGCCATGGCCCATGAAGACCGGCAGGCCCTTGTTCGCTTCACTGCGCTCGGCCGCCGTCTTCTCCGACAGCGGCAGGTAGGTCGAGAGCGCAATGATGCCGGCGAGCCGCGCCGAATGGCGCACGCCACCGGCGAGCACGATCGCGCCGCCCTGCGAGAAGCCCGCGAGCAGCACGCGCTGCGACGGGATGCCGCGCTCGGCCTCGCGCGCGATCAGCTCGTCGAGCTGCGCGATCGATGCGCGGATGCCGGGTTCATCCTGCTTGTCGGCGATCTGCATGCCCTTGATGTCGTACCACGCGCGCATTGCCATGCCGTTGTTGATCGTGACCGGCCGCACCGGCGCGTGCGGGAACACGAATCGCAGCGGCGGCCACGCGCGGTCGACGAGTTCAGGCACGATCGGCGCGAAGTCGTTGCCGTCGGCACCGAGGCCGTGCAGCCAGATCACCGCATGGCGCGGGTTCGCAGCGGTTTCATGTTCGACGGTCGGCAGCGGCATCGGGGATTCTCGGACACGGGACAGCGAAGGCTGCCCGATGCGGATCGCGTTGCCAAGCACCGGGGTCCGCGGCTCTGACTTCCGACCCTTCCGGCGCGCGCGCAAGCCGCTATCCTCGGGGTTTGCCGCCTGCAATCGGAGTCCCGCATGCATCGCCCGTGGATCGCCTGCCTCACCGCCCTGCTCTGCCTCGCCGCCGCGCCTGCGCGCGCGATCACGATCGAACAGGCGATGGCCGATCCGGACTGGATCGGTCCACCGGTGGAACAGGCGTACTGGAGCCTCGATGGCGGCAGCGTCTACTACCGCGTCAAGCAGAAGGGCTCGCCGGTGCGCGACCTCCACCGCGTCACGCTCGCGGACGGCCGCGACGACATCGTCGATCCGGCGGAAATGGCGGACGCCGACGGCGCGGCGCCGGTCTACGACCGCGAGCGCAGGCGCGCCGCGTTCGTGCGCAATGGCGACGTGTTCGTGCGCGAACTGCCCGGGGGCCGGCTGCTGCAGGTCACGCGCACGCCGGAGCAGGAAGCCTCGCCGCAGTTCTCCGCCGACGGTCGCGCGGTGCAGTACCGCGTCGGCACCGACTGGTACAGCCACGACCTCGCGACGCGCGTCAGCGGGCCCGTCGCGGTGGTCAAGGCGACGAAGGATCCCGACTCGGCCAAGCCCGACGATCTCGGCGAGATGCAGCTGCGCTGGTTCTCGACGCTGCGCAAGCTGAAAGCCGACAAGGCCGCGCAGAAGCAGCACGCCGACAACTACGCGCAGGGCGACCCGACGCGCGCGCCGCTGCCGTTCCACATCGGCGACCAGGTGAAGATCGAGGGCAGCACGCTGTCGCCGAACGGACGCTGGCTGCTGCTCGTGACCTCGCCGAAGGACCACGAGGCCGGGCGCAAGGGCAAGCTGCAGCGTTTCGTGACCGATTCGGGTTACGAGGAACAGGAAGAGGAGCGCACGCGCGTCGGCCGCAACGATCCTGCGCCGCAGTCGCTGGTGCTGCTCGACCTCGTGAAGCACTCGCAGCGTCCGCTCGCGTTCGACGACCTGCCCGGCATCGGCGACGATCCGCTCGCGGACGTGCGCAAGGAGAACGAAAAGCTGCGGCGCGAACGCGGCCTCGAGAAGGCCGACGCCGACGACAAGACGGCGGGAACGAAGGGCCGCGACAGGCACGACAAGGACGAGCCGCAGCTGCGCACCGTGCGCATCATCTCCGACGCCGAAGACGGCGGCGGCGGCGGCTTCGCGTGGAGTGCAGACGGTGGTTCGCTCGCGATCCAGATCCGCGCGATCGACAACAAGGACCGCTGGATCGCGACCGTCGACTTCGACCGCGCAACGCTCTCGAGCCGGCACCGCCTCACCGATCCGGGCTGGATCAACTGGAACTTCAACGAATTCGGCTGGCTGCGCGACAACCGCACGCTCTGGTACGTGTCGGAAGAAAGTGGCTACAGCCAGCTCTACGCGATCGCCGCCGGCGGCAAGGCGAAGGCTCTCACGCGCGGCCGGTTCGAGGTGTCCGGGCCGGTGGAATCGCCCGACGGACGCTGGTTCTACCTGCGCGCGAACGCCGAGGCGCCGTACAGCTACGACGTGTATCGCGTGGCCGTCGGCGGCGGCGAACTCGAGCGCGTGACCGCGCTGAAGGGCATGCAGGCGTTCACGCTGTCGCCCGACGGCCGTCAGCTCGCGTTGCTGCATTCGAGCGCGTACGTGCCGAACCAGCTCGCGGTCGCTGGCGTCGACGGCGGCGCGCCGCGCACGCTGACCGATACGCGCACGCCCGAGTTCAAGGCGCAGTCGTGGCTGATGCCCGAGATCGTGCAGGTGCCGTCTTCGCACGCGGGGCAGCCGATCCACGCGAAGTTCTACAAGCCGCGCGACTTTGATCCCGCGAAGAAGTACCCGGCGGTGCTGTTCGTGCACGGCGCGGGCTACCTGCAGAACGTGCACCTCGGCTACCCGGCCTACTTCCGCGAGCAGATGTTCCACAACCTGCTGGTCGAGAAGGGTTACGTCGTGCTCGACATGGACTACCGCGCGAGCGAGGGTTACGGGCGCGACTGGCGCAACGCGATCTACCGGCGCATGGGCACGCCCGAACTCGAAGACCTCATCGATGGCGTGCGCTGGCTCGAGCAGAACGCGTCCGCCGATCCCGCACGCGTGGGCCTCTATGGCGGCTCCTACGGCGGCTTCATGGCGCTGATGGCGATGTTCCGCGCGCCTGAGGTGTTCAAGGCCGGCGCCGCGCTGCGCCCGGTCACCGACTGGACGCAGTACAACCACGAGTACACCTCGAACATCCTCAACACCCCGCAAATCGATCCGATCGCGTATGAGCGCTCCTCGCCGATCGAGTTCGCCGACGGCCTCGAGGGCGGCCTACTGATCGCGCACGGCATGATCGACGACAACGTGCTGTACGAGGATTCGGTGCGGCTGTTCCAGCGACTCGTCGAGCTGCGCAAGGACGATTTCGAACTCGCGGGCTATCCACTCGAGCGCCACGGCTTCGTGCATGCCGATGCGTGGCTCGACGAGTACAAGCGGATCCTCAAGCTGTTCGAGACGCACCTGAAGTGAGCAGCGGCGCTCCATGAAGCCACGCACCCGCCGCGCAGTCCCCCGCCTCGGCCTCGCCGCCGCACTCGCGCTGCTCGGCGGCTGCCAGCTCGACTGGGTGCGCGAGCATCCGCTCGGCTGCCGCGCCGACGAGCAGCTCGCGGTGCGCGACACGCTCTATTTCGGCCGCTCGATCCCCGGCGGCGGCGAAGTCGACGAGGCCGCGTGGCAGGCCTTCGAGGCCTCCGCGCTGCTGCCAGCGTTCCCGCGCGGCTACACCGTGCTCGACGCGAGCGGCCGCTGGCGCGGCGACGACGGCCGCACGATCGCCGAACCCAGTCGCATCGTCATCGTCGTGCATGCGGGCGGACGCGACACCGACGCGACGGTGCGCGAAGTCATCTCGCGCTATCGCGCGCAGTTCCGGCAGGAATCGGTGCTACGCGAGCGTGCCGCCGCATGCGTGGCGTTCTAGGCGGGCGACCGGCGCGTCATCGGACCCACCGATTGCGGGTGGAGCAGGCGGGTGCGAGCATCTGCATTCACGCCAGCCGCCGGACTCGCTCGATGCGCATCGAAAAAGTGTTCGCGATGCCGTTCTCGAACCTCTATCCGATGTACCTCAAGAAGGTCACGTCGAAGGGACGATCGCGCGAGGAACTCGACGCGGTGCTCGGCTGGCTCACGGGTTACGGCACGCAAGAACTTGCGCAAGCGGCCGCAGGCGGCGACGATCTCGAGTCGTTTTTCGCACGGGCGCCGCGCCAGGATGCGGATGCGCTCGCGATACAGGGCGTCGTCTGCGGCGTGCGCGTCGAGAACGTCGAGCATCCGTTGATGCGCAAGATCCGCTACATGGACAAGGTCGTCGACGAACTCGCGAAGGGCAAGGCGCTCCAGAAGATCATCGCACGCTGATGCCGCCCCGGACTGCAGGACGATTGCGCCAACCACTCGACACCGCCAGTCCCCTCCGAGGACACCGCATGCGAATCCCGATTCTTCCCTTGTTGCTGCTGCTGGTGCCCGCAGGCGCCGAGGCCACCGAACAGACGCCGGAAGCCGCGGTTTCCGCGCTCTGGCGCGCACTGTCGAACGAACCCGGCGCGAGCGCCGACGTCGCGACGCTCGAACGCCTCTTCCATGCGGATGCGGTCGTGTTCGGCGGGAGCTATCGCGACGGCAACCCGGTCTTGCAGCGCAAGGCCGCCACGGAGTTCCTCACCCCCTACCGCAAGGTCTCCGACAGGGGTTTCCACGAGTGCGAGATCGCACGCGTCGTGCAGGCGTACAATCGCTTCGCGACGGTCTACAGCGTGGTGGAATCGCGCGCGCAACCGGATGCACCCAAGCCCGACTTCGTCGGCGTCAACAGCATCCAGCTGTACCAGGCCGGCACGCAGTGGAAGATCCTCTCGTTGTACTACCACGTCGGGAATCCGGCGTTGCCGATCGCCACGCCTGGCGCGCAATCGGGAGCCTGCATCGACTGACGCCGTCGCGCGTGCGTGGCGTGGCCGCGCGATGGAGCGCCGTTGCGCGGGCGCGCGCGCCGGCTTGCCGATGCGCGCAACCGGTGCGAGGATCGGCTCGCGCGGGCACCACGGCGATCACGCCGCAAAGGAGGCTGCCTGTGGGAATGGCCGCAGCACCCGACCAGCAGGGCGCCTATCCCTCGTTGCTGGCCGCGCTGTGCGCGCGCGATGCCTACACGCGTGGCCACTGCGACCGCGTCTCCACGCTCGCACTCGCGCTGGGGCGCGTGCTCGACCTGTGCGAGCGTGAACTCGACGCCTTGCGCCTCGCGAGCCAATTGCACGACATCGGCAAGATCGGCGTGCGCGACGACGTGTTGTACAAGCGCGGTCGGCTCGACCCCGCGGAATGGGACGAGATGAAGGCGCACTCGCTTCACGGCGAGCGCATCGTCAACCAGACCTATCTGTCGAACCGCGCCGAAGTCGCAACGATCGTGCGGCACCACCACGAGGCATTCGACGGCAGCGGCTATCCGGACGGGCTCGCGCAGGGGGCGATTCCGCGCGGCAGCCGCATCCTGCTCGTGGTCGATGCCTACGACGCGATGACGAGCGGACGTCCGTATCGCACGCCGCGTTCGCACGCCGAAGCGATGGACATCATCATGGGTGAAGCGGGCACGCGGCTGGATCCCGTCGTCGTGGCTGCGTTCGCGGACCACGCGCGCACGCCGCAGTGGTGCGAACTGGACGCGCGTGATGACCGGCCGCCGACCCGCGCCTGAGTGGCGCGCCTCGATTGCGCCACCGGATCGACTCCGCGGCCTGCGGCTTCTGCGCTGAACGCGAACGATGCGCGGGGAGCCGCTGCGCTCGGCGCGAGCGGCAAGCAGTCATCCGTTCGCCCTGGGCGCAGGCCGAAGGCCAGCGTCGAAGGGCCAGGTCGCGCGTGTGCGGGAGCGGAGGTGCCGGTCGTTCAGGCGAACAGGCGACCGACCAGCGCCGTCGCGAGCATCGCGACGGCGCTCCAGACCGTGACGCGGGCCGCGCCGCGCAGCATCGGCGCGCCACCCGCGCGCGCCGCGAGCGCGCCGAGTGCGGCGAGGCAGGCCAGCGAAATCGGCACCATCACGC
>JAEYZH010000084.1 GCA_023430685.1 Pseudomonadota bacterium | reverse complement strand
TCGGTTACACCGAGGGCCTGGGTCACCACGTTGCGGTGCGGATGGTGTCGCGCTTGTTCGTGCGTGATGGTGCCGTTGGCGATCAGCTCTTGCACATAGCTGTGGTCCTGCGACAACTGCGCAAGCTGACCCTCGCGCCACAGGTAGACGCGACTGTCGCCAACCCAGGCCACTTCGAAGCGGTTGTCATGCACCCGCGCCGCGACGACGGTGGTGCCCATCGGCAGGGCGTCGTTGCGGCGGCGCGACATGCGGATGATTTCCTCGTCGGCGATGCGCACGGCCTGCGCCAGTGGCGTGCCGTCGCGAACCTCCCGGACGATGGTTTCCCTCGCGAGCGCGCTGGCGACTTCGCCGTACTCGTGACCGCCCATGCCGTCGGCGACCAGCCACAGGCCGAGTTCGCTGTCACCGTAATAGGTGTCTTCGTTGAGCTCGCGCCTCAGGCCGACGTGCGTCAGGTGTCCAAATTCGATCATGGCTTGACACCTGTGGCCGCGCGGGAAGGATTCACTACGGCGTATAACGGATTCTTTTCAGCAACACGGCCGTCCAACAGCGCGGACTGAGCGATTTGTGGAGTGGCTCGCGAAACGCATTGTGGTTTGGTATGGGTTTGCCGCAGCCTTGTGCCTGATATGTACGAGCCTGGCCCGGCAGCCTGCGGCCGGCGCCGCCGTGGCGGGGCGCACCGCTGCATGCGGGCTATCGTCGGGGCGCGGTCAACTTCCCGCAGAGGGCAAGGCATGGGTATGGGGTCGACAGTCGGAAACAGGACGGATGAAGCCTGGACTGTCAGGCAGGCGTAGCCTGCGTGGGCGCAACTGGCGGAGAGGGTGGGATTCGAACCCACGTTACGGCGAAACCGTAAACCGGATTTCGAATCCGGCGCATTCGACCACTCTGCCACCTCTCCGTGTACTCGTCGGCGCGGGCGTGGCGACCCGGTCGCGGATTCGGCGCCTGTCGAGGTCGGCCGAATCGGGCCGCGCATGATACGGGGCCGTCCCCGACCTGACAAGGTCGCCGGGCGCGGCATCGATCAGGGACCGCTGGCGAGGTCGCGTGCGACGCGGAATCCGACGCGCGCGCTGCGCGTGTCGCCACGCGCGGCGATGCGGAATGCCGAGCGCACCTGCGCGGGATCGCTGCCCCAGGAGCCGCCGCGCACGACATGGCGTTCGCAACCCGGATTGACCCAGGCCGAGCTGTCGCGTGGCGCACGCAGGTAGTTGTCGTGCCAGCAGTCCTCGACCCATTCGGACACGTTGCCCACCATGTCGAACACGCCGAAACGCCCGGCCGGGAAGCTGCGCACCGTGGCCGGTCCCCAGTGGCCGTCGTTGTAGCGCGGGAACGCGCTGCTCCAGCTGCGCCGCGACGGCGAACGGTCGCCGTCGCCGGTGAAGTTGCCGACCACGGCGTCCGGATCGCCGTCGCCCCAGGGATACCGCGTGGTCGAGCCCGCGCGCAGCGCGTACTCGAACTCCGCCTCGCTCGGCAGCCGGTAGCGCTTGCCGGTGCGCGTCGACAGCCAGGCGAGATAGGCCTTCGCGTCGTTCCACGAGACGTTGACGACCGGCAGGTCGTCACGCGCGCGTTCGCCTGCATAGTCGTTGCGCCAGGTCATGCCGCGTCGCTCGGCGATGCGGCCCGAACTCTCCTCGTAGACCGCGCTGCCACCCAGGCGCTCGGCGTCGCTCACGTACTTCGACGCGGCGACGAACTGCCTGAACTGGCCGACCGTGACCTCGGACTGGCCGAGAGCGAAACCCACGTCGATCTGCACGCGACGCTGCGGCTCCTCGTTGTCGAGATGCCCTTCCTCGTCGGCGGGCGAGCCCATCACGAACGAACCGGTCGGGATCACGACGACCGCGGGCGCCTCGCCCGCGAGATCGAGGAAACGGTCGCGGATCACCTGGCCGGGCGAGAGGCTCGCGTAGAGGCGCGCGTTGCGCAGGCGCAGGTTGAACTCGTCGAGCCCGGCGAGATCCGCGCTGATCGCCTGCGCCTTCTGCGCGAGTTGCTCGGCAAGGTCCGCGTCGCCCGAATCGAGCGCCGAACGCGCCTGCACGAGCACGCTTTCGGCGCGTTGACGGCGGATGCCTTCGACGCGCGCGCGCGTGTCGAGCAGCGCGGGGGATCCGGGCCGGATCGACGAGGCTTGCGCGAGCGTCGCATCGGCGCCCGCGAAATCGTCGCGCGCGGCCTCCGCGAGCGCGCGATCGAGGAACACGCTCTCGATCTCGGCGAGCCCCGCATCGGCAAGGCGGTTGCCCGGATCGAGCGCGAGCACTTCGCGGTAGACCGAGAGCGCACTCGCATCCGCGGGTTCGGTCCGCCGGCCCTGGCGCATGAACTCGGCCGCGCGCGTCAGCATCGGCATGACCGTGCCGAGCGTCTTCACGCGCTCGCGCACGCTCGCGAGTTCACGGTCGGAATGCGGGAGTTCGGCGTAGATGCGAAGGAAGCGCGCGGCCGATGCCTCGTCGCCGCGTTCGACCGCGGCAATCGTCCAGTCGCGCAGCGCGCCGCCGATGCGTTCGAGCCCTTCCTCGGCCTCGCGGTTGTTCGGTGCGGCTTCGAGCGCCTCGCGGTAGAGCGCGATCGCGTTCGCGCCCGCGGGTTCGTGCAGGTCGCCGCGCTGCTCCGCGACGCGCGCGCGCTGCAGCAGTTCGGCCACGACCTTGGTCGTCGGCACCGGCGGCCCCATCCGGATCGCATCGGCGAGCGAGGTGCCGGCCGGCGCGGGCGGACCCACGTCCTCGGTCGGCGCGGCGGCATCGCTGCGCAAGACCGACCACGGCGCCGCCGGTCCACGACTGGCCTGGCTGCTTGCGACCTGCTCCTCCTGCGGCTCGATGTGCAACGCACCCGGGAAGAACCGGTACAGCAAGGCGAACGCGAGCAGGGCAATGCCGGCTGCGCCACCCAGGCGGTGCTGCTTGCGTGCGACTTCGGGAGCGGGCATCGTGCGGTGATTATCGACGCTCGGCGCCGCGCGGTGAAGCCTCTTCGCGACGCCCTGCCCGCCCCATCAAGGACGAGGATCTGCGCTTGCCCCTCTGGATCGAACGCGACGACGCGCTGCGCGAACTGCTGCGCGATGCGCCCACCACGCTCGGACTCGACACCGAGTTCATGCGGATCGACACCTTCCTGCCGCGGCTCGCGCTGGTGCAGATCGAGAACGCGGGTCGGATCGCGCTCGTCGATCCGACCACCGGGCTCGCGCCTGCCCCGCTCGCCGAGGTGCTCGCCGATCCCGCGCGCACGATCGTGATGCACAGCGCGAGCGAGGACCTCGAAGCGCTCGCGACCTGGTCGTGCCAGCTCGCGAACCTGTTCGATACCCAGGTTGCTGCCGCGTTCGCGGGCCTCGGCGCGGGGCTCGGCTACCAGAAGCTCGTGAGCCAGATGACCGGCATCGACCTGCCCAAGGGCGAGACGCGCTCGGACTGGCTGCGTCGCCCGCTCAGCGCCGACCAGGTCGAGTACGCGGCGCAGGATGTCGTGCACCTGCCCACCCTGCATGCCGAACTCTCGGCGCGCGTCGGCGCACGCGGCTATGCGACGTGGCTGGTCGAAGACTGCGCGCGCATGCTCGAGCGCGCGCGCAATCGTGAACCCGATGCCGAACCGCAACTCGGCTACCGCGGCGCGGCCGAATGGCCGCGCGAGCGGCAGGCGCTGCTGCGCCGGATCCTGCGCTGGCGAGACGCGACGGCGCGCGAAACCGATCGACCGCGACCGTGGCTGCTCGACGATCCGCGCATGCTCGACCTCGCGTCGCGTCCGCCGAAGGACGCCGACGACCTCGCCGAGCGCACGCGCGGCCTGCGCGCGCTGCGGCATGCGCAGCGAGCCGAACTGCTCGCGGTCCTGAACGCGCCGCTCGCGCCCGGCGAGCTGGAATTCCTGCCGATCCCGCGTGCGCCCGACAATGCCGACAAGCGCACGATCGCCGCGATGAAGGAGATCGTCGTCAAGCGCGCGGCCGAGCTCGACCTGCCCGACGGCCTGCTCTGCGCGCGCCGCCACCTCGAAACCCTGCTCGCGAGCCGGCGCTGGCCGCAGGCGCTCGAAGGCTGGCGTCGCGAGGTCCTGCACGACGCGCTGGTCGCGCTGCTGCCGTGAGCCTTGCCGGCGGGGCTTGGCGATGCGGAAGGCGCAGGTTATGATGCGCGCCCTTCCGCGGTGCCCGCACCCGGAACGGCTCGTGGGGCGGTAGCTCAGCTGGGAGAGCGTCGCGTTCGCAATGCGAAGGTCGAGGGTTCGATCCCCTTCCGCTCCACCAATACGTAGACAAAAACCGGCCCTCACGGCCGGTTTTTTGTTGCTCTGCTGCCGAAACCGTACTGCGCGATTCAGCCCCGCCAAGCGTGGAGCGCCGCGAGGTCACGCGTGCGTGCGGGCATCGCTCGCAGCATTCAGCCTTTCAGCTCGGCCGAGACCGCATCGATGCCGGCCTGCGCGCACTGCTCGTCGACTTCGGCCGGCGCGCCGCTGACGCCGATGCCCCCGAGGGGCTGCCCGCTCGCAGTCACGATCGGCAGTCCGCCGCGCACGCCGAGCAGGCCCGGTACGTGGCCGACCGCGGGATTGCCCTTGACCCAGCCGCCGATTTCCGCGGACGGGAAGCGGAAGCGTGCCGCGCTTTCCGCCTTCGCCATCGCGGTGGGACCGGTGCCGCTCGAGGTGCCGTCCATCGCGACGAAATGGATCAGCTTCGCGCCGTCGTCGTAGATTGCGATGTCGACCGGCGGGCCGTTGGTGTCGCGCTGGCGCTTCACGCAGGCCATCGCCATCTTCTGCGCAAGCTCCATGCCGAGCAACGGCTTGGTCGGCAGCTTCGCGGCGGCCACTGCGACTGCGGTGGACAGGCTCGCGCTGCAACCGAGCAGCGCGCCAAGGGCGGAAGTCTTCATCGTCATGTTGCTGGTTCTCATGGGTGGTGTGCAGCGCCATCCGGCGCGGGAATGAGTCGATAGATGCCGCTCGACGCGGGTTCGGGGTTGTTGAGGATCACGTACGGGTGTCCGTCGGGTCCGTTCGCGACATCGCGCACGCGCCCCTGGCCGGACATCACGGTTTCATCCGCGGTGACGACGTGTCCACGCAGGCTCAGCCGGTGCAGCTCGCGCGCGCCCTGCCCGCCGACGAACAGGCTGCCTTTCCACGCGGGGAACGCGTCGCCCGTGTAGAACGCGATGCCGCCCGGCGAGATCGACGGCGTCCAGTAGCGGGCCGGCTCCTCGACGCCTCGCATGCGCGGCGACGCGCTGATCGCGGTGCCGTCGTAGTCCATGCCATGGCTCACGAGCGGCCATCCATAGTTCTTGCCGCGCCGGATGCGGTTGACCTCGTCGCCACCGCGCGGACCGTGTTCGGATGCCCAGATCTCGCCGGTCGCCGGATGCGCCTCGAGCCCTTGCGGGTTTCGATGACCATAGCTCCAGGTCGATGCGAACTGGCCCGGCGCGCGGAACGGGTTGTCGCGCGGCACGCGTCCGTCGAGGTGCAGCCGGTGGATCTTGCCGTTCGGACGGTCCAGTGCCTGCGCCATCTCCTTGCGGCCACGATCGCCGACGCTGACGTACACGTAGCCGCCCGCGATCGCGAGGCGCGAACCGTAGTGGTAGGCGGTGTTGACGTGGAGGTCGACCGGCACGCGGAAGATGTCCTGCTGGTCGACCCAGCGACCCTCGCGGATCCTGCCGCGCACGACCGCCGTCATCGCGCCCTGGGCGCTCTTCTCGCTGAAGCTCAGGTAGATCCATGGCGCGCCATCACCGCGCGCATGCACCTTGACGTCGAGCAGGCCACCCTGCGATTTCGTCAGCACTTCGGGCGTGCCCGAGATCGCCATGCGTTGGCCCTCGACGATGTGCCAGAGCGTGCCCTCGCGCTGGGTCGCGAGCAGCGAGCCGTCCGGAAGGAAATCCATCGCCCAGAGGGTTCCGCTCATCTCTGCGACGCGCTCGAGCGTGAATGCGTGCCGCTCGCTGCGGAACACGGTGCCGGGCCGGACCGTGTTCGATTTCTCGAGCGCCTTGAGCCGGTCCGCATCGCGCTGCTCTCGCAGCAGGATCACGAGCGCGCGGATCTGCCCCGCGTCGAGGCTCGGTCCCCACGCAGGCATCGCCGTGCCCTCGACGCCGTCGCGGATAGCGCGCGAGATCGCCTCGTCATCCTTGCCGACGACCCATTCATCGTCGACCAGCGAGCCGGCGCTGCCGCCGCCGAGCGTCGCGCCGTGGCATCCGGCGCACGACCCCTGGTACAGGTCCATCGCGCTTCCGGTACCGATGTTGTACTGCGCGACTGCGCTGCCGGCGAAAGCCGCGAGCAGCAGCGCCAGCAGGGCGCCGAGGCCGCCGGCCGCAGGATCCGTTCGTTCGCTCACGCCATCTCCCGTTCGTCGTCCTCGAGGACGGGAGCGGACGCTAGGGGCGCAACGCGCGAGGGTCTTGTAAGAATTGGGTCGCGGCGCCGGGGCGTGCGTGCCGTACGCCGGATCGAACGTCGATCCGCGCCGGCGGCAGCGACGCGTTCGACGCGCAGAGGTCGAGGTCGAGGCAGAACGTCGAGACGTCCACCGACAGGCGTTCGCGGAAGAAGCGCGTCGGCGACCGTCCGGTGAAAAACCTGAACTCCTTGCAGAAGTGCGACTGGTCGTAATAGCCGCATTCGAGTGCGCCGAGCCGGCCCGCCTCCGCGTTGCCGGAGAGCGCGCCGAATGCGTGCTTGAACCTCAGCACCTTCGCGAGCGACTTCGGCCGGATGCCGACGCGTTCGCGGAAGGCCTTCTCGAGCGTGCGGTAATGAACGCCGTAGCGGCCCGTGATGTCATCGATTCCGAGCGTGCCACGCGAGGCGAACAACTCGCCGATCGCGTAGTGGAGCATCGCATCCGGGTCGACCGGAAGCGTGCGCAGAAGCGCCTCGTCCAGGATGCGCGCGATGGCGGCCTCGCTCCCTGCGTCGAACAAGCGATGCTCGAGTTCCGGGAGGATGGGCGCATCGAGGTCGGTGATTCCCACCGGCTTGCCCGCGAGGACATGCAGCGCCATGCGCAGCAATGAATGCAGCGTCTGTGGCCAGAGCTTCACGCCGATCATCGCGAGGCGACCAAGTCGCGCGCACGTCACGCCCGACGACTTCGCGCCGACAGCGTAGCTGCGGTCGAGCACCTGCTCTTGCGTGTCGGGACCGCAGACTTCGTGACGCCGGAATCCGCGCGCGTACGAGAAGATGAGCTCCTCGAATCCATCCGGCGCGAGGTACTCGTCGATCTGCGGCGACCGACCGTCGTCCTTGAGGATCCAGTAGTAGCGCACCCATCGGCGCAGCGCCGGCGCGGGTGGCAGCACCTTGAAGTACAGTCCAGGCGTCTGCGCGTCCGGCGCGCTCGTGATCCAGCCCATGGGTCCTGCCGTTGTATCGCCCGGACGGATGCGCGGAACGGGCGCGAACGTGGACCGATGCGCATGGCATGGCTACGCCGAACCCGCTCGATCCGATACGGACATTCTCGCGCGACCGGCGTTCCACGTGTGCGCCCGCGTCACCGCCCGGTCGCACCCGCCACACCGTTCACCTCGGGTTGAGGCCGAGCGCGTTGTGCATCGCGGTCGCCGCGACGCCGCTGTGGCCGACCGCGACCGAGATCTGGTTCAGCGAGCTCACGACGTCGCCCGCGGCATACAGGCCCGGCACCGTCGTCATCTGTTGGCGGTCGACGCGCAGCGCACCCTCGTCGTCGCACTCGGCGCCGGCGCCGGTCGCGAGTGCGGACTGCGCACGCGCGCCGAGGAACGGATAGACCGTGTCGAAGCACTCGCTCTCGCCGTCGGTGCGCTCGAACGTGCAGCGCCCGTCCGCAAAGCCGATGCCGGCTCCGCACTCGACCACGCGCACGCCGAGTGCGGCCGCGCGCTCGCGCAGGGATGCATCGGCCGCCCCGCCGTTCGAACAGACGAGCGCGACGTCGGCGGAGTACGTGCGCAGGAACGCGGCATGGTCCAGCGCCGAATCCGCGGGCCCGTATACCGCGATGCGCTGGTCGCTCGCTTCGAATCCGTCGCAGACCGGACACAGGCGCAATGCGCCCGAATCGATCGCGGCCTCGACCCAGTCGACCTCGGGCAGCACGTCGACGATGCCGGTCGCGAGCAGCACCTTGCGCGCCTGCACCCGCTCCCCGCGTTCGTCCGTCAGCACGAACGAATCGCCGGCCGGATCGAGCGCCTGCACGCGCACGCGCCGCATCGCGACCTCGTACGCCGCCAGTTGCCGATGCAGCCGCTGCAGCAATGCATCACCCGAGATGCCGCCCGGGAAACCCGGGCAGTTGTGGCTCTCGGGAATCCAGCGCGCGCGGCTGTGGCCCGCGTCGAACAGCACCACGCTGCGGCGAAACCGCGCGAGGTAGATCGCCGCCGTCAATCCCGCCGGACCTGCGCCGATGATCGCGCAGTCGTATGCGGCGCCCCGATCCTGCCGCTCGTTCACTGCGTCAGCCCGGCGCCTTCGGCATGCGCGCGATCGACTTCAGCAGCGTCTTGATGCTCGCATGCGCCTTCGCCCAGTTGCCTGCGAGCGAGGTCTTCCACTCCTCGTACTGCTCGTCGAGTTCGGCCAGTTCCGCCGCACTGAACAGCTTGCGCGCGGCCGCGAACATCTCGCGTTCCTCTTCGCGGGCGTGGTGCGTCACGAACTCGCCCAGGACCTTCGCGGAACCCGCGAACTGGCGCGAGCCCTTCGCCGATGCGTGCAGGTCGGGCAGCACCGCGAGTTCGACCGCGCGGTGTTCCTGGATCGCCTCCGCATGCTGCAGCAGCTGTTCGTGGCCCGCCCGTTCGGCGAAAGCGGGATAGAGCACGAACTCCTCCCACTTCGCATGCGGGATCAGCACCGATTCGATCTTCTCGAGCAGTTCGGCGCGGCGCTTCTCGGCGCGATCGGAGGTCGCGTCCATCTGTTCGAACAGGCCATGCAGGGTTGCGTGTTCGGCCTTCAACGTGGCGAGGATGCTGCGCATCTGGATCTCCTTCTCGATCGACGTGCGGAACGGGGTCAGACGGCCGGCGGATCGGTTTCGCGCTCGAAGTGGCGATGGCGCGCCAGCGACTTGATGAAGGTCGAGGGCGCACGCGGCGACCAGCGCGCGACCAGTAGCAGACCGGGATCCTCCGCACCCGGATCGATGCCGCAGGCCTCCGCGATCGTGCGCGCCTCGCCGATGAACATCAGCGTCTTGCAATGGCGATACTGGTCCTTGACGTGTTCGAGCAGGCGACCGTCGGTCGCGAGCGTCGCCGTACTTTCGCGCCCGCCCGGCACGACGAGCGCGTCGAACAGCACGCCTGGCTCGTTCTCGAGCGAGGCATCCGCGTCGAGCACGTCGCCACCCTTCGTCGTGAACGGCCCGATGCGCGGGCCGACCAGGCGCCCGATCGCGCCTGCGTCGAACAGCGCCTGCTGCAGCGCCGTGACCTGCTCGCCGTCGCAGCCGTCGGCGACGACGATCGCGACCTTGCGCGAGCGCACGCTGCCGTCGCCCGGATGCGCCATCAGCGAGAGCGCGGGCGATGCACCGACTTCCGGTTCCGGAGGCTGCTCGAGCACGCGCGGCATCGGCGCCGGCACGTCCATGCCGAGTCCTTCGGCGACACCGGCCGCGAGTTCATTCGACACGTTGGCGAGCATCGAGACCACGCGCTCGCGGATCGCGGGCACCGTGACCTTGCTGAGCTCGAAGCGGAACGCCGCGATGATGTGTGCCTGCTCGACCGCGGTCTGGCTGTCGAAGAACAGCGTCGCCTGGTTGTAGTGCTCCGCGAACTTCATCGGCTTGCCGCGCAGTTCGTCCTGCACGACCGGCTCGGGGAACGACACGAATCCCGCCTGCCCGGCCTGGAACGGGCAGCCGCCCGCGAGCGAGTTCGGCTCGTAGGAAACGCGCCCGCGCGCGATCGCCTGCCGGTGCATGCCGTCGCGCTGGTTGTTGTGCACGGGCGCGAGCGGCGCATTGATCGGGATCTCGTGGAAGTTCGGACCGCCGAGGCGCGAGATCTGCGTGTCGACGTAGGAATGGATGCGCCCCGCGAGCAACGGGTCGTTGGTGAAGTCGATGCCCGGGATCACGTGCGCGGCGCAGAACGCGACCTGCTCGGTTTCGGCGAAGAAATTGTCCGGGTTGCGGTCGAGCACCATGCGCCCGATCGGTCGCACCGGCACGAGTTCTTCGGGCACGAGCTTGGTCGCGTCGAGCACGTCGAAGCTGAAGGCCTCGGCCTGTTCCTCGCTGAACACCTGCACGCCGAGTTCCCACTGCGGGTATTCGCCCGCGTCGATCGCTTCCCAGAGGTCACGGCGGTGGTAGTCGGGATCAGCGCCCGAGATCTTCACGGCCTCGTCCCAGACCAGCGAATGCGTGCCGAGCAGCGGGGTCCAGTGGAACTTCACGAGCATCGATTCGCCGTCCGCATTGACGAAGCGGAACGTGTGCACGCCGAAGCCCTGCATCATGCGGTAGCTGCGCGGGATCGCGCGGTCGGACATCTGCCAGAGCAGCATGTGGGTCGACTCGGGCATCAGCGAGACGAAGTCCCAGAACGTGTCGTGCGCGGAGGCCGCCTGCGGCATCGCGTGGTGCGGCTCGGGCTTCACCGCGTGCACGAGGTCGGGGAACTTCATCGCATCCTGGATGAAGAACACCGGCATGTTGTTGCCGACCAGGTCCCAGTTGCCTTCGTCGGTGTAGAACTTGACCGCGAAACCGCGCACGTCGCGCGCGGTGTCCTTCGAGCCACGCTCGCCCTGCACGGTGGAGAAGCGCACGAACACCGGCGTGCGCTTGCCCTTGCGCTGGAACGGCGCCGCGCGCGTGAGGTCGGCGAGGGACTCGTAGGCCTCGAAGTAGCCATGCGCGGCGCTGCCGCGCGCGTGCACGATGCGCTCGGGAATCCGCTCGTGGTCGAAGTGCGTGATCTTCTCGCGCAGGATGAAATCCTTGAGCAGCGCGGGTCCGCGCAGGCCGGCCTTCAGCGAATTCTGGTTGTCCGAGACCGGCACGCCCTGGTTCGTCGTCATGCGCTGGCCGTCGGAACTCGCACGCACGCGCGAGAGCGGCCCGACGGTGGGGTTGTCGCCCGGCGCCGGCGGCGCGCCGGCCTTGCCCGCGTCGTTGCGCTCGGCGAGCGTGCTGCCGGTCGCTACCTGCGGCAGGTCGACGTGCTGGCCTTCCGACGCGGACACGTTCGAATCCTCGCCGTGCTCGTCGGCCTTGTTCGCATTGAACGGAAGGCTTCGTGCGGCCGCGTCCGCCTCGGCGGCGCGCAGCGCAGCGCCGTCCGCGCCCGGAGCCTTCGGCGGCTTCGCCGGCCCGCTGTCGGTGTTGCGTGCGGCCACGCGGCCGGCGGTCGCCTTCCTGGTGCGGTCGGTGCCCTTCTTGCTGGTGCCCATCTGGTGGTCCTCGACGATTGCCCGCGGCCGCCAAATGGCGACACGATCCGTCGATGAGGCGCCCGACGGACTGAACGCGACGCGCGTTGCGGACGGCGGCCGCAGCGAGGGTTCAGATACGCTCGGCAGCACCTCGCCCAGCCGCTATGCTCGCGTTGCCCTCCACTGGACACGCCGCATGGCCGCCGAAGCATCGAACGACCTGCTCGAAGTCGTCGCCCTGCTCGGGGCAGCCGTGGTCATGGTGCCGTTGTTCCGGCGCGCGGGCCTCGGTTCGGTACTCGGCTACCTCGCGGCCGGCCTGCTGATCGGTCCGTTCGGATTCGGCTGGTTCGCCAATCCGCAGTCGATCCTGCACGTGGCCGAGCTCGGCGTCGTGATGTTCCTGTTCGTGATCGGGCTCGAGATGCGCCCCTCGCACCTGTGGAACCTGCGCCGGCAGATCTTCGGTCTCGGCACGCTGCAGATCGCGACATGCGCCGTGCTGCTGACCTGCGCCGGGCGCCTGCTCGGATGGAACTGGCCGGTCGCGTTCGTCGCGGGGGCCGGATTCGTGATGACCTCGACCGCGATCGTGATGCAGCTGCTCGGCGAGCGCGGCGACGTGGCCTCGCCGCGCGGGCAGAAGATCGTGTCGATCCTGCTGTTCGAGGACCTGCTGATCGTGCCGCTGCTCGCGCTCGTCGCGTTCATGTCGCCGTTGCCGCCCGAAGCCGGCGCGGCCTCGCGCTGGGGCGCGATCGGGATCGGCGTCGCCTCGCTCGCAGTGCTCGTCGTAGCGGGCGTATTCCTGCTGAACCCGCTGTTCCGGCTGCTCGCCGCGGCGCGCGCGCGCGAAGTGATGACCGCGGCCGCGCTGCTCGTCGTGCTCGGCGCTGCGCTGCTGATGCAGCTCGGCGGGCTTTCGATGGCGATGGGCGCGTTCCTCGCGGGCGTGCTGCTCTCCGAGTCGGTGTTCCGCCACCAGATCGAGGCCGACATCGAGCCGTTCCGCGGGATCCTGCTCGGCCTGTTCTTCCTCGGCGTCGGCATGGCGCTCGACCTCGACGTGGTCGCGCGCAACGCGGCGCTGATCGGCACGTGCGTCGCGCTGTTCATGCTGCTCAAGGCCGGCGGCATCTACGTCGTCGCGAGGCTCCTGCGCACGAGCCATCGCGACGCGCTCGATCGCGCGGTGCTGATGGCCCAAGGCGGAGAGTTCGCGTTCGTGCTGTTCGCCGCGGCCGCGAGCGCCGGCGTCATCGGCGCCGAAGTCAGCGCGAACCTCACCGCGGTCGTGGTGCTCTCGATGGTGCTCACGCCGCTGGTCGAGATCGCGGTGCGGCGCCTGCTGCCGAAGGCGAAACCATCGCTCGACGGCGTCGAGGAAGTCGCCGGGCAGAGCGGCAGCGTACTGATCATCGGCTTCGGCCGCTTCGGACAGGTCATGAGCCAGGCGCTGCTCGCGCGCGACGTCGACGTCACGATCATCGACACCGACATCGAGATGATCCAGAGCGCGGCGGAGTTCGGCTTCAAGGTCTACTACGGCGACGGCACGCGCCTCGACGTCTTGCACGCGTCGGGCGCAGGCAGCGCGCGCGCGATCGCGGTCTGCATCGACGACCGCCACGCGGCGAACCGCATCGTCGAGCTCGCGCGCACGGCGTTCCCGCACGCGAAACTGCTCGTGCGTTCGTTCGACCGCGAGCATTCGCTCGCGCTCGTGGCGGCCGGCGTCGACTTCCAGATCCGCGAGACGTTCGAATCGGCGGTGCAGTTCGGCGAGGCCGTGTCGCGCGAGATCGGCGTCGACGAAGCCGAGGCCGCGCGCATCTCGGCCGAAGTGCGGCGCCTCGACGCCGAGCGCTTCGAACTCGAACTCGCGGCCGGCGGCGACCTGCGCGCGGGTCGCGGCCTGCTGCGCGGAAACGCGCCGCGTCCGACCCCGTTCACGCCACCGAAGCGCGAAGCGCGGCCGCTCAACGAGGCTGCGGCGGAGGCGATGGAGGAACGCGAGCCGGGCACATCCCAGGATGCGTCCGCACCGGACTGACGACTGCCCCTGACCGCCGAGGGCTCGAAGTCCACGTTCGAATGCAGAATCCGTTCGCCCTGAGCGCAGGCCGAAGGCCGGAGTCGAAGGGCATCGCGCGCGATGATGCCCGGTGCGCCAGGTGCTTCGGCTACGCAGCCTCCGGCTGCTGCGCCCAACGCGCGGGCTGGACGCGCGCAACGCGACCGGCGCTTCGTGGCGGTCGGCCAAGAAGCGCCGGCCGACCTGCGGTCGTCCAGCCTACGGGGGCGTTGCGTGATCCGCACGTTCGGCGACGATCCGCCCGTCGAGTCGCTTCGCCGCGGTTTCGGCGTACCGGTGGCAGGCGTCGCGATCGACCAATGCATCGGCCTCGCCCGCGGCGAGACGCGCGAGACGTGCGTCGAGGCCGCTGGCTTCGGGATGCGGCGTCACGAGGATGTCGCACGGAAGCTTCGCGATCACCGCAAGACCGCGCCGGAAGTCGGCGACGCGCTCCGGATGCGCGGAATCCGAATAGAGGTAGCCCTCGTCGCTCATCGCCGTCAGGCTGTCCGCGTAGACGATGTCGAGGCAATGCGACCGCTCGCAGCTGCGCCAGCTCCAGGTCGTGCTGCCCGGCGTATGGCCCGGCGTCAGGTGCGCGGTGAGCTCGAGCGCGCCCACGCGCACCACCTCGCCATCGACGAACGTCGAGGCCACCGCGACCGGCGCGTAGCGATCGGCCGAGCCGTGCTGCGGGTCGTCGGGATCATCACCGCCGCTGCGCAGCGCACGCGCCGACGCAACGCTCGAGCGGACTTGCGCACCGCTGCGGCGCGCGAGCGCGGCGATTCCGCCCGCGTGGTCGAAATGCGCATGCGTGTTGAGGATCATCCGGATGTCCTCGACGCGGAATCCGAGTGCACGCACGTTCGCCTCCACCCTGTCGACGTTCGCGGCCAGCGGCACGTCGATCAGCACGTGGCCCGCGTCCGACGTCACCAGGATCGCGGACAGGCCGGCCGATCCGACCTGCCAGCTGTTGCCGTGGATGCGGTACGGCGCCTGCGTGGCGGTCCACGAGGGCGGAGCCGCGACCAGGATGGCGGCCAGCAAGGTGACGTGGAATACGGGCATCGGTCTCTCCTGGGCGAACGCGCGATCGCGAAGGCGGCAGTGTCCACCCGGGCGCGGTCGCGAGGCTGTCGCGCGCATGGCGATTCGCGGGCAGCGACGCCGGCGCTAGACTGCGCGAACCCATCCAGGCGACGGAGCAGGACATGCAGCACGACAGCGCGCAAGCCGCCGAGGCCGACGACTGCGCCGATCGCGTCGCCGGCGCGCACTACCGGCGCCTCGTCGAAGCGGCGCGCCGCCTCGGCGCGATCAAGACCGCGGTCGTGCATCCCTGCGACGAACGCTCGCTCGAAGGCGCGCTCGAGGCCGCGCGGCTCGGCCTGATCAAGCCGGTACTCGTCGGGCCGATCGACAAGATCCGACGCACGGCCGAAGCAGCCGCTTGCGCGCTCGCGGATTTCGAACTCGTCGACGCACCGCACAGCCATGCCGCGGCGGAAACCGCGGTTGCGCTCGCGCGCGAGGGCAAGGTGCAGGCGCTCATGAAAGGCGCACTGCACACCGACGAACTGATGGCCGCACTGGTCGACCGCACGCATGGACTGCGCACGGAACGCCGCATGAGCCACGTGTTCGCGCTCGACGTGCCGACCTACGCCAAACCGCTGTTCATCACGGATGCCGCGATCAACATCGAGCCCGACCTGCTCGAGAAGCGCGACATCGTGCAGAACGCGATCGACCTCGCGCACGCACTCGCGATCGCACGGCCGAAAGTCGCGGTGCTGTCGGCGATCGAGACGATCAACCCTGCGATCGCGTCGACGCTCGACGCCGCAGCGCTGTGCAAGATGCTCGACCGCGGCCAGATCAGCGGTGCGCTGATCGACGGGCCGCTCGCGTTCGACAATGCGATCTCGGCCGAGGCCGCCGCTTCGAAGGGCATCCGTTCCGATGTCGCGGGCGACAGCGACATCCTCGTCGTGCCGGATCTCGTCTCGGGAAACATGCTGGTCAAGCAGCTGGTCTATCTCTCGGGCGCGATCGCGGCCGGCATCGTCCTCGGCGCGCGCGTACCGGTCATGCTGACCAGTCGGGCGGACGACCTCGAGGCGCGACTCGCGTCGGCGGCGCTCGCGGTGCTGCATGCGCATCGTCGCAGTCCGGGGTCTCCGGTCTGATCGGAAGACTCGCTTCGCGTCGCGGCGACGCGCGAACGGCCCGGGGCTGAAGCTGCTCCCAAACCTTCGCCGCGACCGCGCGCGCGGCAGCAGCCTCGGTCCCGAGCTGTTCCCGCTGCGCCGGGCCTTCGGCCTGCAAACGGCGGCACCCGGCCCGTTTGATCCGGATCAAGGCCACGCCGGAAAAAGCCGCCTATCGTGGCCCCATGACCACGACCGCATCGCCCGCCCCGGTGTTCGACCGCGACCTCGTCGCGAAGTACGACGTGAGCGCTCCGCGCTACACCTCGTATCCGACTGCGCCGCACTTTCGCGACAGTTTCCGCGAGGCGGACCTGCTGCGCGCGATCCGCGTCTCGAACGGCGATCCGATCCCGCGCGACCTGTCTGCCTACGTCCACATCCCGTTCTGCCTCTCGCCCTGCTTCTACTGCGGTTGCGCGCGCATCATCACGCACGACCGCGGCCGCGCGGCGACCTATCTGACGCGCCTGTACCGCGAAATTGAACTGGTCGCCTCGCGCTTCGACCGCGACCGCCGCCTCGCGCAGCTGCACTTCGGCGGCGGCACGCCGAACTTTCTCGACATCGGACAACTGCTCGAACTCATCGACACGCTGCAGCGCCACTTTGCGTGCAGGCTCGACGCCACGCGCGAGTTCGGCATCGAGCTCGATCCGCGCTTCTGCGACGCCGACTATGCACGGCAGGTGGCCGCGGCCGGCATCAACCGCGTGTCGATCGGCGTGCAGGACTTCGACCCCGAGGTGCAGCGAGCGGTCAACCGCATCCAGAGCGTGGACGAGACCGCGGCCGTGATGGCCGGCGCGCGCCTCGGCGGCGTGCGTTCGATCAACCTCGACCTCATCTACGGCCTGCCGCGCCAGACGCCCGGATCCTTCGCCCGTACGCTCGAACAGGTGATCGCGCTGCGGCCCGACCGCATCGCGGCGTACGGATACGCACACCTTCCGGAGCGCTTCAAGGCGCAGCGGCAGATCGACAAGTACGACCTGCCCGACGCGGCCACGCGCCTCACGCTGCTGCAGCAGACCGTCGAGGCGCTGACCTCGGCCGGCTACGTGCACATCGGCGTCGATCATTTCGCGTTGCCCCGCGACGACCTCGCGCTCGCGTTCGCGGCGGGCACGCTGCAGCGCAACTTCCAGGGCTATTCGACGCACGCGGCCTGCGACCTCATCGGCTTCGGCATGAGCGCGATCAGCCATGTCGGACAGTCCTTCAGCCAGAATGCGAAAGACCTCGTCGGCTACTACGCGGCGCTCGACAACGGTCGCCTGCCGGTCGCGCGCGGACTCTGGCTCGAAGAGGACGATCTCGTGCGCGCGGACCTGATCCAGCGCCTGATGTGCGGCGGCGTGGTCGACATTCCCGCCTTCGAGGCGCGCCATCTTGTAGACTTCCCGGCGTACTTCCGGGAATCGCTGGACCGCCTCGCGCCGCTCGCGGCCGATGGACTGGTCGAGCGTGCCCCGGATCGCATCACGGTGACGGCGCGCGGCCAGTTCCTGCTGCGCAACATCGCCCAGTGTTTCGATGCCCACGCGGCAAGCCCGGACATCCGCTACTCGCGCGCGGTGTGAGGGCGCGAGCGGAGTCCGGAAGATGGGTCAAGGGGTGCCTGCAGGCGGTCGCATCATGCGGCCGAACCCGATTGCCGACGACGGCAACGACCGGAAGTTCTGCTCCACCTGTGCGTTCGGCGCCGCCTGCGTCGGCAGCGGAGTCGACAAGATCCGCCTGTCCGAGCTGCACTGCCTGGTCGAACATGTGGGCCCGTATCGCTCCGGCCAGTCGATCGTCCGCACCGGCGACCGCTTCGGCGCGATCTTCGCGGTGCGCTCCGGGACCGTGAAGACGCGGCTGGTCGACCTCGAAGGCCGCGAACTCGTGCTCGGCTTCCACCTGCCCGGCGAACTGATCGGGCTCAACGCGATCCACGCCGAGACCTATCCCTGCGACGCGGTCGCGCTCGATACGGTCGAAGTCTGCCGCTTCTCGTTTCCCGCACTCGCGACCCTCGCGACGCGCATCCCGCAGGTCCAGCAGGAGCTGTTCCGCCGGCTCAGCAAGGATCTTGGCGAGGCGAACCTGCGCAGCCAGGAAGCGACCGCCGACGAGCGCCTCGCCGCTTTCGTGCTGAATCTGTCCGCGCGGCACGAGGCGCGCGGCTTCGCGCCCGATTCACTCCACCTCGCGATGTCGCGCAGCGACATTGCGAACTACCTCGGGCTCGCGGCAGAAACCGTCAGTCGCGTGCTGCGCCGTTTCCAGGACGCCGGCCTGTTGCAGGTCGACGGACGCGACGTGAAGCTGTGCGATGTCGCCGCGCTCAGGGACGTCGCGAAGAACCTGTTGCATCGCTGAGGCGTCGTGTCGCGGGCGGGGAGAGACGGACGCAGCAAGGCCGGGCGAGACCCTATCCGCGAGCTCGACGTGCGCTGCGCGGCCGGCTGCGGCTCGCGCGCTCCGAGGACGAGCGCCGGCGCAACGGCGGTCGTCCAGCCCGCGGCGCACGCACTTGATCCGCGTCATGGCCGCCCTTCGCGCGGCCACGCACACTGGTTGTCGCGCCCGCTTCGCGGGCACGGCCAACCAGGGCACTGCATGAACGCCGCGTCGATCGACATCGATTCCCTCCCGCGTGATCACGCGCTCGACGCCTGCTTCCTCGGGCCGTATGGCGAGAACGACAGCCTGCTCGAGAAGCTCATGGTCGAGTTCCTGCGCGACCACGTCTACTGGCGCCGCAATTTCCATCCCGAGGATCCGCCCGCGATCGCGACCGCGACCGCGCGCCATCCCGACTACCTCGCGTTCGAGGCGCGCATGCGGCGCGAGCTGCACCAGCTGTCGGCCGCGCTCAAGAAGTCGGTGCCGTTCCACAGCCCGCGCTACGTCGGCCACATGGTGTCGGACCTGCTGCTGCCCGGCCTCGCCGCGCAGATGCTGACCCTGCCCTACAATCCGAACAACGTGAGCGAGGACGCCGCGCCCGTCACCGTCGACATGGAGGTGCAGGTCGGCCTGCAACTCGCACGCATGGTCGGCTACCCGCACGACCCGGCCCAGCCTGCGTGCGCGTTCGGCCACCTGACCTCGGGCGGCACGCTCGCCAACTACCAGGCGCTGCGGCTCGCGCTCGCGCTCAAGGCATTTCCGGTCGCGCTGCGCGCCGCGAAGGTGCCCGCACTCGAGCTGCCCGCGGACGACTGGGACGCGTTCAACCTTCCCCCGGCGCAATCGATCGCGCTGTTGCAGCGATGGCAGCAATGGCTCGCGGCCCAGGCACCAGCGGACCGCACGCGCTGGCTCGCGCGCGTCGAAGCCGAACGCGTCGAGCAGCGCGGCCTCGCTGCATTCTTCGCCGCCCACCCGACGCTGCAGCCGCCGCGCGTACTCGCGCCGATCACCGCGCACTACTCGTGGAGCAAGGCAGCCAAGCTGCTCGGACTGGGGCGCGACCAGCTCATGCTGCTGCCGACGCGCGGGATGCGCTTGGACGTCGACGCGCTCGAATCCACGCTGATGCGCTGCGCCCGCGCGCGGATCCCGGTGCTGCTCGGCGTGGCCGTGCTCGGCAGCACCGAGTACGGAACGATCGACCCGGTCGACGCAATGCTCGCGGCGCGCGTGCAAGCCGCGCGCGAGGGCCTCGGCTTCAGCGTGCATGTCGACGCGGCCTGGGGCGGCTACCTCGCGACGTTGTTCCGGCATGCGGACGGACGCCTGCGCACGCGCGCGGAGATGGCCGGCGAGTTCGAGCACTTCCCGTCGCCCGCGGTGCACGCGGCGTTCGCCGCGCTCGGCGACACGGACTCGGTGACGATCGATCCGCACAAGCTCGGCTACCTGCCGTTCGGCGCCGGCGCGTTCGTCTGCCGCGACCATCGCGCGGTCGCGCTGCTCGCCGAACGCGCCGACTACGTGTTCCACGGGCCGGCACCCGCCGACTACCTCGCGCGTTACCGCAACCTCGGCCAGTACATTCCCGAAGGCTCCAAGCCCGGCGCGGCCGCCGCAGCCGCCTACGTCACGCACAAGGTGCTGCCGCTCGACCACGCGAACTTCGGACGCCTGCAGCGCCAGACGATCCTCGCAGCCGAAGCGTTCCGCGCGCGTGCGCAGCGCTTCGCCGATGAAGGCACCGGCCTGCTGCGCGTGCTGGTGCCGTTCGAGCCCGACAGCAACCTCGTCTGCCTCGCATTGAACCCGAACGGCAACCGCTCGATCGCGACCGCCAACGCGTTCGTGCAGTCGCTGCACGACGCAATGCGCTGCGACCCGCGCCAACCGGTGCAGACGCGCGAGTTCTTCGGCTCGGTCACGAGCCTGCGCGCCGACATCCTCGGTGCGCGCGAAGCCACGCGCATCCTCGATGCGCTCGGCCTCGAGCCGTTCGGCGATGGCGAAGGCGAGGACCGCCTCATGATCCTGCGCCACACGCTGATGAACCCGTATCTGATCGACCGCGAGAACGGCATCAGCTACATCGACCGCTACTTCGAATTCCTCTGGCGGCTCGTGCAGCGCGTCGAGGCTGCCGCATGAGCGACGCGGCGCCGGCGCCGGCCGCTGCGTGCGCGGATTCGTCGCGCGCGTGGGTGCGCGATGCGATCTCGACACTCGCACGGGAGTCGGCGCGCTCGGCCGACACCCACCTGCTCGCACTCGAACTGCCGGGCTTCGACGGCATCCGTTTCTACTTCAAGGACGAAGCCGCGCACCCGACCGGCAGCCTCAAGCACCGGCTCGCGCGATCGCTGTTCC
This sequence comes from Pseudomonadota bacterium, assembly GCA_023430685.1. Classification (GTDB taxonomy): domain Bacteria; phylum Pseudomonadota; class Gammaproteobacteria; order Xanthomonadales; family Rhodanobacteraceae; genus Dokdonella_A. The sequence continues at coordinate 36,433 of JAEYZH010000084.1, read as the reverse complement.
TGTACGCGCTCTGCAACGGGCGGCTGCACGCGGGCCAGGCCGTCGTCGACGCCTCGTCGGGCAGCACCGCGATCTCCGAAGCCTGGTTCGCGCGCCTGCTCGGCCTGCCGTTCACCGCGGTGATGCCGGCCTGCACCGCGCCGCGCAAGATCCGCGACGTGCAGGCGCTCGGCGGACGCTGCGACCTCGTCGAGGATTCCGCGCAGGTGCATGCACGCGCGGCCGCGCATGCCACGCGCGGCGCCTGCCACCTCGACCAGTTCGCGCTGGCCGAACGCGCGACCGACTGGCGCGGCAACAACAACATCGCCGAATCGATCATCGGCCAGCTCTCGCACGAGCCGAATCCAGAGCCCGCATGGATCGTCTGCGGCGCGGGCACGGGCGGCACCTCGGCGACGATCGGGCGCTACCTGCGCTATCGCGGACTGCGCACGCGCCTGTGCGTGGCGGAACCGACCGGCAGCGCGTTCGTGCACGGCTGGCGCGAACGCAGCCTCGATGCGCGCGCGACCCGGCCATCGCTGATCGAGGGCATCGGGCGTCCACGCGTCGAACCCGGCTTCCTGTTCGATGTCGTCGACGAGGCGGTCGAGGTCGATGACGCGGCATCGATCGCGGCCGCATGGCTGCTCGAAGACCTGTTCGGCCGCCGCTACGGCGGCTCATCCGGCACCAACCTCGTCGCCTGCCTGCAACTCGCCGCACGCATGCGCGCACGCGGCGAGACCGGCGCGATCGTGAGCCTGCTCTGCGATCGCGGCGAACGCTACGCGGAAACGCTGTTCGACCCGACGTGGCTTGCCGCGCACGACATCGACATCGCGCCATGGCAGCACGCGCTGCGCGCGAGCCTGCGCGACGGCAGCTGGCAGCCGCCCGCCGGCGAATGAGCTTCCACGACCTGCGCGATTTCCTAGCCCGACTGGAGCATGAGCGCGAGCTCTGCCACGTCGCGGCGCCGGTCGATCCACACCTGGAATCGACCGCGCTGTGCCTGCGCGCATTGCGCGAACAGGGCCCTGCGTTGTTGATGGAGCAACCACTCGGCGCGCGCCATCCGATGCTCGGCAACCTTTTCGGCCACCGCAGGCGGATCGAGCTCGCGCTCGCGGGTCGACCGCTTGCGTCGTTGCGCGAGCTCGGCCGGCTGCTGGCCGCGATCAAGGAGCCGCGATGGCCATCGTCGCTGCGCGACGCGCTCGCGAACTGGCCCGAGCTCGCGCAACTCGCGCACGTGGCTCCGCGGGCCGTGCGCGACCCCGCGTTTCTCCACGAGACGCTCGCGGGCGAGGAGGTCGATCTCGATCGGCTGCCGATCCAGCATTGCTGGCCCGCCGACGCCGGCCGCCTGATCACGCTCGGCATGGTGGTGACGCGCGGCACGCGCAAGCCGCGCCAGAACGTCGCGATCTACCGCATGCAGGTGATCGGGTCGAACCGCGTGATCGTGCGCTGGTTGCCGCACCGCGGGGGTGCGCTCGATTTCGCGGACTGGCAGGCCGAGCATCCGCAACGACCGTTCCCGCTGCTGGTCGCGATCGGAGCCGATCCCGCCACCCTGCTCTCCGCGGTCGCGCCGGTGCCGGACACCTTGTCCGAGTACGAATTCGCGGGCCTGCTGCGCGGCGCGCGCACGCGCACCTGGCGAAGCGAACGCACCGGACTCGATTCGCCCGCGAGCGCCGAGATCCTGCTCGAAGGCTTCATCCATCCCGGCGATTTCGCGCTGGAGGGCCCGTTCGGCGACCACACCGGCTACTACAACGCGCAGGCGCCCTTCCCGGTGTTCACGATCGAACGCATGCACCTGCGCGATCGCGCGATCTACCATGGCAGCTACATGGGCCGCGCGCCGCACGATGAACCGTCGGTGCTCGCGATGGCGCTGAACGAAGTGTTCGTGCCGATCCTGCAGAAGGTGTTCCCGGAGATCCACGACTTCTTCCTGCCGCCGGAAGCGTGCTCCTACCGGATCGCGGTGGTCTCGATCCGCAAGCAGTACCAGGGCCACGCGCGCCGCGTGATGATGGGGATCTGGTCTTACCTGCGGCAGTTCACCTACACCAAGTTCGTGATCGTGGTCGACGACGACATCGATGCGCGCGACTGGTCGCAGGTGATCTGGGCGATGTCCACGCGCGTCGATCCCGCGCGCGACACGTTGCTGGTCGAGAACACGCCGATCGACTACCTCGATTTCGCGAGCCCGGTCGCCGGGATCGGCTCGAAGCTAGGCATCGACGCCACCAACAAGTGGCCCGGCGAGACTTCGCGTGACTGGGGCCGGCCGATCGTGCCCGATGCGCAGGTGGAACGGCGCGTCGATGCGCTGTGGGCGAGCCTGCGCGAACGCGAACCTGGCTGACGATCGCACGCGCGCGGGTTCGAACACTCGATTCAGCCGGCCGAGGCATCGAGCAGGCGTCGCGCCTGCTCGCCGAATGCGCGCCACGAGGCTTCCCACTGGCCGTCACGCGGAGTCGTGTGCGCGATCCGCGAGAGCAGTCCGCGAGCCTGCTCGAGTTCGCCGTACAGGCGCTGGATTTCGTCGAGCGCCTGCCGATGGCCTTCCATGCTGACCAGCATCACCTTTCGGTCGCGACACACGCCGATGCAGGTCTGCGGTGCCTCGATGCGCCCGCAGCCGATGCACTGCCAGGCCGGGATGTACGCGTCGTCCATCGTGTGTACCCCGGTGTCGCGGCCGATGCGGTCAGTGGCCCCGGTTCGCGTCGTGGCCTTCGTGGCGCACTTCCCCATTCGACTCCTCGCCCGCTGCCGGCGTCGCGGACCACAGCGGATCGGCGAACAGGCGAGGATAATCGGCGACCGCGTCGCGCATGCGCGCGACCGCCGGGACGTCGGTGGATGCCTTCTGCAGATCCTGCGCGGCAGCGAGCAATGGCAGGAGGATGCGGTGCAAGGCCGCATCCGGCGCGGGATCGAGCTTGCAGTGGGCGAACATGTAGGTGATCGCGTCCTCGATCTTCTTCGCACGCTCGACCGCCATGCTGGGCGGCATGTGGCCCATTTCGTAGTGACTGAGGTCATCGAGCGCCTCGTGCACGCGACGCATGCCGTCGCGCAGTGCCGGATCGGGCACCCAGCGTTCGGCCGGGGCCTCGACCGGGGCTGCCGGAGGCGTCGCGTGCGCGGCATGCTGGTCGTGCGCGTGTGGCGGAGCGGCCTGTCCGGCGCCGGCCAGCACGAGGCCGGCGGCGAAGATGCACGAAGACGTGAATGCGTTCATGGCGACTCTCCATGGTGGTGCCGCCGATGCGGCGATGGCACCAGCATGGCGCTGCCCCGAGCAGGGGGCATTGACCGGAGTCAATCCGAACGCACGGCGCTTGCGCGGATCCGGACACGTACTATGCGCGGCTGACGCAGGTCAAGGACGCACGGGGGCGCGAGGCGCGACGATCGCGGCGACGTCCTCGTCGAGGTGCCCCGGCATGCAACTGGTGTGTCCCGCTGGCAACCTGCCCGCGCTGCACGCGGCGATAGATGCGGGCGCCGACGCGGTCTACGCGGGATTCCGCGACCAGACCAATGCGCGCGCGTTCCCCGGGCTCAACTTCAGCGATGACGAGCTGCGCGCCGGCATCGCGCATGCGCACGCGCGCGGGCGCAAGGTGTACCTCGCGCTCAACACGTATCCCGACAGCGCGCGGGCCGCGCACTGGTTCGATGCGGTGGACAAGGCCGCCGGCTTCGGCTGCGACGCGATCATCGCGGCGGAGATGGCCGTGCTCGACTACGCCGCACGCCGGCATCCATCGCTGCCGCGGCATCTGTCGGTGCAGGGTTCGGCGACCACCGAGCCTGCGCTGCGCTATGCGCACGAACGCTTCGGCATCACGCGCGCGGTGCTGCCACGCGTGCTGTCGATCCAGCAGGTCGAGCGCCTGTGCGAGCGCGCGCCGGTACCGCTCGAGGTGTTCGCGTTCGGAAGTCTCTGCATCATGGTCGAGGGCCGCTGCCAGCTCTCGAGCTACGTGACCGGCGCCTCGCCGAACCGCCACGGCGTGTGTTCGCCCGCATCGTTCGTGCGCTGGGAAGAACACGAAGGCGGCGAGCGCAGCGTGCGCCTCAACCGCGTGTTGATCGACCGTTTCGGACCCGCCGAACCGGCCGGCTATCCGACCGTGTGCAAGGGCCGCTTCCAAGCAGGCGGGGAAATCTTCCACGCGCTGGAAGAGCCGACCAGCCTCAACACGCTCGAACTGCTGCCGCGGCTCGCCGCGGCCGGCGTCGCCGCGCTCAAGATCGAGGGTCGCCAGCGCGGCGTCGCCTACGTGTCGTCGGTCACGCGCACCTGGCGCGCGGCGATCGACCGGCACGCGTCTTCTCCCGGCGACTGGATCGCGCAACCGGCGTGGCAGCGCGAACTCTCGCGGCACGCGGAAGGCCACCAGACCACGCTCGGCCCCTATCATCGACACTGGCATTGAACGCGATGAAGCTCAGCCTCGGACCGTTGCAGTATTTCTGGCCACGCGAGGAGACGCTCGCGTTCTATCGCGATGCGGCCGCGTGGCCGATCGAGATCATCTATCTCGGCGAGACCGTCTGCAGCAAGCGGCAGGAACTGCATGCTCGCGACTGGATCTCGCTCGGGCGCGAGCTTGCCGCATGCGGCAAGCAGGTCGTGCTGTCGAGCCTCGCGTTGATCGAGGCGGAGTCGGAACTCGGCGTACTCAAGCGCCTGGTCGAGAACGGCGACTTCATGGTCGAGGCGAACGACCTTTCGGCCGTGCAGCTCTGCCGCGAGCGGCACCTGCCATTCGTGGGCGGGCCGACGCTCAACGTCTACAACCACCACGCGCTCGCGATGCTCGTGCAGGACGGCCTGCAGCGCTGGGTACCCGGGGTCGAACTGGGCCACGGTCTGCTGCGCGACATGCGCGACGAGCTCGAGGCTTCCGGCGATGCGATGCCCGAACTCGAGATCATCGCCTTCGGCCGCCTTCCGCTGGCCTGGTCCGCGCGCTGCTTCACCGCACGCGCGCTCGACGTCGCGAAGGACCAGTGCGGATTCCGCTGCATCGACTACCCCGACGGGCTGCCGCTCGCGACGCGCGAAGGGCGCCCGTTCCTTCGCATCAACGGCATCCAGGTGCAGGGCGAGGAAATCACCGACCTCGGCCCCGAACTCGGCGTCGTGCGCGCACTCGGCATCGAAGTGCTGCGGCTGTATCCGCAGCATCAGGGCATGGCGTCGATCGTCGCGCACTTCGACGTTGCGCGACATTCGCCGGTGCCCCCGCCGGCGGTCGGCCACCGCAACGGGTACTGGCATGGCGAAGCCGGAATGCGGCCGGTCGAGGCGGCCTGAGCGGCCTCTCCCTCACGACGTGCGGCGCTGCCGCGCAGGCGCGTCGATGCGCCAATGCGCGCCGAGGCTGTCGCGTCGCCCGAGCGCGGCGCGCAGCATCCGGCGCGCGAGGTCCGCCTGCCAACCCGATGCCGGGTCGAGCGTTCGTGCGAATGCGCGCATCGAAGCGCCGTCACGCTCCGGCCCGAGGCAGTCCCACATCCGCGTGCGCAATGAGGCGAGTCCGCCCGGTGCGACGCCGGAGCCGCGCTCGATCACGCGCACGGACCCGCCACGCGGGCCCGCCATCGGAAGGCGCGCGAGCCGGTGGCCGAGGCGCCGTCCGCACACCACGCCCTCGAGCAATGAATTGCTCGCAAGCCTGTTCGCCCCGTGCACGCCGTTGCAGGCGACCTCGCCGACGGCGTAAAGCCCGGGGACCGACGTCGCGCCTTCCGGATCCACCTCCAACCCGCCCATGTGGAAGTGCGCGACCGGCGTGATCGGGATCGGTTGGGCGAGCGGATCGATGCCCTGCGCGCGACACGCGCCAAGCACGGTCGGGAAGCGTGCCGGCCAGGCGCCGCCGAGCGAGCGTGCATCGAGCCAGGCGGATTCGCCTGACCGCAGCACCTGTGCGACGCGGCGCGCGACCACGTCGCGCGGCGCGAGATCGCCGAGTGCGTGCACGCCGTCCATCAACGGTCGCCCGCGGCCGTCACGCAGACGCGCGCCGGCACCGCGCAACGCCTCCGTGACCAGTGGCAGCCCCTGCGCCGACCCGGACGCGAGCGCGGTCGGGTGGAACTGCATGAACTCGAGATCGCGCGCGCGTGCGCCGGCGCGCAGTCCGAGCAGCAGCCCCGCGCCGTCCGCGCCACCCGGATTGCTCGTGCGTGCATACAGCGCGCCACAGCCACCGCTCGCGAGCACGACGCAGGCCGCATCGATGAGGTCGTGCATGCCGCCGGCGTCGCGCACGCGCACGCCGCTGGCCGCGCCGTCGCGCAGCAGCAGGCCGTCGACCTCGCCCGCCAGCCAGTGCACGTGCGCCGCATCGCGCGCACGCGCGAGCAGTGCGCGCATCAGCACGGCGCCACTTGCATCGCCGCCCGCGTGCACCACGCGAGCGCGGCCATGGCCCCCTTCGCGCGCGAGCCGCAGTCGATCGCCGTCGTGGTCGAAGCGCACGCCCTGTTCCTGCAGCCACGCGATCGCGGACGGCGCCTGCGCGCACAACCAGTGGACCATTGCGACGTCGTTGTGCCCGGCGCCTGCGACAAGGGTGTCGCGTGCATGCGCATCCGGACCATCTCCCGCGCCGAGCGCGGCGGCGATCCCGCCCTGCGCGAGCGCACTCGCACTGCCGCCGGCGTCGGCCTCGCGGCATGCGAGCAGCACCGGGCGCGGCGCCAGCGAGAGCGCGGTCGCGAGTCCCGCAACGCCCGCGCCGACGACGATGACCGGCGACGCAGGCGCCATCAGACCGATTCGCGCCTGCCGACCGCGAGCATGCGCTGCAACGCGTCGCGCGCACGCGCGGCCGTGCTCTCCGGCACCTCGACCGCAGGACCCAGCGTGCGAAGGCAGGCGTGGATGTTCTGCAGCGTGATCCGCTGCATGTGCGGGCACAGGTTGCATGGCTTGATGAACTCCGTTCGCGGGAAGCGCGCGCGCAGGTTGTCAGCCATCGAGCATTCGGTGATCAGCGCAACGCGCGCGGGCTGCTCCCGTACGAGCCAGCGGCCCATCGCCGAAGTCGAGCCGACGAAATCGGCCTCGGCCAGCACTTCGGGCGGGCACTCCGGATGCGCGACGAGCTTCGCGTCGTAGCGTTCGCGCGCATGCCGCGCGTCCGCCGCGGTGAATTTCTCGTGCACTTCGCAGCGGCCGTCCCACAGCACCAGCCGCACCCACGTGCGCGAGGCGACGTGATGGCCGAGATGGCGATCGGGCAGGAAGATCACGGTGTCCGCGCCCATCGCCTCGACCACCTGCACCGCGTTGGCCGAGGTGCAGCACGCATCGGATTCGGCCTTCACCTCGGCCGAGGTGTTGACGTAGGTGACGACCGGGACGCCCGGATGGCGCGCCCGCAGCGCGCGCACGTCCGCCGCCGTGATGCTCGATGCGAGCGAGCAACCCGCATCGGGATCGGGAATCAGCACGGTCTTGCGGGGAGCGAGGATCTTCGCGGTCTCGGCCATGAAGTGCACGCCGCACAGGACGATCGTGTCCGCTTCGCAGTCGGCGGCCGCCTGCGCGAGCGCGAGCGAGTCGCCCGTGATGTCGGCGACGCCATGGAAGATCTCGGGCGACTGGTAGCTGTGCGCCATCACCACCGCGCCGCGCTGCTCCTTCAGGCGGTTGATCGCGGCGATCCATGGCAGGTGGAACGACCACTCGATGCACGGCACGAGGTGCTCGATGCGCGCGCGCAGCGCCGCGTGCTCCGCTTCGAGCGCATCGCTCCACTCGGGTAGGGTCGGATCGATCGCGTCCATCAGCCGCGGCAGGCGCGATGGGCCTCGCGCGCGGCGCATGCGAATCGCCCGCCGCGGTTCAACCCGATGCGAAGGCCGAGCGGCACCGATTCCCATGGCAGCCGCTCGAGCAGGTTGCGAACCGTGAGGCCGAGCTCGGTGTCGCCGGTCACGACCAGCGCGCGCTGGAAGAACAGCGTATCTGCATCCTCGAGCCGACCGGCGAGCAGGAGGAGGTCCGCGGCGCTGCCACGAACGGTCGCGTCTGCAGGCGCGCTCGTCGCACGCAACTGCCGGCCTTCGAGTTCGAACACCCAGCACAGCCCGAGATCCACGACCTCGACGCCGAGTCGCCTGCCCTGCATGAAATCGAGTTCGCCTCGCTCCAACGGCAGCGCGAGCACGCGTGCGACTGCGGCCGCGGCGAGGTCGCGCGGCCAGCGCTCGGGCAACAACCGCAGGAACGGTGCGAAGCGCCGCGGTGGCGGCAACAGCCGCAGCCATGCATGCGCCGGCGCGTCGCAGGCCTCCGGGATCGTCGTCATGCGAGGGATGATCGCGCAGGTTTCGGGCGCGGCACCTTGATCCAGGTCAGCCGCGAGTCCCTGCTGGCGGCACGCGTCGGCAATCACGAGTTCGAGCAGCGACGACGCGGTCGCGTCGGGCACGCCGAGGCGCCGCGCGAGCCGGTGCGCGCGGCGGCGTACCGCGCGCTCGCGGCCTGGATCGCGCGCGGAAATGCCTGCCGAGTGCTTGAGCGGCTGCACCGCTCCCACCAGCCCGCGACGCACCGCGAGCAACACGACCAGCGCGTCGTCGACGTGGTCGATCGCCATGCGCACGGTCCCGAGCGCGACGCGCGTGGGCACGGGTGACGCGGCGACATGGTTGCCGATGTTCATGCGGGGCCAAGTCGCGCGATGAAGCGGCCTGCGCGACGCCGAATGCCGTGCAAGGCAAGCGCGAGCCGCACACAGGCGAGGGCCATTGCCAATGCCGCGACACGCACCAGTCCCGCTTCAGGGTGCGCCGCCGACGCAATGACGACCACGGCTGCCGCGAGCTGCAGGCCCAGCACCTGCCAGCGCGCCGGTTCCGGAAGCAACTGCTGCACGCCGGGCACCCGCATGCCGCGGCCACATCGGCGATGCAGGTCGATCCAGGCCAGGAATGCGCAGATCTGCAGCAGCATGCCGACCACGAGCAGCGGCAGTCCGACGCCAATCACGAGGATGCCGGCGAGCATGTCGGCACCGCGCGCGAGCGCGAGTGCGCCCGCGAACAGTGCGACGAAACCCGCGGTCCAGTACGCGCGCAGCGCATCTCCGCGCGCGCGCGATCCACGCCACTGCAGCAGCACGCCGGTGGACGCGAACGCGAGGATCGCAAGTGCTCCGACGCCGCGCAGGAGGCGCGCGTCGTGCGTGCCGAGATGCATCCACGCGCCCGCGAACAGTCCCGCTGCGGAAAGCACCAGCCAGGTCGCGAGCGCCGCCGCGGACAGGCGCGCGCTGTCCTGGAACATGGGCATCACGACGCGCGCGATGCTCGCGACCAGCAGCAGCACCCAGCCGAGCACGCCGATTGCGGCGTGCACGTCGACCCACGCGGGCGACGCCCATCCAGCCAGCGCAGGCCCTGCGCGCGCCGATGCGAGCAGCGCGCCGAACCCCGCGGCAACCAGGGCCGACACCAGCGCACCACCGATTCCCGCACGCAGCAGTCGCTGGCCGCTCGCGGCGAGCAAACCCGGCACGACGATGATCGCGAGCAGCGCGAATGCCGTGGGCAGCGCGATCGACGCGAGCATCAGGCTCGCCGGCGATGACGCATGCAGGCCGATGCACAGTGCGATCGCGCCGATGTTCAACGACGCGTGCAGCGGTCCCGCGAGCAGGTCGACGAAGCGCAGCCGAACGCCGGCCGCGGCGGGCAGGAACTGCAGCAGGCTGCCGACCATCGCATTGCCGAGGACGCCGAGCGTGATCGCATGCGTGAACGCGAGCGTCGCAGGGTGCCAGCGCGTGCTCAGCATCGCGTCGCCGCCGATCCAGGCGATCAGCGCCGCATAGACGCCCCACGCCGCGACGCCATGGAGGAAGCGGCGTGGCATGGCGATCGCGGGCCCGTGTTCAATCGCCAGACGTGCCACGTTCGCGCGGATTCACGATCAGCACGCGGAATCCGTGCTCCGGGTGCGGGTCGACCACGTGACGCAAGCCGCGCGTCGAGAGCGCATCGAGCAGCGGCGGCGGGAACAAGGGCGTCAGCACGCAGATGCTTTCGCCCGGCGCGAGTCCGTCGGCGGCTTCGAGTGCGCGCAGCATCGGCTCGGGCGCCAGGAGGGCGCGCAGGTCGATCTCGACCGGCGTGGCGGCGCCGCCCGGACGTCGCGTGCGGTCCGCAGGCTGTTCGAACATGCCGACATCGGAACCGATCCGTTGATCCGGCGCGCTGACCTGGATCAAGTCCCATGCGCTGATCGCGACGCGTGGGTTCTGGCCATGCGCGCGGAATTCGGAGGCACCTCCGGACCGTCCGCGCCGAGCGCTGCGGCCGCTGGCCGCGGAGTCGAAGCGCTGGCCGCTGCTGCGCGCGACCGGACCGTGCCCTTCGACTCCGGCCTTCGGCCTGCGTCAGCGCGAACGGGATACGGAGCACTCCGGCCGTCGGCCCGGGCTCAGGGCGAACGGGACACGAAGCGCGGCTTTGCCTCCACTCGGGCGCACGCGCATGCCGGGCGCCGCGGCACTGCGTCAGACCCGCGCGAACACGAGGCTTGCGTTGGTGCCACCGAAACCGAAGCTGTTGGACATCACCGTCGACAGCTTCGCCTCGCGGCTCTCGCGCAGGACCGGATAATCGCGCGCGCGTTCGTCGAGCTCGTCGATGTTGAACGATCCGGCCATGAAGCCGTCGCGCATCATCAGCAGGCTGTAGATCGCCTCGTGCACGCTCGCCGCGCCGAGCGAATGACCCGTCAGCGCCTTGGTCGACGACAACGGCGGCACTGCCGCGCCGAATACCTCGCGCAGCGCCTGCAGCTCGACGATGTCACCGACGGGCGTCGCGGTGCCGTGCGTGTTCACGTAGTCGATCGGCGACGCTGCGCCCGCGAGCGCCATGCGCATGCAACGCACCGCGCCTTCGCCCGACGGAGCGACCATGTCCGCGCCGTCGGAGGTCACGCCGTAGCCGACGAGCTCGGCATGGATGCGTGCGCCGCGGGCCTTCGCATGTTCGTACTCCTCGAGCACGAACATGCCGCCGCCGCCCGCGATGACGAAGCCGTCGCGGCCCGCATCGTACGGACGCGAGGCGCGTGCGGGCGTGTCGTTGTACGCGCTCGACAGCGCGCCCATTGCATCGAACTGCGCGGTCATGCCCCAGTGCAGTTCCTCGCCGCCACCCGCGAACACGATGTCCTGCGCGCCGTGGCGGATCAGGTCCGCGCCTGCGCCGATGCAGTGCGCCGAGGTCGCGCAGGCCGCCGCGATCGAATAGCTGAGTCCGAGGATGCCGAATGCGGTCGCGAGCGTCGCCGATACGGTCGAGCACATCGTGCGCGGCACCATGTACGGGCCGATCTTGCGCACGCCGCGGTTGCGCAGCAGGTCGGCGGTCTCGATCTGCCAGTGCGCGGAGCCGCCACCCGAACCTGCGATCAACCCGCTGCGCGGATGGCGCACGTGTTCGAGCGCGAGTCCCGCATCGGCGATCGCGTCGCGCATTGCGACGTACGCGTAGGCGGCCGCATCACCCATGAAGCGCCGCAGCTTGCGGTCGATCGCGGCCTCGATGTCGAGTTCGGGCACGCCCGCGACCTGGCTGCGCAGGCCACGTTCGGCGTACTCCGGTACCGCGCGGATCCCGCTGATGCCGTCGCGCAGCGCATGCGAAACCGCATTCGCCGCGTTGCCGAGGCACGACACCATGCCCATTCCGGTCACTACCACTCGACGCATGCTCAGAATCCCTCGGTCGACTGGAACAGTCCCACGCGCAGGCCTTCCGCGTGGTAGATCTCGCGATCGTCGACGATCGTGGTGCCATCGGCGATCACGAGCGACAACTTGCCGCGCACGACGCGCCGTACGTCGATGCGGTAGCGCACCAGCCGTGCACTGGGTAGCACCTGCCCGCTGAACTTCACCTGCCCCACGCCGAGCGCGCGGCCACGCCCGGGTTCGCCGAGCCACGGCAGGTAGAAGCCCGCGAGCTGCCACATCGCGTCGAGGCCGAGGCAGCCCGGCATCACCGGGTCGCCTTCGAAATGACAGGCGAAGAACCAGAGGTCGGGACGGATGTCGAGTTCGGCTTCGAGCACGCCCTTGCCGTGGCTGCCGCCGCGTTCATCGATGTTCGTGATGCGGTCGAACATCAGCATCGGCGGCGCCGGCAGGCGCGCGTTGCCGGGTCCGAACAGTTCGCCGCGGGCACAGGCCAGCAGCTGCTCACGGTCGAGCGAGGTCAATCGGGTCATGGATGGCTTCGCTGGGGTCGTTGGGGATGCGACCCGCACCGCAGGAGACGGCGGTGCGGTCGCCGAAGCGCCCGAGTGTGCATGACTGCGCCGCGGCGTGCCAGTGGGCCGCTCATGCTTCCCTCGGTCGCACGCGGACTGGAACGAAAGCCGGAAGCGGCCCTCATCCGCCCCTGCGGGGCACCTTCCCCCGCTAGCGGGGGAAGGCCAAAGCAGATGCACCTTCTTCTGCTTCCCCCGCTTGCGGGGGAAGATGCCGCGAAGCGGCAGAAGGGGGCCGCTCTTGATCTTGCCCGGGGAAACGGAAGACGGGCAGCCGGTCCTCAGATCGATTCATCCCGTGCGTACACGCGCTTTCCACCGACCCAGGTCTCGAGCACCGCGGTCGACCAGAGCCGCGCAGGCGCTTCCGCGAAGATGTCGCGATCGACGAGGATGAAATCCGCCCACTTGCCAGGCTCCAGCGTGCCCTGCACGTCCTCGCGGCGCGCCGCCCAAGCCGCATCGAGCGTGAACGCGCGGAATGCCTCGACGAGCGTGAGGTCCTGGCCCGGATACCAGCCACCGGGCGGCTTGCCCGACGGGTCCTGGCGCGTGACCGCGGCGTAAAGACCATGGAACGGGTTCGGCGACTCGACCGGGAAATCCGAGCCCGCCGCGATGACCGTGCCTTGTTCGAGGAACGTGCGCCACGCATACGCGCCCTTGATGCGCTCGGCGCCGACGCGATCCTCGGCCATGTTCATGTCCGAGGTCGCGTGCACGGGCTGCATCGACGCGACGAGTCCGAGCGTCTTGAAGCGCGGGATGTCCGCGAGCGCGACGACCTGCGCATGTTCGACGCGGTTGCGCAGCGCGCGGCCGCCATGCTTCGGGAACGCGGCCTCGAAGCCATCGAGCACCTCGCGATTGGCTGCATCGCCGATCGCATGCACGCCGACCTGGTAGCCCTTCGCGAGTGCCTTGCCGATCATCGCGGTGAGGTCCGCCGGCGAATGGAACAGCAGGCCGCGGTTGTGCGCATCGTCAGAATACGGCGCGAGCAACGCGGCGCCGCGACTGCCGAGTGCGCCATCGGCGTAGAGCTTCACGCTGCGCACGTCGAGGAAGCCGCCGCCGTAGCCCGCGATCGGACCGTTCGCGGCGAGCGCGTCGAAATCCGCGCCGGTACCGCCGATCATCACGTTGATGCGCACCGTGAGGCGGCGCTCGTCGGCATAGCGCTTGTACAGCGCGACGGTGTCCGCGTCGACGCCCGCATCATGCACGCCGGTGAGGCCCATGGACGCGAGCTCCGCGAGCGCCGCGTCGAGCGCGACCGCGTTCTGCTTCGGTGTCAGCGGCGGCACCTTGCCCGCAATCAGGTCCATCGCGCTGTCGACGAACACGCCGCTCGGATGGCCTTCCGCATCGCGCTCGATGCGGCCACCGGCGGGATCCGGCGTCGTCCTGTCGACGCCAGCGAGCTTGATCGCAGCGCTGTTCGCCCAGCCCGCGTGCCCGTCGACGCGTTCGAGCCAGACCGGGCGATCGCCGGCGACCGTGTCGAGCTCCTTCGCGGTCGGGAAGCGCCCGAGCTTCCAGACCACCTGGTTCCAGCCGCGCCCTACGATCCACGCGCTGCCTGCATTCGCGGACGCGAACGCCTTGACCTTCGAGAGCGCCTCGTCGAGCGATTTCGCGGACGTGAGTTCCGCCTGCCGCTTCATCGTGCCGAGGCCCATGACGTGGCCATGCGCATCGATGAGGCCGGGCAGCAACGTGAGGCCATGGCCATCGACAACCTTCGCATCGCCCGCGCGCTCGCGCATCGCCTCGCGCTTGCCGGTCGCCAGGACCTTGCCATCGTCGACGAGCATCGCTTCGAAGCGCTGCAGCTTGCCCGCGGCATCGAGGGTGTAACCATTGACGTGGTCGAGCAGCAGGTCGGCTGCGCCGGCGGCGGGCGCCGCGATGAGCGTCGCGAGCACGATCGGGAGAGAGCGGATCAGCAGCATGGCGCGGCGCTCCATGGCGAACGAAGGAAGGGGATCGAATCCGGACGAAAGCGCGCGGACAGGACGGCTACGACAGGATCATAGCCGCGCAACCGACCTCGCGAAAACCGCGCGCGACCGCGGCCTGTTCACGAGGCTCGCCGCGAATGCTCCCGGGCTTCGCGCAGGAATGGCGCCACCTCGTCGAGATCCGTGATCGATCGCAGCTTCGCGACATGCGTCACGTGCGACCGATCGGCGACGATCTTGAAGAACAGGCGATGCCGCACCTCGCGACCGAGATGCACGGCGAGACGGATCGCATCGGCCATGACGACCGCGTCCGCGAAGATGCGCACGGTGCGCAACAGCACGTAGCGATCGCGCGTGACGAACTCGACCGGCCCGAACGATCGTGCGGCGCGTTCGAGCGCGGCGTAGAGGTCGACGATTTCCTGCGACCTGCCCCGCAGCACCTCGCCGCGCTCGCCCGTACCGCAGGCGTGGCGCTGGTTCTTGCGCGTGAAGCTGCGGCTGCAGGTCGCGCAGGCCCAGGTGGCCATCGTCAGCGCCGCGCCTCGGTTCGCCACGACGCGATGCCGAACCGCTCGAGCAGCAGCCTGTCGAACTCCGCGTCGGTTTCGACGGCGTGCTCGGTCCGCATTCCATCCAGCGTCGTTTCGATGAACCTGGTGCCCGAGAGCGTGATCCGGCCATCCGGCGTCGCGAGCGTCGCCAACGGCGCCTTGCGGAAATGGGATTCCGGATTGTGGTAGTGGAACGACCACATGCCGTGGAACGCGGGATACTCGACCGGCTCGGTCGTGAAGCGGAACTCGTCGACCCAATCGCCGCAGAGGATCTTCTGCTGCAGAAGCCATCGATCGCCCTGGCGGACGAACCGGTAGGAACGCCCGTCTTCCGACTGCACCTCGTCCGCGACCAGTCTCAGTGGATAGCGGAACGAATCTCCGAAGCCGACATCCGCGAGCAGCGGCGTCTCGCCCGGGATCAGGATCGCCATGTGGTCGTGCAGCGGCGTGAATTTGCCGTCGCCCTTCGCGACCTGCGCCGACACGAAGTGGCAGTCGACGCCGATCGCTCGAAGCAGCCAGCGGAACGCGCCGTTGAGTTCGTAGCAGAAGCCGCCGCGATTTCGCGCAACGACCTTGTCCAGCAGCGCCCGATCCTCGAGCGGCGTGGGATCGCCTGCGTGGATGCCGAGATTCTCGAATGGCACCGAGAGCAGGTGCGCGGCGTGCAGGTGCGCGATGCCGTGGAGGCCGGGAAGCGGCGCCTCATCGATGCCGATGCGCCTGAGGTAGCTATGCACCTCCATCGAGGCACTCCCGCACGGCGACTTCGGTTTTGACCGAGTGGCTACGCATGGCGACCGAACCCCCTCGCCTTCGACAGCCACGCCCGCTTCCAGGCATCCGGCGCATCCTTCACCCGACCAATACGCGTGACCCTGACAGGCTTGATTCCGCAGTACTCGAGGATCGCACGCCTCATCTGGTTGATGCCCGCATCCCTGTACACGATCCGGAAGTACCAGGGCGGTGTATCCATCGTCGCGAGGATGTGCCCGGTCTTTCCCGTGAGGTACTTGTCCCACCAGGGCGAGCCCTGGCGGTACTTGAACGCAAAACCGGGCAGGAGCACACGGTCGATGAAGCCCTTGAGCAGCGCAGGCATGCCTCCCCACCAGATCGGGTAAATCATGACGACATGGTCCGCGGCCTTGATGTCGTCCTGCGCCCGTACCAGGTCCGGCTCCAGCGGCTGCACGACGCGATAGCCCTCGTGCAGGATCGGGTCGAAAGCGAGGTCGCGCACGACGATCGTCCTGACCACATGGCCTGCCTCGACTGCGCCTTGCGCATACTCGGTCGCCAGTGATCCGCAGAAGCTCTGCTCCGCGGGATGCCCCTGGATGACGGTGATCTGCTTGGCCATGAACGATGCCTCGAAGCGGGACAGGCGACCCGCGCAGTGCGCTTTGCACGAACCTGCGCGCCATCACGTCAGAAAGCGCCAGCGAACGCCCGTCGAACCTTCCCGCGCCGTCTCACCGAGCGTGAGGCTGCAGCCCATCGACGGTCCAGACGCCGGCGGGACAGTGGCACCGACCCTGTTGGTCATCGAGCACCGAAAAACCCAGCGCGACCGCTTCGCTCAGCAGGGTCGGCAGTACGGTTTCGCGAGCCGGCTTCCTCATGTTCAGCACGTAGAGCGCGCTGTTGTCGGGCACCGACTCGAGCGGCCGCTCGAAGGCTTCTTCCAGCTCGGATGCAGGGAACGCCTGCTTCAGGCGATCGCACAGCGATGCGTACCTGGAATGATCGGTCAGGTACCGGAAGCCGTACAGGCGGCTTTGACGCTGGGCGTCATGGGCGTC
Organism: Pseudomonadota bacterium; assembly: GCA_023430685.1. Lineage (GTDB taxonomy): Bacteria > Pseudomonadota > Gammaproteobacteria > Xanthomonadales > Rhodanobacteraceae > Dokdonella_A. The sequence goes on along the minus strand of JAEYZH010000084.1, from coordinate 19,770 downwards.
GTCGAAGGCGGGGTGCTCGAAGACGTAGAACTGATCGATCTGATCGGACATCTAACTGGGCTCGCTTCCGTGGGGTTATTGCCTGCATGACGTGCCACGGCTCGATCATGGTGCAGCCGCAGACGGGCTCCGCCAGCGCATGTTAGCGCAGCGCGACCCCGCCCAAAATCATCCGGAGCATGAGCGCCGCCTCAACCAGCCACCGGAACGACTGGCGGCGATTCCAACTGCGTGCACCGCATGACGCCGTGGCGAACGAGTCGGTCCCCGCAGAGACTAAGCCAATAACACTTCTGGCCCAATGCAGCCGATTGAACGTGTGGCTTCGCTGCGGCGGATTCCATCATGGCCGGCGCTCGCTGCCCAACCCAAGGCCGCATACACGACTGCAACCGCACCGCCTGGCAGATGACGATTCACGCGGTCACTTGCGAAGGGAGTTCACACCCACTGTTACGCCGCCGCCGCGAACTTGAGCTTGGCAACCCCTTTCAGGTCGACATGCTGCCGAGCCACCCAAAGATCATGGGCATCCTGCATGGCAAGCCAGCTCTCGGGGGAGCGACCGATTGCCTTGGATAGGCGAAGCGCCATCTCCGGCGTGACCCGGCTGGTTCCCTTGAGGATCCGGCTAAGGGTGGACGCAGCTACAGCCAGCTTTTCCGCGAGCACGCGGCCGCTGATCCCATTGGGCTCGAGATAGACCTCGGTGATGAACTCACCAGGGTGTGGAGGGCTGTGCATGGCCATCAGTGATAGTCCTCGTAATCCAGAACGTAGGCGTTCCCATCCTGGAACTCGAACGTCAGTCGCCAATTGCCGTTGACCGTAATGGACCAGCGCCCGCGCAGCTTTCCTTTGAGCGGATGCAACCGGAAGCCGGGGATGTCCATGTCCTCGACAGCCTGCGCAGTATCCAAGGCAGCTAGCTGCATCCGAAGCCGCTTGGAATGGTTGGCCTGGATGCCTGATGTGCTGCCGGAATCAAAAAACTTGCGCAGGCCTTTGTGCCGGAACGACTTGATCATCTCCACAGTATATCATGTTGCGCATCACGCAACGCGCACCCGGCGCCTGTACGACGATATCCGCACGCGATCGAGCTGCACCTGCAGGCCTTCACCGCCGACCTGCGCCAGCGCCTGCAACGCGGGCGTCACCAAACGCGGTGGCGTGTACCTGCGCATGCTGCTCGTCCAAGGCGCCCGCGCCCACGTCAGCGTGCAGAACACGCCCACTACCTGAGTTACCACCCTGCGTTGCGCCGAGTGACGTCGATGGCAAACGAGTCGATCACCCGCAGCGAGCAAGCCGATAACACTTCTCGCCCAACCGCACCGCCTGCCAGAAGACGATCTACACGGTCACTTGCAAAGGGAGTTCATACATGAACTGTTAGGACTCAGACTGATCAGGGTTCGGCGCCATGATGGGCCTGAGGAACAACTTGACCGCTGCGTAGAGCGTTGCAAACAGCAGCAGAATGTAAACGACTGCGATCCCTGTGTCGCTACGCATGACTGAGATTGCGTCGTTGAGAGCGACAAGTCCGCCGAAGAGCAGCGGAACGTAGACTATGGCGATGCCCGTCCTCTGAGCGGCACTAGCCGGGAAGATCGAGATAGCGCCGAGTGCAATGAGTGCGACTACCAATATTGGAATGCCAATGAGTGATGGGACGCCTGAGTAGTCAGATGCATACGCTTGGACGGGTGTGGCCATTGCCGTGACAATGAGTAGCCGATGATTGCGCATGAGTCCTAACGAGGCTGTAGAAAAACTGACCCCGATCTTGCTCGCATGCAGCGAAGCGATCAAGGGGAGTCGGCGATGGCACGATACGAGACGCAGCGAGCAAGCCGATAACACTTCTGGCCCACTACGGTCGTTTGAACGTGTGGCTTCGCTGTGACGGATTCCATCCAGGCCCGAGCGTTCGCCGCCCGACCCAAGGCCGAATGCACGACTGCAACCGCACCGCTTGGCAGATGACGATTCACGCGGTCACTTGCGAAGAGCGACCATACACGAATTGCTAGCCGTCACGCGCTCTGCTGAGAACAGATGCGGTCACGGCACACGCCATGAATGGCAAGAATATGGCCAGAACTCCGAGCGCACGCAGATCATCAGCCAATGCCCAGGCAAGACCGTACGAAGTCAGGCCGGTCAGTGCGCCGATCCATGCGTAAATGCGAGTGGGGTGACGGCTCTTAAGGAACAAGGAAGCCAGCCAGAACGTGAGAGATGTGAGTAGCGCAGAGACCGCAGAGGAAGGGATGGTCTTGACGATGGAGCCGAGAACTCCGAAATGGTGATCGATGCGTCCAGTGGAGACGATGCGAGCTGAGGCCATCAATAGGATGGCAAGAAAGCTTGTGAAGGCAAACAACGGGATCTTCATATCGCCTAAGCTAAGCGGCCTGCGCGGCCACAGTGTGTGATGGCGCAAGACATTTCGTCCGCACAGGTCCGCTGGAATGCATAGCCATGACCTGCTCCCCGTTTACAGGCCGAATACACGACTGCAACCGCACCGCTTGCCAGACGATGAATCTATCGGTCACTTGCAAAGGGAGTCCATTCACGAATTGCGAGGCCGCGGATCAATGACTTTCACCGAGCGCGATCACGGCCATGGCCACGCAGATTGCGGCGACGCAAAGCCAGGCAAGCAAGCCAAGTAGTGACAGGTGATTCTTATAGCGTCCGAGTGCAACACGTATCAGCACGACAGCGGAGCACACCGATGCGCAAGCTAGTACAGGGACGCCAATCAGGCCGAATGCCATGGCGAATAGTGTCAGGCCCGACCTTGTGAAGTGGTAGAAAAGCAGGAAGTAGGCGAGGAAGCCAAAGGGTATCGGCCACCAAGGGAATAGCATGCGTTGCGGCTTGTCGGGGGAGTTGGCGATCTCGGATTCCATGGAGTTCTGATAGCGGCCTAACGAGGCTGTAGAAAAACTGGCCCCGATCTTGCTCGCATGCAGCGAAGCGATCAAGGGGAGTCGGCGATGGCACGATACAAGACGTTGGGCCTGTCAGAAATCTTGTGTGCGAGCCGGTTGATAAAACTCAGTCGTTGAAGGCAAACCTGTCGCCGAACTGTAGCGCGAACTGGGCCTTGGCGGCCTGCCATGCGATGGGTGGGCGCTTCCAGTTCTCGGTGATGTGTCGCAACGACAGCCAGATCAGCTTGGTCGCCGCCTGATCACTCGGGAAGTGGCCCTTGTTGCGGACCGCCTTGCGCACCGACGCGTTGAGGCTTTCGATCGCGTTGGTCGTGTAGATGATCTTGCGCACGTCGGTTGGGAAGGCGAAGAACGGGATCACGGCCTCCCAGTTGCGGCGCCAGCTCTGCGCGATGGCAGGATATTTCTGGCCCCACGGCCCCTCATCGAACGCCTCCAGTGCCTGCCATGCAGCGTCGGCGTGGTCCGCGCGGTAAATGGGCTTGAGCGCCCCAGCAATCGCCTTGCGTTCCTTCCACGAGGCGAACTGCATCGTGTAGCGGATCAGGTGCACGATGCAGGTCTGGACGATCGCTTGGGGGAAGACGGTCGTGATCGCCTCGGGGAAGCCCTTCAGGCCATCGACCACGGCGATCAGGATGTCGTTCGTGCCGCGCGCCTTGATCTCGTTCATGACGCGCAGCCAGAACTTGGCGCCTTCGGTCTGCTCGATCCACAGGCCCAGCACCTCGCGTTCGCCGGACGACCGCACGCCGATGGCCAGGTAAACGGCCTTGTTGCGCACCAATCCTTCGTCGCGGATCTTCACGCGCAGGGCATCAAAGAAGACGATCGCATAGGTCGCCTCCAGCGGGCGCGCCTGCCAGGCGGCGACCTCGTCGATGACCGAGTCGGTCACGGCCGACACCAGGTCCGGCGAGACTTCGATGCCGTACAGCTCGCGCACGTGCGCCTGGATGTCGCGCGTGCTCATCCCGCGCGTACAACGCGATGATCTTGTCGTCGAAACCGGGGAAACGGCGCCGGTACTTGCCGATCAGCGCCGGATCGAAGCGACCGTGCCGATCGCGCGGAATCGACAGCTCCATCGGTCCTTCCGGCGTCAGTACCGACTTGGCACTCGTGCCGTTGCGATGGTTGCCCGCATCCGACTCCGCCTCCGAGCCCAGATGCACGTCCATCTCGGCGTTGAGCATGCGTTCGGCCAACGCCTTCTTCAGATCGCCAATCAGGCCACCCGAATCCAGTACTGTCTTCGGGTCGCGGCCTTCCAGCAGCGCGTCAAGCAGTTCGGCCGAGAACGGCCCGGGGTTCTTCTTCGCCATACGTCCTTCCTTGCCCTGGGGGCAGTGTATGGCTCAACACACAAAAATCCTGACAGACTCGCTTCAGGCGATCGCACAGCGATGCGTACCTGGAATGATCGGTCAGGTACCGGAAGCCGTACAGGCGGCTTTGACGCTGGGCGTCATGGGCGTCGTTGAAGGCGGGGTGCTCGAAGACGTAGAACTGATCGATCTGATCGGACATCTAACTGGGCTCGCTTCCGTGGGGTTATTGCCTGCATGACGTGCCACGGCTCGATCATGGTGCAGCCGCAGGCGGGCTCCGCCCGCGCATGTTAGCGCAGCGCGACCCCGCCCAAAATCATCCGGAGCATGAGCGCCGCCTCAACCAGCCACCGGAACGACTGGCGGCGATGCCAACTGCGTGCACCGCATGAGACCGTTGGCAACGAGTCGGCCCTGCAGTGAGCAAGCCGACAACACTTCTGGCCCAATGCGGCCGATTGAACGTGTGGCTTCGCTGCGGCGGATTCGATCATGGCCGGCGCTCGCCGCCCAACCCAAGGCCGCATACACGACTGCAACCGCACCGCCTGGCAGATGACGATTCACGCGGTCACTTGCGAAGGGAGACCACACACGACTGGTTAGCCTCCGCCCCTGTGGATATCACGCATCAGGAGCATCGCCGGTAACCGCTGCTCCTTCGGCTCGGAGAAGCCACATTGCCGTGCGAAGGAATCGGCTTCACGAAACGTGCCGAAGATTCGGTCCCACCAAGTGATGTCGCCGTAGTTGAAGTCATGGACTTCAATCTGGTGATGGATGGAGTGCTGCTCGGGGCGTTGGAGAAAATAGCCCCACCAACGTGGCGTGTGAATGTTGGCGTGGTAAGAGAACTCCCCAACGGCAGCAAAGAACGCGTACCAGCCGGCCGCCTCAACTGCAGCGCCGAGCAGAGGAAATATGATGGCCGTGGACAAGAGCGAGTTGATGCCGATCTCGAACGGGTGCTTATAGAAAGCCGTGAGGGTCTCGATGCGGGATGCACTGTGGTGTACTTGGTGCAGCGAGCGCCAAAGAAGTGAGTAGGAGTGACGCGCGCGGTGCCACCAGTAGAAGACGAAGGTGCCAACGAACCAACAAATGAAGCCCTGCACGACTGGGGCAAAGTAGCTACCGAGGGCGAATACCGATGGGCCCTGCAGCCAGACACCCCAAGTGATGCCGCCGAGAACGTAAACGCCGAGCTGGGCAGCATTCAACGAGCAGGCGCGAAAGTACCAGCCTGGAGAGTGAGGAAGCTCGCGGCCTGGCATGAGACGCTCGACCACAAGGAATGCGGCGCCTACTGCAAATATCAGAGTGAGAGGAAGCATCGCTATCCGCCAAAGCCGGCCAACGCCCGAGTTAAGCCGCGCCGAAGGAGTCGGCCGGAACGATTAGTTAGGGCACACCGCCGTGGAGCAGCACCTCCCCACCGAAGTCCACGTCACGACCGTACATGATGGTGCGCGCAGAGACAATTAAGCCGCCACAGCTGAGCTGAGCGACGTGCCCCTTGCGGGAATGGTTGACCACGAAACGCTCACGGAACTGCCCCGCGACCGCGCGCGGACCTGGTCCGGGCGCGCCAACTGGGACGAGCGACAGTTCACATGGCCCGCCGTTCGGGGTTGAGCCAACTAGCTCAACAAGGCCATGGGCAGGACCGAACCAGTGCGCGCAGCCTGATAGAAGCAAGAGTGCGATAAGCGCAACGTGGGCTCTCATGTGCGGCCTAACACCGGAGTTAAGCCGCGCCGCGAAGCGGCGTCGGCTTGGGCGAATTGTTAGGCAGCAGCTCAATAGCCATCAGCTTTAAGTATGAGCACCATTTCCTCTTGCTCCTTATCACGAACGAGGTCTAGGTCTACTAGCGCCCCACGGTCGTTCGATCCGAATTGAGTTGAAAAAGACCCGCTATTTATGTCGAGACGCGCTTTCGAGCTCGGAAACGGTGCTAGGCAGCTCAATATCCGCTTGGCGTTATAGCCGGCGAACTCTGTTGAAGTGTGCTCCATGAGGTAGCCACAGAACCGTTTCGCGGGCTCGTAATTGTTGTGCTCGCAGCGCTTAGAACCTAGCACGAGCTGGTCACCGACCTCTCGAGCGCCCCAATATGTTCGGAGCGTTACGACGCGCGTTTCATCGGGTTTAACTGAGCCTAGGAATGCGCTCAGTTCCATGCAAAGCGGATCGGTCTTCGGCGCAGACCCCGCCACCGCCGGTATGGCTAGGAGAGCGAGCGCTGCGAGGAGAGCTTGGAACTTCATCTGCTGCCTAACGCCTGAATTAAGACGCGCCGCGAAGCGGCGTCGGCTTGAATGAATTGTTAGGCATTGGCCGTGCCCCCACGTAAAGCGTTGACCGCAGCTTCCGTGCAGCCATACAGATCAGATGCAAGCTGTTCACACTCTGCTGCGAAGGCCTGAAGCTCAGGAAGCTCAATTCGGCGCTTACCGCCGCGAAGCGACACGATTGCCTCTTTGTGCGTGAACTTGCCATCAGCGTGAAGAATGCCCAGGACTAGCGGGTTATGTGCAATGAGGTTGCGGGTCACTAGCAGCTCCTTTGCCCGAGAGAGCTTTGCGGCCAACTGCTCATAAACGATGCCTGGATGTGCCTCCAGCAATTCAAGTATCAGGTCGATTCTTTGTCCGAGCTTAAAGGAACTTACCGACTTTTGAATCCGATCCTTCGGAATCTCCTGGAGGCACGTCACCGTGATGTGCTCGATAGAACCGAAAGCGACGAAGCTCTGGCCGATTGCTGCGGCCCACTTGCCGTTGAGGTCTACGAGCTTAACCAAGGTACCTACTCCCAGTGCCTAACGCCAAGGTAAGTGGCAGAGCGGAATGCCCGTAGGGCATGAAGCGGTTGGGAGCGGCGCGTAAAATTTGCGAAGCAAATGCGCCGCTCCCAACTGTCCACTTGACCGCCTGGTTATGCGAGGTGGGAAATGAGAGTAGCCCGACGTTGCAGACAAACTCGATGGTGCCGATGCCGGATCAAAGCCCCACACTTGCCGAGCCCACCTTTGAACCCGCACCAGAACTAACTACCACCCCACGCTCACACCAAGCCTAGCCGCTAGGTCAGGCCGACAGCAACCATGGCACCGAACTTTCCTACTCGCCTGATCGCGCGCTGGCTGACGAAGCACGAGCAGATTGGGTTCTACAAGAACTGAAACGCCCCGGACGTCAGAGAACTCGTGCGGACCACAAGCTGCTTTCGGGCTGCCGCCGCATTTTGAATTTGAGGACGCATAACGCCAAGTTAACCGGCAGAACGGAGCCGGCTTGCCGGCGGAGTGGTTTGCAGCGGGGCGTAAAATTTGCGAAGCAAATGCCCCGCTGCAAATTGTCCGCGTTGAACGCCTGGTTATGCTTTGCCATGTAGAGTTGCTTTACCTTGGCCAGGCGGCAATTTGGAAAGCGCCAGAAGTGAGTTCGCAAAGGTGTCTATTGCCGCAGGCTCTATATCAAACTCAAGGTATACCTTGGCTAAGTCTTTCCGAGAATTGGTGTAGGTTATTGCATGAATGATTGAGATGCATGCCTGATAGTGACCTGTTCTGTACGTTGGACGAAAAACGCAATTGAAACAAGAGATTTCCTCGCCAAATCCGGTACCGAACTCTACCCACTCATCTATTTTTCTCGGAAAACCCTTAACTAATTTTGCGTAATCTTCAACATCTTGACGAGACGTATAGCACTTTGCATTACCCGAAAACGATTCGTTGCAAGCATATACGCTCAGCTGAATCATATGCTCATCTTCCCAAACTATCTCGACTTCAAATCTTGGTTTCATAGTGGCCCCGAGGAGCATAACACCAGAATTAAGCCGACCCGCGAAGCGGGTTCGGCTTGAATGAATTGTTAGGCAGCGCCGCCGGAGCGTTGTGCTCTTGCTGCTGCCATGCGAGTTGCTACATCTGGCGTGACGACCATTGATGGTGCCTTACTCCTTTCAGCCTCAATTTCGGAAGGAGTGAGATCACGGCCAAACTGCTGCGAGATAAACGGGAGCATGGCCTCAAATGCCGGAATGGTAAGGATCACCAGGCCATCTGGATTTGGACGAGCAGAAAGCTCGCCATAGGATCCGACTTCATTGAGCTGTAACGGCTGGATCGAATCTGTCATAGCGGCCTAACACCTGAGTTAAGCCGCGCCGCGAAGCGGCGTCGGCTTGGACGAATTGTTAGAACTCAACCTCTTCAACTCCGGATCCATGCTCTTCCGAAATCTGCAGGGCAAGGGCCAAAGCATCTGCCCGCCCTTCGCCGGGCGGGTGAGAGGCGGTGAGCATGAAATACGGCTCCGAGCCATCACCGACGCAGAGTTCATCAATGATGTCCTCCACCCGCGACGCATCAACGCCATAGACGCCGATGTACCTCACGCCGCGCTTCATCCAGTCGGCTACGAGCCGATCGAGCTCCGGCCTATAACCCGCTGTTGAGTGCAGCACGAGCTTAGGTGCAGCCATTGAGTTCTAACTACAAATAGACCCCGGATCCGGGGTGTTGCGCGCCATCGTTCAGGAAGGCGCGCGTCAGGTCAAGCACGAATCCCGAGCTTGATCAATCAGATGGCGTATCAGCGGTATGTCCTGCGAGCAGGCTTGTCGTGTGCAATCCGCCGTTTTCGGAGTGGTAAAGGTTTATCCGACGAAAGTGCGGGTGTAACCGGAGGTCGAAACACGGTTCCTGCGCCGTGAAATCGGAGCTGTTCGGCACGCGTTGCAAGGTGATCGCGACTGCATGCTTCCGCTCGGCGTCGGACGCGCAGCGCGACGGGAGTTCAGCGTTCCAGTGCGGCGGACCCGCCTCGGCTCCCCCCATCCTCCCTGCCCGCACGTCTTCCCTGACGCGGATCAAGGAACGCCGGATGCGAGTGATTCACACTTGCGCGCATGAACGAGCGAGCAGATGGAACGAATGGAAGGCGCGCGGTTCCCCTGCGTGTCGAAGCGGTCGTCGAGGGACGGGCTGGAATGAGCCCGCAACGACACGGCAGCGACCCTTCCGGCGCGGCCACGGATCGATCCTTGGCGGCGGCGCTGGCCGACTTGCCTGCCCTGCTGGCCAGCGCTCCGCATCGCATGATGTTCTTCGCAGGTGCGAGCGCAGTCATCGTGTCGATGCTCTGGTGGGCGTGCTTCCTCGGTGCGGGCTATTTCGGCCACGCGTTCCCGGCGGCGCCGGTGCCTGCGGGTTGGGCGCACGCAGTGTTCGTGCAGTACGGGATGCTCGTGCCCTTCATCTTCGGCTTCCTGCTCACGGTGTTCCCGCGCTGGATGGGGCAGCCGCCGTTGCAGCGGCGACAGTACGTGCCCGTGTTCGTGGGGATGTTCGGTGGTTACCTGCTCGCGCACGTCGGGCTGCTCGACATGAAGCCGTTGCTGCTCGTCGGTATCGCGCTGATGCTCGCGGGCTGGATCGCTGGCTTGATCGCGCTCGGCGGCGTGCTCGTGCGCAACGGTGCGAAGGACCGGCATGCGCTGTCGTGCTACGCGGCCCTCGTGCTCGGCGCGTGCGGGCTCGCGGCGTTCGGCGCGTTCGCGCTCGGTGCGCCATGGCAACTGGCCTACGTCTCGATCCGGCTCGGCACGTTCGCGTTGCTGGTGCCGATCTACTTCACGGTCTGCCATCGCATGGTGCCGTTCTTCAGCGGCACGGTCGTCGGCCCGGGCTATCGCGCGTTCAAGCCGGCCTGGAGCCTGCCGACGCTGTGGGCGCTGCTGCTCGCGCACCTGTTCCTCGATCTCACGCACCGGCAGGACTGGCTATGGCTCGCGGACGCGCCGCTCGCGCTGCTGTTCCTCGTGCACTGGATCGGCTGGCAGCCGTGGAAGTGCATGAAGCCCGGACTGCTCGCGGCGCTGCACCTCGCGTTCGCGTGGTTGCCGATCGCGTTTGCGCTGTACGCAATGCAGAGCCTGCTCGCGTTCCTCGACCAAGGCTTCCTGCTCGGGCGCGCGCCGGTGCATGCGCTCTCGATCGGGTTCTTCGGCTCGATGCTGGTCGCGATGGTCACGCGCGTGACGCAGGGGCATTCGGGGCGGCCGCTGCAGATGGGCGTGGTGCCGTGGATCACGTTCGTGCTGCTGCAGGTCGTCGCGCTCGTGCGCATCCACGCTGAGGTCGGCCCGGATGCGGCGCTATGGCTCGTGATTGCGGCGTTCGGGTGGCTGGTGGCGTTTTTGCCCTGGGTGGTGCGATCTGCAGGGATATTCCTCACACCGCGGGTGGATGGAAAGCCGGGATGAGCAGGAAGGCTTGCCGCGTGGCCGCGGCTGGCGACTTTGCCGTGAAGCGGAAGAGGTACGCTGGCGCACCATCGGTGGAATGGCCAGCCGTTCCTTCATCGCCGTCGCAGTTCGACGCACACGCAATTTTGGGCGTTGCACGTGGGGTACCTGCCAGGAGCGCCGGCCGACCTTCGGTCGTCCAGCCTGGGGTGCGCGCTCGGGTCTGTTCGCGTTCGCCGAGCTCCTTTGGGGTGGCTGGAGCGATCCGGCGCCACGCGTTACGCTGCGCGCGACTCCAGGGGTAACCACGTACGATGATCGAGTTCTATCCGCAGATCAGGTCAGTCCACATCCTCACCGTGATCCTTTCGGGCAGCCTGTTCATGCTGCGCGGAATCATGATGCTCGCGCGGTCACTATTCACGAACCACGCGGGGCTGCGCATCGCGTCGGTCGCGATCGACACGGTGCTGCTGGCGAGCGCGCTGGTGTTGGTGGCGATCCTGCATGCGTACCCGTTCGTGCAGCACTGGCTGACCGTCAAGGTGGTGCTGCTCGTCGTGTACATCGTGCTCGGCACGATCGCGCTGAAGCGCGGGCGCACGCGCACTGCGCAGGTCGTGGCGTACTTTGCCGCGCTGTTCGTGTACGCATTCATCGTGTCCGTCGCGCGCGCGCACGACCCGTGGGGGTTCCTCGGACGCTTCATCCACTGAGCTCGCCGCGCGCATGAGCGGATTCGACAACGCGCTGCTCTACGCCTTCCTCGCGGCCTTCGGCGGCGGGCTGCTGGTCGGGATCGAACGCGAGCGCGACCAGGGCACCGCGGCAGAGCGCAGCGCCGCGGGCGTGCGCACCTACACGCTCGCGGCGGTGTCCGGCATCGTCGCGGCCCTGCTCGGCACGGTGGCCGTCGCGGTCGGCATCGCGGCGACCGCGGCTCTCGCCTACGCCTCGTACCAGCGCTCTCGCGATCACGACCCGGGCCTGACCAGCGAAGTCACGCTGGTGCTCGTGTTCCTGCTCGGCGCGCTCGCGCACACGCAGGCGCAACTCGCGGCCGCGCTGTTCGTCGCGACCGCGATCCTGCTCGAGAGCAAGCAGACGCTGCACCGCTTCACGCGCCAGGTGCTCACCGACGCCGAACTCGGCGACCTGCTGCTGCTCGCGGCGTCGGCGCTGATCGTGCTGCCGCTGCTGCCCGACCGCACGATCGACCCGTTCGGCGTGCTGAACCCGCGCATGCTGTGGCTGCTGGTCGTGCTCGTGATGGCGATCAACGCGGCCGGCTACATCGCGTTGCGCGCGCTGGGTGCGCGACGCGGGCTGCTGCTCGCGGGCTTCCTCGGTGGTTTCGTGTCGAGCACGGCGACGATTGCGGGGATGGGACAGCGGGCGCGCGCGACGCCCGGTGCGCATCGGCCCGCGGTCGCCGCCGCGCTGCTGTCGAACGTGCCAACCGTGATCCAGCTCGGCATCCTGATCGGTGCGCTCGCACCCGGATTGCTCAGGCCCTTGCTGCCGGCGCTCGGCGTGGGCGGTGCGGTGGCCGCGCTGGTCGCACTCACGTACGGATTGAAGGCGCGCGCGACGACGGACCACCACGAACCCGCGCTTGCCGGCAGCCGGCCGTTCGACATCCGCCATGCGTTGCTGTTCGCGGGAATCATGGCGCTCGCGCTGCTGCTGTCCGCCGTGCTGCACCGCTGGATCGGCAGCGGCGGCGTGATCCTCGCCGCGGCTGCCGCCGCGCTCGCCGACGTGCACGCGGCCGCGGCGTCGATCGGGCAACTCAGTGCGCAGTCGGGCCTGCCGCCCTCGCAGGCCTTGATCGCGATCGGTGCGGCGTTCGCAGCCAATTCGCTGACCAAGTGCGTGGCCGCGTTCGGCAGCGGGGGCGCGGCGTTCGGCCGACCGCTGCTCGCAGGTCTCCTGCTGGTCAACCTCGCCTTCCTCGGCACGCTCGCGATCGGGTTCGCGCGCGCCTGATGCGACTTCGCGCCGCACGCGCCTCCACGCTGCGGCGCAGCGTGCTTGACGTGCGTCAGGGTCGGGTACCATCCCCTGCGCAAGACTGCTGCAGACGTTTGAATCGCCATGTTTTCAAGGGAGTATCCATGAACCGCCTGCTGCTCATGTGCACCATCGCCGTTGCAGCCGCCGTCGCCGGCTGCGACTCGGGCGGAAACGCCGCCACCCCACCGGCCTCCACGAAAGCCAGCGCGCCCGAAGGCGTGAAGGCCACCGTGACGGGCGGCTCCGCGCGCGGCGACTTCGGTCCGCCGCAGGGCGAGCCGATCCACGCCGTGCTGACCTCACCGCCGCACGTGCCGCCGGCGACCAACCGCAACTATCCGGCCAAGGTCATCGTCGAACTCGAGGTGATCGAGAAGGACATGCCGATCTCCGAAGGCGTGACCTACACGTTCTGGACCTTCGGCGGCACCGTGCCCGGCAGCTTCATCCGCGTGCGCCAGGGCGACACCGTCGAGTTCCACCTCAAGAACGCGCCCGACAGCAAGATGCCCCACAACATCGACCTGCACGGCGTCACCGGTCCCGGTGGCGGCGCGGCGTCGAGCTTCACCGCGCCCGGCCATGCCTCGCAGTTCACGTTCAAGGCGCTGAACCAGGGCCTGTACGTGTACCACTGCGCGACCGCTCCGGTCGGCATGCACGTCGCGAACGGCATGTACGGCCTGATCCTCGTCGAGCCGCCCGAAGGCCTCGAGCCGGTCGACCACGAGTACTACGTGATGCAGGGCGACTTCTACACGACCGGCAAGTACCGCGAGAAGGGACACCAGCCGTTCGACATGGAGAAGGGCATCGACGAGAACCCGACCTACGTGCTGTTCAACGGCTCGGAAGGCGCGCTGACCGGCGACAAGGCACTGACCGCGAAGACCAAGGAATCGGTGCGCATGTTCGTCGGCAACGGCGGACCGAACCTCGTGTCGAGCTTCCACGTGATCGGCGAGATCTTCGACAAGGTGCAGCAGGAAGGCGGCACGCACTACCAGGAGAACGTGCAGACCACGTTGATCCCCGCGGGTGGTGCGGTCACGGTCGAGTTCCACACCGAGGTGCCGGGCAGCTACGTGCTCGTCGACCACTCGATCTTCCGTGCGTTCAACAAGGGCGCGCTCGCGATCCTCAAGGTCGAGGGTCCCGAAGACAAGGCGATCTACTCGGGCAAGGAAGTCGACTCGGTCTACCTCGGTGACCGCGCCGAACCCAACCTCGCCGCGGTGACCACGGCCGCCAAGGCACATGCGGCCGGCACGTTGACGCAGGAAGAACAGGTCGCCGCGGGCCAGGTGCTGTTCACGGGCACCTGCTCGGTCTGCCACCAGGTTTCGGGCCAGGGCCTGGAAGGCGTGTTCCCGCCGCTCGCGAAATCCGACTACTTCGCGAAGGACCCCAAGCGCCTCGTCGATGCGATCCTGCACGGCGTCAGTGGCAAGGTCACGGTCAACGGCGTCGAGTACAACTCGGTGATGCCGCCGATGAACCAGCTCACCGACGACGAAGTCGCGAACATCGCGACCTACGTGCTCAACAGCTGGGGCAACCCGGGTGGCCGCGTGACCAAGGACCAGGCCGCCGCATCGCGCGCTGAGAATCCCAGCGCGACCCAGGCGGAGCACTGATCGTGATGCGAGGCGACCGCACGATTCGACCTGCAACGCACCGGCACGCGCCGGCACGCGTGTGGTCGCGCGCGCTGGTCGCGCTCGCATTCCTGTCGGCGGGCGGTGCGAGCGCGCAGGCGCCCGCACCGCCCGATTACGTCGCGATTCCGGCGACGTCGTTCCTCAGCGTGATCGAGTCCGAACCCGGCACGCCGCCCGAATCCATCCCCGCGTATTCGCTGCGCGCGACGCCGGTCACGAATGCGCAGTTCCTCGCGTTCGTCGAGGCGCACCCGGAATGGCGACGCGACCGCGTGCCGTCGGTGTTCGCCGACGATCGCTACCTCAGCCACTGGAAAGGCGCGCTCGAAACCGGTGCCGAGGCCATGCCGCAGCAGCCGGTCACGCGCGTGAGCTGGTTCGCCGCGCAGGCCTATTGCGAGTCGGAAGGCGCGCGGCTGCCGACCTGGCTTGAATGGGAACGTGCGGCTTCCGCAAGCGCCACGCTCGAGGACGCGCGCAAGGACCCGGCCTGGCGCAAGAGCATGCTCGACTGGTACTCCAAGCCGTCGAACACCGCGCTCGGCTCGGTCGGCGGCGACCCGAACCTCTTCGGCGTGCGCGATTTGCACGGCTTGGTGTGGGAATGGGTCGACGATTTCGGCGCGATGATGGTCACCTCCGACAGCCGCGACCAGAACGATCCGGACCGCCTGAAGTTCTGCGGTGCGGCCGCGATGAGCCTGCGCGACCGCGACAACTACGCGCTGTTGATGCGCGTGGCCATGATGTCGTCGCTGCAGGCCAACGACACAACCAACAACCTCGGCTTCCGCTGTGCCCGCGATGGAGGAACCACGCCGTGAACCCTATTGCCGCCGCCGCGCTCGCGGCGCTGCTCGGCCTCTGCACCGCGCTGCCCGCCGTCGCGGCCGATCCCGCCCCGGCCGCTTTGCCGGGCGACTCGCTCTACCACCTGGATGCGCCGCTGGTCGACCAGGACGGCGTCGCCTTCGGCTTTGCGGACGGTCGCGGACGCGCACGCGTCGTCAGCATGTTCTACTCCTCGTGCAAGTTCGTCTGCCCGCTGATCATCGATACCGTGCAGAAGACGCGGCATGCGCTGCCCGAGGCGCAACGCGACCGCATCGACGTGCTGCTGGTCAGCCTCGACCCCGAACGCGATACGCCGGAGGCGCTCAAGCGCGTCGCCGACAAGCGCAAGCTCGCCGCACCGGGGTGGCGCCTCGCGCGCACCGACAAGGCGAACGTGCGTCGGCTCGCGGCCCTGCTGGGCATCCAGTACAAGCAGCTCGAGGACGGCGAGTTCAGCCATGCGAGCGTGCTGGTGCTGCTCGATGCGGAAGGGCGAATCGTCGCGCGCAGCGAGCGGCTCGGCGACGCGGACCCCGACTTCGTCGCCGCGGTCGAGCGCACGCTCGGCACTTCGGCGCGCTGAGCAAGACCGCCTCGGAGTCGCCGATACCGCGCAGGCGCGGGCCATCACGCTGACCCCAGGCGAACCGCGGTCCGCATCGCGGCTTGCGCATCCTGCGAACTCGGCGGCATGCTATGGCGTCACGGCGCCAGAAAGGGCCGAACGCGTCCCGAAGAGGCGCCGGTCTTTCAGGAGCTCCGCCCCGCGCATGATCGAGTTCGGACACAGCACGCACGTCGGCCTGCGCCGAGAGCACAACGAGGACACCTACTACGCCGATGCCGACATCGGACTGTGGCTGGTCGCCGACGGCATGGGCGGGCACGAACACGGCGAAGTCGCGAGCGCACTCGCGCGCGACACGCTCGTGCGCGAGGTGCGCAATGGCAGCGAGCTCGTGAAGGCGATCCAGCTCGCGGACGAGGAGATCATCCGCCACTCGACGCGCCGCTCGGAAGCACTGCCGATGGGCACGACGATCGCCGCGGTTCGCCTCGGCGCGCCGGATGCGTTCGAAGTCGCTTGGGTCGGCGACAGCCGCATCTACCTCTGGAACGACGGCCTGCGCCAGATCTCGCAGGACCACTCCTACGTGCAGGAACTGATCGACCAGGGCGCGATCACGAGCGAGCAGGCGCGCCACCACCCGCATCGCAACGTGGTCACGCAGGCGCTCGGCGTGACCGATCCGCAGGCGCTGCGCGTCGAAAGCGTGCGCGGCGAACTCAAGCCCGGCATGCAGCTCCTGCTCTGCAGCGACGGTCTCACCGAAGAGGTCAAGGACGCCACGATCGCCTCGATCGTCGGCCGCACCGACCTCAGCGCGCAGGAATGCGTCGACCACCTGATCCTCGCCGCGCTCGACGGCGGCGGCTCGGACAACGTCACGGTCATCCTCGTCCGCGCGCGTTGATCCATCGCTTCGGGACGCGTCTGACGACCAGGGATCGAAGCACGCGGCACCCCGGGCACATCGGGAGCGCCCTTGCGTGAAGTGTTCCTTCTGCGGGTGCGCGGCGTGCTCGGTGCTTCAGGCAGTTGCCTCTGTTCCGGCGCCCGCGGTCGGCGCCGACAGGCGTGTCCAGACGCCGCTTCCGCGGCTGGCCTTGTCGATCGCGGCGATGCGGGCTTCGTGCAGCACGATCTCGGCCGGAAGCGCGCGCAGCACGCGCGGGCGCACGCGGATGCTGAGTTCGATCGCCGCCGCGGCTTCGGCGTGGCTGGCGTCGTCGTCGAAACCGAGCGCGCCCTGCCCCGAGGTCAGCGCGAGGTAGACCTCGGCGAGCAGGTCCGCATCGAGCAGCGCGCCGTGCAGTTCGCGATGGCTGTTGTCGACGCCGAGTCGCTTGCACAGCGCGTCGAGGCTGTTGCGCTGGCCGGGGAATTTCTCGCGCGCGAGCGCGAGCGTGTCGAGCACGCTGCAGCGTCCGCCGAGGCGCATGTCGGCCAATCCTGCGCGCGCGAGCTCGGCGTCGAGGAAACCGATGTCGAACGCCGCGTTGTGCGCGATCAGCTCCGCGCCGTCGATGAACGCGAGGAACTCCGCCGCGATGTCGCCGAAGCGCGGCTTGTCGCGCAGCATCTCTTCATCGATGCCGGTGACCGCACGCGCGCCCTCGTCGATCGCGCGATCCGGATTGAGGTAGGTGTGGAACTCGCGCCCGGTGCGGCGGCGCTGCACGAGTTCGATGCAGCCGATCTCGATCACGCGATGGCCGCGATGGACTTCGAGACCGGTGGTTTCAGTGTCGAGAAGGATCTGGCGCATGGGTCGTTCGTGATTCGGGATTGGTGATTGGTGATTGGTGATTGGTGATTGGTGATTGGTGATTGGTGATTCGGCTTCCCCGAGCGGATGAGCCGCAAGCAGCAGCTCTCGCGGAGTGATTTCAGTCTCGAGGCCGTGGAGTCGGATCAGCGGCCCCCCGCACGGCCAATGCCGCGTCGCGCGCGAGGATGTCGACGCGCTCGTTCTCGGCGTGGCCCGCGTGGCCCTTGACCCAGTGCCAGGTCACGCGGTGTCCCGCGAGGGCCGCGGAGAGTCGCTCCCACAGGTCCTGGTTCTTGACCGGCTTGCGGTCGCTCGTGCGCCAGCCGTTCGCGCGCCAGCGAGCCATCCACTGTTCCACGCCGAGTTTGACGTACTGCGAATCGGTGGTCAGCACCACGTCGCAAGGGCGCTTCAGCGCTTCGAGGCCCGCGATCGCGGCCATGAGCTCCATGCGGTTGTTGGTCGTCGCCGATTCGCCGCCGCTGAGCTCGAGCTCGCGCGCGCCTGCGCGCAGCAGCACGCCCCAGCCGCCGGGACCGGGATTGCCGAGGCAGGCACCATCGGTGAACAGTTCGACCTGCGCCGCGGGCGCCGCGGGTGTCTTCATGCGCTCGCGCGCCGACTCGGCGCCGCGAGGGACGGGCTGATCGCGATGCGACGCCGATGGATCGGGCGCAGCGGCGTCAGCACTTCGCGCCGCTTGGTCGCGACGATCGACCACGCGCCGCGCATCGGCGCGGCCAGTCCGTCGCGTTCCGTGCGCTGCACGCGCGCAGGACCAGGCCAGCACTTGCCGACGTGGGTGGGCGTGCCGGCCGCGAGTCCCGAACGCAACAGGCGCCGCCGCATCGACTCCGCGGTGACCGCGTGCGATGCGTGGATCCCGCGACTGCGCCAGCGCAGCCACGCGACCCACGGACTCCACCGGTTGAGCCCGTACCAGAGCAGCAGGCCGCCCGGCAGCAACACGCGCGCGCACTCGCGGGCGAGGTCGTCGCAGTCGCCGAGCACGTCGCCTGCATGTTGCACCAGCACGAACTGGAACATCTCGTCCTCGAACGGCAAGGCCTCGGGCGAGCAGGCGACGTCGCCGGCGAGGCGCTCGCGTTCGACATGTAGCCGCAACGTGTGCGGATGACGCAGGTCGACCGGCAGTTCGCGGTTCGCGGCGCAGGCCTGGATCGCGAGTGCGCGGCCCGCGGGGCGACTCGCCGCGAACGCGGACGCGTCGACGAGTTCCTCGCGCAGCAGCGCGTCGAACTCGTCGAGTGCGAACAGGTTGTCGGCGACAGCGATCACGGCGAGGACGTGCGTCGGGATGCAGCGCGGGAGTGTACCCCGATCCGCGCGCAGCCAGGCAGCGAACGGATGCCGTCCGAAGGGCTGCGCCCGGTGCCTTGCGGGAAGGGTTCCTCGCCCGCGCTTCCCCATCGACACATCGGGACTGGAGTCCCACCCGCCGAGGGACGCGCATCCCGAGCGGACGCATCGCCCCAACAGGTGCTTAACCCCATCGCGGCCACGCCGCCGCTATAGTCGCGCCCGATGAGCGAAGCGCGACTCACCGCCCTGCCCGCGTTCGAGGACAACGTCGTCTGGCTGCTCGCCGACGCGGATCGCGATGCCGTCGTCGTCGATCCGGGCGACGCCGCGCCGGTGCGCGCGGCGATCGCGCGTGACGGGCTGCGGCTGCGCGCGATCCTGCTGACCCATCACCATGCCGACCATATCGGCGGCGCAGCCGCGCTTGCGGCCGATACGGGTGCGATCGTCATCGCCCCGGTCGACCCGCGCATTCCCTCGGCGGACCGGCGCGTCGGCGAAGGCGATCGCGTGGCACTCGACAGGCCCGGGCTCGCATTCGACGTGATCGCGATTCCGGGGCACACGACGAGCCATGTCGCGTTCCACGGCCATGGCCTGCTGTTCTGCGGCGACACGCTCTTCAGCGTCGGATGCGGACGCCTGTTCGAAGGCACGCCGGCGCAGATGCTCGATTCGCTCGACCGCATCGCAAGGCTGCCTGCGACCACGCGCATCTGTTGCGGCCACGAGTACACGCTCGCCAACTGCACGTTCGCGCGCACGATCGAACCCGACAACGTCGCGCTCGCGCGGCGCGCGACCGAAGCCGCCACGTTGCGCGCGCGCGGCGAACCGACGCTGCCGTCGACGCTCGCCGATGAACTGGCCTGCAATCCGTTCCTGCGCATCGACGCACCCGCGATCATCCAGGCGCTCGGCGCCGGTTCCCGCGTCGCGCGCTTCGCGGCCCTGCGCGAACGCAAGGACGCATTCCGGGCGCCCGCGCGATGAGGCTTGCCCATCGTGGCTGCGCGGGTGCCCTCGCGCTGCTGCTGGC
>JAEYZH010000199.1 GCA_023430685.1 Pseudomonadota bacterium | reverse complement strand
AGCCCGCAGGGGCGGCGCGAGGGATCGCGCCGCGTTCGCTGTCAGCACAGGGATGTGCTGTCAGCGAACCCCGGCCGTCGTCCACGCACCCGCCGGGCCGAAGGCCCGGTGGGCGGCGCTGCCGGGGTGCCCTTCTCTTTGGTTACTTTCTCTTGGGCAAGCAAGAGAAAGTGACCGGCCCGCAGGGATGCGGGCCGAACACGCAGGGACGCGAGTCGGTCCACTCCAATACTCCGACCAGGACGACGACAAAACCACCAAGAAGTCGGTCGATCTCGGCAGCTGGCGATCGACGCTCCTTGCCAGCTCGACCAGCACGCCCCGATCAAACGAAGAAGCGAAACATCGACCCCATCCGCTACGATGCACGAATGCATACTGCCCCCGCCGACCGCCACGTCCACAAGAAGCGCTTCGGCCAGCATTTCCTGCACGACGCGACGATCCTGCAGCGCATCGTGCAGGCGATCGCCCCGCGCACGGGTGAGCGAGTCGTCGAGATCGGACCCGGCGACGGTGCGCTGACGCTGCCGCTGCTGCGCGCGCTGGGGCGGATGACCGTGATCGAGCTCGATCGCGACCTCGTGCCGCGACTGCGCGCGTCCGCCGAGGGCGTCGGAGACCTCGAGATCGTCAATGCCGACGTGCTCGGCGTCGACTTCACCGCGCTCGCGCGTGGCGATGCGCTGCGCGTGGTCGGCAACCTGCCCTACAACATTTCCTCGCCAATCCTGTTCCACTGCATCGACCACCTCGACGCGATCCGCGACATGCATTTCATGCTGCAGAGGGAGGTCGTCGAACGCATGGCCGCGGCGCCCGGCAGCAAGGTCTATGGCCGGCTCTCGGTCATGCTGCAGCTCGCCTGCCGTGTCGAACCCCTGATCGAGGTGCCGCCCGGCGCATTCCGGCCCCCGCCGAAGGTCGATTCGGCGGTCGTGCGCCTGCTGCCGCGGCCGCGCGCCGAGCGTCCCGGCGAGCGCGACGGGCCGGTCGCGGACGTCGTCAGGGCCGCATTCGGGCAGCGCCGCAAGACACTGGCCAATGCACTGCACGGCCTGCTCGACGCCGATCGCATCGCAGCCGCGGGCATCGATCCGCGTAAGCGCGCGGAACAACTCGAGCCGGCCGCGTTCGTCGCGCTTGCCGCGGCGGCCCGCGTCCCGGAAAATCCGCGCCCATGAGCGGCAAGAAGCCCTACGACATCACGATTTCGGTCAATACCCGCTTCCTCGACGACCAGTCGGCGCCGGCGGACAATCGCTATGCGTTCTCGTACACGATCACGATCGTCAACGAGGGCACGGTCGGCGCGCGGCTGCTTTCGCGCCACTGGGTGATCACCGACGACAACGGCAAGGTGCGCGAAGTGCACGGCGACGGCGTGGTCGGCGAACAACCCTGGGTTCGCCCCGGCGACGACTTCGAGTACACCTCGGGCGCGGTCATCGAGACCTCGCTCGGCACCATGCGCGGCAGCTACGAGATGGTCGCCGACGACGGCACGCGCTTCGACGCGCACATCCCGGCCTTCGTCCTGTCGACGCCGCGGACGCTGCACTGATGGCGACCTGGGCCATCGGCGACGTCCAGGGCTGCCACGACGAACTGGTCCGACTCCTCGACAAGCTTCGCCTCGACCCGGCCGCCGACCGCGTATGGTTCTGCGGTGACCTCGTCAACCGCGGCGGCCAGTCGCTCGCGGTGCTGCGCACGGTCAAGGGCCTCGGTGATCGCGCGATCGTCGCGCTCGGCAACCACGACCTCTCGCTGCTCGCGATCGCCGAGCGCAAGCGCGAGGACCAGGCGCGCGTGAATCCGGAACTGCGCGAGATCCTGTTCGCGCCCGACCGCGACGAACTGCTCGCGTGGATGCGGCGCCAGAAACTCGTGCATGTCGATCGCACGCTCGGGTTCATGCTGGTGCACGCGGGACTGTTCCCGCGCTGGACCACGCAGCAGGCCGAGGAACTCGCGCGCGAGATCGAGGACAAGTTGCGCAGCGACGGTGGCCGCCGGTTGCTCAAGCAGCTGTTCGGCAACAAGCCGGACCTGTGGACGCCGAAGCTGCGCGGCATCGATCGCTGGCGCGCCGGCATCAACGTGTTCACGCGCATGCGCTATTGCGACGTGCGCGGGCGCATCGGCTTCGGCGACAAGGGCGAGCCGGGCACGCAGCGCCCGGGCCTGTATCCCTGGTACGAGGTGCCGGGCCAGGTCAAGCGCGACCTGCGCGTCGTCTGCGGCCACTGGTCGACGCTCGGCCGCTTCGCCGGCCTCGGCGTCCACGCGATCGACACCGGCTGCGTCTGGGGCGGTGCGTTGACCGCATTGCGCCTCGACACCGAGGAGCCCGAGTACGTCACGATCAAGTCCGATCGCAAGCCTGCGCCGGGCAAGGACATGGACTGACGAGCGCCTTCGTGCGCACCCGATGCGCGAAGCCGGGGCGCTTCGCACGCGACATTCCGCGGATCGCGCACAGGGTGCGCTCCTACACGGGAACGCGGTGGTAGTCGACGAAGCTCATCGCGAACGCATGGCGCGCGTCGGCAGCATGTTTCGCGCGTGCGACTTCGGTCCACTCGCTTGGATCGAAGCGCGGAAACCACGCATCGGCTCCCTCGATGGTCGCGTCGACCCAGGTCAGGTGCATCACGTTCGCGCGCGGCAGCGCCAGCGCATACACCTCGCCGCCACCGATCACAGCGAGATCCTCGTCACCCGCGAGCGCGATCGCCTCGTCGATCGATCGCACCACCTGTTGCCCCGCGAACGGCGCGTGCGGGCCGCGCGTCAACACGAGGTTGCGTCGCCCAGGCAGCGCACGCCCGATCGCGAGTGCGGTCTTGCGGCCCATCAGCACCGGTTTTCCGAGCGTCAGCGCCTTGAAGCGCTTGAGGTCGTCCGGCAGGTGCCACGGCATCGCGCCTTCGCGACCGATCGCGAAGTTCGCATCCAGCGCCGCGACGAGGCGGATGCTCATACCGCGACGGGCGCCTTGATCGCGGCGTGCGGCGCGTAGCCTTCGATCGCGACGTCCTCGTAGCGGAAGTCGAACAGCGAACGCACGTCGGGATTCAGCACGAGCCGCGGCAGCGGTCTCGGGTCGCGCGCGAGTTGCTCGCGTGCCTGGTCGAAATGGTTCGAATACAGGTGTGCATCGCCGAGCGTGTGCACGAAATCGCCAGGCTGCAAGCCGCTTACCTGCGCGACCATCTGCGTCAGCAACGCATAGCTCGCGATGTTGAACGGCACGCCTAGGAAGATGTCGCCCGAGCGCTGGTACAGCTGGCACGAGAGCCGGCCGTCGGCGACGTAGAACTGGAACATCGTGTGGCACGGTTGCAGCGCCATGCGCGGCAGGTCGGCGACGTTCCACGCGCTGACGATGAGCCGGCGCGAGTCCGGGTTGCGGCGGATTTCCGCGAGCACCCACGCGATCTGGTCGACCACGCGGCCATCCGGGCAACTCCACGAACGCCACTGCTTGCCGTAGACCGGACCGAGCTCGCCGTCCGCGCCCGCCCATTCGTCCCAGATCGAGACGCCATGATCCTTGAGGTAACCGATGTGGGTGTCGCCGCGCAGGAACCAGATCAGCTCGTGCACGATCGACTTCAGGTGCAGCTTCTTGGTCGTGACGAGCGGAAAGCCCTGCGCGAGGTCGAAGCGCATCTGCCAGCCGAACACGCTGCGCGTGCCGGTGCCCGTGCGGTCGGCCTTTTCGGTGCCGTGTTCGAGCACATGGCGCAGCAGGTCCAGATACTGTTTCACGGGTTCAACTCGCGATCGTTCGATGCCATGCGCAGCCCTCAGCCCTCAGCCCCCAACCCTCGCTTCCGCGACCACCACAGCAGGAACAGCCCGACCGCCATCAGCGGCAGCGACAGCACCTGCCCCATCGTGAGCCAGCCGAACGCGAGGAAACCTAGTTGCGCATCCGGCTCGCGCACGAATTCGACCGCGAAGCGGAAGCCGCCGTAGAGCAGCGCGAACAGGCCCGATACCGCGTAGCGCGGCCGCGGCTTGCGCGAATACCACCAGAGCACCGCGAACATCACGACGCCTTCGAGCGCGAACTCGTAGAGCTGCGAGGGATGGCGCGCCTCGCCCGACAACTGCCCCGCGAGGTACATCGTGCGCAGTTCGTCGGGTGTCTTGCCGAGCGCATCGAGCGAGCGCGCGAAGACCATGCCCCACGGCGCATCGGTGTGCCGACCCCACAACTCGCCGCCGATGAAATTGCCGAGCCGTCCGAGGCCGAGTCCGATCGGCACCAGCGGCGCGACGAAGTCGATCGCATCGAAGAAGTGGATCGCGTGCCGACGCGTCCAGAACCAGCCCGCGGCGAGCACGCCGAGCAAGCCGCCGTGGAACGACATGCCGCCTTCCCATACGCGCACGATGCTGAGCGGGTTGGAGGCGAGCCGCGCCGCGTCGTAGAACAGCATGTAGCCGATGCGCCCGCCGAGGATCACGCCGAGCATCAGGTAGAACGCAAGGTCCGAGAACTGGTCCGCCGTGACCGGCAATCGACCCGCCGCGCGCCGGCGCTGCCCGAGCCACCAGCAGATGCCGAACGCGAGCAGGTACATGATGCCGTACCAGTGCACCTGCAGCGGGCCGATGGAGAACGCGATCGGATCGATGTCGACGTAGAAGGGCATGGAGTGGGGCTGAAGGCTGAGGGCTGAATGGAAGAAGCGTCAGCACGGCTGTCCTGCGGACAAGCGGCCATCCACGCATGATACGGGATCGTGCCTCTCGGCCCTCGGCCCTCGGCCCTCGGCCCTCGGCCCTCAGCCCTCAGCCCCGCATTCACGCCGGCAGCACCCGGCAGACGAACCCCTTGAGGTAATCGGTCTCCGGGATCGCCGGATGCACCGGATGGTCCGGCCCCTGCTGCAGCGTGACGAGGGACTGCACCTGGCGGTCGATGTGGCGCGCGGCCTGTTGCACCGATTCGAGCAGCGCCGCGCGCGGCATGTGGTGCGAACACGAGCAGGTCACGAGGATGCCGTCGCGCGCAAGCACGCGCATGCCGAGTTCGTTGAGCCGGCGATACGCGAGGCTGCCTTCCCTGTAGTCCTTGCGGCGCTTGATGAACGCGGGCGGATCGAGGATCACGACGTCGAACGCCTCGCGTGCCTCGCGCAACGCCTTCAGGTACTCGAACGCATCCGCGCGCACCGCGGTGACGCGATCGGCGAGGCCGTTGCGCTTCGCGTTGCGCACGATCGCCTCGACGGCCGCGGCGGAGGCGTCGACGCAGGTGACGTGGCTCGCGCCATCCCTCGCCGCGCGCAGGCCCCAGCCACCGAGATAGCTGAACATGTCGAGCACTCGCTTGCCCTTGACGAAGCGCGCGAGCTGGTCGCGATTTTCGCGCTGGTCGTAGAACCAGCCGGTCTTCTGGCCGCCGACCGGATCGATCGCGAACGCGAGGCCGGCCTCGCGCGCGAGCGTTTGGCCGCCGTATTCGCCGTAGCCGAGATCGGCGTACTGCGGGAGCTGCTCGAGCGCGCGCGCGCCGCCGTCGTTCTTCCACCAGAACTGGCGCGGCTTGAGCACCTTGACCACGGCTTCGGTGATCGCGTCCTTGAGGCGTTCCATGCCGACGGTCGTCGACTGGCCGACGAGCACGTCGCCGAAGCGGTCGATCACGAGGCCGGGGAGTCCGTCCGACTCGCCGAACACGAGGCGGTAGTACGGCTCGGCGTAGAGCCGCTCGCGCAGCGCGAGCGCGACGTTGAGGCGATGCACGAGCAGCGAGCGGTCGATCGCATGCTCGAGCCCGCGCGACACCAGGCGCGCCGCGATCAGCGAGTTCGGGTTGACGTAGCCGACGCCGATCGGCTTGCCGTGGTGGTCGACGATCGCGCAGTGGTCGCCGGGCTCGAATCCCGACAACGGCGAACGCGCGACGTCGATCTCGTTCGAGAACACCCACAGGTGCCCGGCGCGCAGGCGCGCATCCTCGCCGCGTTTGAGCCAGAGGGCGGGCAATTCGATCGAATCGGACACGGGCGCATGCTCGTCGGCGGGTCGTGCACGGTAGCGGCCCGCGCGATGCGGCGCAATCGAACGCGACGTCGTCCGCGTCAGGCGCGAACGCACAGCGCGCGCAGGCGCTCGTAGCCCGGCATGCAGGTCGCCGCGACCGCGGCGGGTCGGCCCGCGAGAGCGGGCACCTCGTCGTTCGGCGACTCGAAGCCGGTCGACGCCCACACGCGTTCGTACCAGTGCGGCGCCCAGACCCCGTCGCTGTCGCGCGGGCCCGCGGGCCAGTGCAGCATCCGCGGCGTGTAATCGATGCCGAGATCGGCACAGAGGCGCCGCAAGTGCGCCTCGGGCGCGTGCAGGAACGCACCCGCGTCGATGACGGGCGGCGACCGCCCGAGCGCGGCGAGGCGATCGTACAGGCGCACCTGTTGCGGCAGGCCGATGTCGTCGGGCGTGACCGTCGCACGCGACTTCACGTACGAGGCGACGACCTGGCGCGGGTCGCGGATCAGCAGCACGTTGCGCAAGCCGGCGATCCACGCGTCGTCCATCGAAGGCAACAGGTGGTGGCTCATGTGCTTCTGGTACCAGACGGGGACGCCGCCCGGCGCCGGACCCTGCGTGAGCGCCTGCGTGACGCGCCGCCAGTCGGTGTCGCCCGCGGCGATGACGGCATCCCGCGCCGGATGGTCGAGGCCGGTCGCGTGCAGGTAATGCGCATACAGCGGCTCGTCGCTGACTGCGCAGTCGCCACGGTTCTCCCACGCGCGCATCATCGCGGTCGACAGGTTGCGCGGGCCGCTCCACATCGCGATCCGCAGCGGATTCACGCGCCACGCTCCCGTGCGCGCGCGGCGACATCGCGCTCGGCCAGCGCGCGATAAAGCTGCTGCAGGCGCCGAACCATCGGCCCGGGCACCGCCGCGCCGGGCACGCGGCCATCGATGCTGCGCACCGGCACGACGCCCGCGAAGGTGCCGGTGCAGAACGCTTCGTCGGCGCCGTAGACCTGGGTCAGGCTGAAGTTCTTCTCGAACGCCGGGATCCCCGCTTCGCGGCAGACGCGCAGCACGTTCGCGCGCGTGATGCCGCCAAGGCAGTAGTCGCCGCTCGACGTCCATACC
This sequence comes from Pseudomonadota bacterium, assembly GCA_023430685.1. Lineage (GTDB taxonomy): Bacteria > Pseudomonadota > Gammaproteobacteria > Xanthomonadales > Rhodanobacteraceae > Dokdonella_A. The sequence continues at coordinate 6,030 of JAEYZH010000199.1, read as the reverse complement.
TCGCCGCCGCGCACGATGAAGAAGTGGGTCGAATTGCAGGTCGCAACGAACCCGTGCGGGTCCAGCATCAAGGCCTCGTCGGCGCCGGCCTCGATTGCCTGGATGCAGGCCGTGATGCAGTTGAGCTTGCTGTGGCTGTTGAGCTTGGGATCCTGCACGTCCGGAAAGCCGCGCCGTACGTGCACGGTGAACAGCGAGAGCCCGCGCGCAAGCGTTTCGGGACGCGGCTGCTTGAACTCGGGCAGGATCACGATCGTCGCCGGACCCGCCGACGCACGCGGGTCCTGGTATGGCGTGCGCTTGGGCCCGCGCGTGACCATCAGGCGCAGGTGCACGCCGTCGTGCATGCCGTTGGCCGTGAGCGTCGCGTACAGCGCATCCACCAATTGCGCGCGGCCAAGGCCGATGTCGAGCGCGATCGCCTTCGCGCCCTCGTAGAGGCGGTCGAGGTGCGCGTCGAGGAACAGCGGGTGCCCACCCGCGACGCGCAAGCCCTCCCAGACCCCGTCGCCGAGCACGAAGCCACTGTCGAACACCGACACCTTCGCCTCGGCGCGCGGCTTGAGGGCGCCGTTGATCCAGATCCTGATCTCCGCGTTGCGCGGATCATCCTCGAAATCATGGACGCTCTGGGACATGCGCGGAACCCTCCGGAAAGGGCGCCAGTCTAGTCCGACGCGCACGATGGTTTACAGCGTCGTCCCGTGCGTGCACCGTGGCGCCATGACGAACAGACTCTCGGCCGAGACCAGCCCGTACCTGCGCCAGCACGCCGACAATCCGGTGGACTGGTGGCCCTGGTGCGCGGAAGCGCTCGCGCTCGCGCGCCGCGAACGCCGACCGATCCTGCTCTCGATCGGCTACTCCGCGTGCCACTGGTGCCACGTGATGGCGCACGAGAGCTTCGAGGACGCGGCGACCGCCGAGGTCATGAATGCGCTGTTCGTCAACGTCAAGGTCGACCGCGAGGAGCGGCCCGACATCGACAAGGTCTACCAGCTCGCGCACCAGGCGCTCGCGCGGCGCGGTGGCGGCTGGCCGCTGACCGTGTTCCTCTCGCCCGACGACCTCGTGCCGTTCTACGCGGGCACCTATTTCCCGAAGGCGCCTCGGCACGGCCTGCCGTCATTCGTGCAGGTGTTGCAGGGCGTGCGCCGCTGGTTCGACGAGAAGCCGGGCGAGCTGCATGCGCAGAATGCGGCGCTCGCCCGGTTCCTCGAGGAGCACGGCCGCGACGCGCCGCATGCGGGCGCGCTCGACGACGCGCCGCTGCGACTTGCGCTCGCGCGCATCCGCTCGGCATTCGATCCGGACAACGGCGGCCACCGCGGCGCGCCGAAGTTCCCGCACGCGAGCGAGATGGAACTGCTGCTTTCGCGCGACGACGACGACGGCCTCGCGCCGATGGCGCGGCTCACGCTCGAGCGCATGGCCACGCGCGGACTCGTCGACCACCTCGGCGGCGGCTTCTTCCGCTACTGCGTCGACGAGCGCTGGGAGATCCCGCATTTCGAGAAGATGCTCTACGACAACGCGCAGCTGCTTCCGCTGTACGCGCGCGCCGCGCGCGTGTTCGAGGCACCCGCGTTCGGCGAGGCCGCGCGCGAGTGCGCCGCATGGCTCGAACGCGAGCTGCGCGCGCCCGGCGGCGGGTTCTGGAGTTCGCTCGACGCCGATTCGGAAGGCGAGGAAGGTCGTTACTACGTCTGGGACGCCGCCGAGCCGCGCGCGTTGCTGGACCCTGCGGAGCACGAAGTCGCGGCACTGCTCTACGGGCTCGCACGCGAGCCGAACTTCGAAGGGCATGGATGGCACCTCGTCGTCGATCAACCGCTCGAGGCCGTCGCGCGCGAACTCGGCCTCGCATCGTCCGAGGCGCGGCAGCTGCTCGACACCGCCCGCGCTAAGCTGTTCGCGGCACGCTGGCGCCGCGTGCGGCCCGGTCTCGACGACAAGATCCTGACCGCCTGGAATGCGCTCGCGATCGGCGGCGCTGCGCGCGCGGCGCTGCAGCTCGCGGAGCGACCACTCCTGCACGAAGGCGAGCGCGCGCTCGACTTCCTGCACGGCCACGCATGGCGCGGCGGACATCTCCACGCATGCCATGCGGGCGGCACCGCGAAGTTTCCCGGCTATCTCGACGACCACGCATTCCTGCTCGATGCATTGCTCGCGATGCTGCGCGTGCGCTGGAACCGGCGCGACCTCGACTGGGCGATCGACCTCGCCGATACGCTGCTGCTGCGCTTCGAGGACCGCGATACGGGTGGATTCTTCTTCACCGCGCACGACGCCGAAGCGCTGCCGCAGCGGCCCAAGCCCTGGATGGACGAGTCGTTGCCATCAGGCAACGGCGTCGCCGCGCGCGCGTTGCTGCAACTGGGCCACCTGCTCGGCGAGCCGCGCTACCTCGACGCCGCCGAGCGGACGCTGCGCGCGGCATGGCCGACCCTGCTCGAACTGCCGCACGCATGCTGCACGCTGCTGCTCGCGCTCGACGAGTACCTGCGACCGCGCACGCATGTCGTGCTGCGCGCAGGCGAGGATGAATCGCCACGCTGGCAGCGCGCGCTCGCGCGCCTCGGTGATCGCATCGACGCGTACGTGATACCCGAGGGAGCGGCGAACCTTCCTGGCGTGCTGGCCGCCCGGCCCCACGTCGACGGCGGAGTCGCGTATGCGTGCAGCGGCCAGGAGTGCCTCGCGCCGATCATCGATCCCGCCGACCTCGCATCCTTGCCGGAGCTCCTGTAGGAGCGCACCCTGTGCGCGATTCGCGGGAATGCGCATGACGCGCGATCGGTTCGCTGCGCGGATCGCCCACAGGGTGGGCTCCTACGGAGTGAGCAGGGTTCAGACGTTCATCGATGCGGCACTTGTCACGCCGCCGTAGAGCGGCGCAGCCGCGACCGCCCTGTCGCACGATCGGAGCGTGATTCGGCTTCGCGGCGTCGTCGTTCGCGCCTGCGGCGCTCCTGCGGGTAGACGGCCACTCTTCTGCGGGACTCGAACGGTGCGCACGTCCTGCAGGCATCTTGCCTACAGCAGCACCGGCCGATCCGGCAGCTCGTCTCGATCGCGGCGGCCGCCGTCGGCGGGGAAGTGCCGTTCGAGCAATGCGCCGATCGCGTCGACGCCGGCGACCGCGCCGCGTTCGTACTCGCCTGCGCGGAAGTGCTGTTGCATCGAGGTGCAGATCGGCGCCCATTCACGCGCTTCGATCTCGCGCGCGACCGCGCGATCGGCGACGATCTCGATCGCATGGTCGGCGAGCAGCACGTACACGAGCACGCCGGTATTGGCTTCGGTATTCCAGACGCGAAGGTGCGCGAACACCTCCTCCGCGCGCGCGCGCGCCGAGACCCCGCGCCAGAGGTCCGCGGGCGCGAGGCTGCCTTCGACCGCAAACACGATCTCGCCGTGGTGGCGATGCTCGCTCGCGGCGATCGCATGCTGGACCGCATCCAGGGTCGCGGCCGGAAAATGCCGTTTGCCACTCGACAGATCGAACAGATGGCGCAGCCAGCGCATGTCACCAACTCCCCGAGGCGCCGCCGCCGGAGAAGCCTCCGCCGCCGCCGCTGAAACCGCCGCCCCCGCCGCCACTCCAGCCGCCGCCACCACCCCAGCTGCCGCCGCCGAAACCGCCGCGTCCGCCGCGGTTCGCGAAGCCACCACCGCCGCCGCCGCCGAACAGGCCGAACACGAGCCCGAGCACGCCTGCCCCGATGCCGAGCGCGGTGAGTCCGCTGACCAGCCACGCGACGCCGCCGGCTCCTGCGCCGACGACGCCACCGCGCGCGAGCGCCGGTGCGCGCCCGAACACCCCGCGCAGGAACAACGCCGCGAACAGCGCCATGAACAGTGCGGTCTCGATGCGGTCGGGCGACGGCGCCGTTTCCTCCGCGAGGGGCGGCGGCAGCGGCTCGTCGTTGACGAGTTTCGTCAATGCACCGGTCGCGTCGTGGATGCCGCCGTACCAGTCGCCCGCGCGGAACCGCGGCGCGATGTATTCGCGAATGATGCGCGCGGCGGCCGCGTCGGGAATCGCGCCTTCGAGGCCCTGGCCCACTTCGATGCGCACGCGGCGATCGTTCTTGGCGACGATCAGGATCACGCCGTCGTCGGTAGCCGCGCGCCCGAGCTTCCACGCGTCCGCGACGCGGATGCCGTAAGCCGCGATGTCTTCGGGCTCGGTGGTCGGCACGAGCAGTACCGCGAGTTGCGCGCCCTTGGATTTCTCCAGCGCCTCGAGTTCGGCTTCGAGCGTCTGCTTCTGCTGCGCATCGAGCGTGCCGGTGAGATCGGTGACGCGCGCCGTCAACGCGGGCACGGCCTGCGGCCGGTCCTGCGCGAAGGCGCAGGGCACGAGGGCGACCAGCAACGCGAGCTGCAGCAGCATGCGCATGACGAGGCTCACGGCGGCGTTCCACTCCTGTGCGCGCAGAGGTTGCGATCGAACCCGCGGACGGCGTGGCCCGGGCCTCGCCGCCGGTCGCCAGCGCGCCGGACATGGCGGCTGGCGCCGGGCATCGGACTACTGCGCCGGTTGCGGCTGTGGCTCGGCCGGCGCGGGCTGTGCGGTCGCCGGCTGCGGAGGCGGCAACTGCTGCGGCTGGGGCGGCGTCTGCGCGGGTCGGCTGAAGTCGACCGTCGGCGGCCGCGAGATCTCGCGTTCGTTCTCGACCGTGAAGTTCGCCTTCGCCTTGTAGCCGAAGATCATCGCGGTGAGGTTTTGCGGGAACTGGCGCACGTAGGTGTTGAAGTCCTGCGTCGCCTCGATGAAGCGCTGGCGCGCGACGGTCACGCGGTTCTCGGTGCCTTCGAGCTGCGCCTGCAGGTTCTGGAACAGGCCGTCGGCCTTGAGCTGCGGATAGTTCTCGCTGACCACCATCAGGCGGCTCAGCGCGCTCGAAAGCTCGCCCTGCGCGGCCTGGAACTGCGCCATCTTCGCGGCATCGTCGAGGTCGTCGACGGTCAGCGTGGTCTGCCCGACTTTCGCGCGCGCATTCGTGACCTGGGTGAACACCGCCTCCTCGTGCGCGGCGTAGCCCTTCACGGTCTCGACGAGGTTCGGCACGAGATCGGCGCGGCGCTGGTACTGGTTCAGCACCTCGGACCACGCGGCCTTGACCCCCTCGTCCTTCGACTGGATCTGGTTGTATCCGCAGCCGCTCAGCAGCAGCACGAGCAACAGCAGCGAAAGCCGGCGAATCGCACGCATGTTCCCTCCGATGGCGGACGACCGGCCCGCGCCGGCGGCGCTACTTTCGCGCGCGCGCCGATGCGGCGCAAGCGATGCCGCGCGAACCGGGAGGTTGCAGTTCAGGCTGGGCAAGTCAGGCGTAGCGTTGCCACAGCACGAGCGTCCAGCACAGCACCACGTTGGACATCAGCAGCAGCACCGCGGCCGAACCCATGTCCTTCGCGCGCCCGGCGAGTTCGTGGAACTCGGGGCTGACCTTGTCGACGACCGCTTCGACCGCGGAATTGAGCAGTTCCGCCGACAACACGAGCAGCAGGCTGCCGCAGAGCAATGCCCGCTCGACCGCGTCACCGCCGAGCCACAGCCCGAGCGGGAACAGCACGATGAACAGCCAGCCCTCGAGCCGGAACGAGGCTTCGTAACGCCATGCCGCGCGCATGCCCGCGATCGACCACTTGAACGCCCGCGCGATCTGGCGCGGACCGCGCGGTTCGGTGCTCGGCATGCGGGTGGTTCTCCCCTGGAACGTGCGATGGCTGCGCCGTTCGGCGCAAGGGCGCGGCGGACGCCGCGATATGATGCCACACCGCCGGACGCCCTCCGTCCGGCATGCCTGCAGGGGAATCGCCGATGGATCACCGACTTCCGGCCTGGGTCGCCCTCGTGGCGGCCGCGTTCGCGGCGCTCGGCGTGCTGCTCGTCGACCGGCCACTGGCCGAATGGATCCACGCCTCCGCGATCGCGCATGCGCGCGTGTTCGAATGGGGCCTCGCGGTGCTCGATGGCGCGACCGGCATGCACGCCTGGTACTGGCTGGCCGGCAG
>JAEYZH010000146.1 GCA_023430685.1 Pseudomonadota bacterium | reverse complement strand
TCGATGCGGTGCGCGCGTTGCGCGCGGTGCGGCCGCGACTCGAACTCGTGCTGGTCGGCGACGGCCCGATGCGGGCCGCGCTCGCGGCATTCGCGGCGGACCCCGCCTGCGGCCTGCGCCTCGCGGGCGCGCAGTCGGCCGGGCGCGTGGCCGAGTGGATGGCCGCATCCGACCTCGTCGCGTTGCCGAGCTGGTCCGAAGGCCATCCGAACGTGCTGGTCGAGGCACTCGCCTGCGGTCGGCCGGTGCTGTCCTGTCCGGTCGGCGGCGTGCCCGAGGTCGTCGACGGCGATGCCGGCGTGCTGGTGCCGCCGCGCGATGCCGCGGCCCTCGCGCGCGGGATCGACGCGGTGCTCGCACGCGACTGGGACGAAGTGAAGCTGTCCACGCGCCACTCGCGCGGCTGGAACGAGGTCGCGGCGGATACGATGACGGCCTGCCGCGAGGCGCTCGCGGACCATCCGGTGGCGCGCACGTCCGTGCGCCGCGCGACCCAGGGGGATTAGCGACGTGTGCGGAATTGCAGGCTTCAGCGGAGCGGACGTGCGCGCCGACGCGGCACAGCCGATCCTCGAACGGATGATCCACACGTTGCACCACCGCGGACCGGACGGGTACGGCTACCACGCGGCGGACGGCATCGGGCTCGCGCATGCGCGGCTTTCGATCATCGACCTCTCGACCGGCGACCAGCCGATCCGCAACGAGCGTGGCGACGCGTGGACGGTGTTCAACGGCGAGATCTTCAACTACGTGGAACTGCGCGCCGAGCTCGTCGCGCAGGGGCACCGCTTCTACACGCAGTCCGACACCGAAGTGATCGTGCACCTGTACGACCGCTACGGCGATCGCTTCGTCGAGCACCTCAATGGCCAGTTCGCGATCGCGCTCTGGGACGCGCGGCGACGTCGACTCGTGCTCGCGCGTGATCGCGCCGGGATCCGCCCGTTGTTCCATGCACGCGCGCGCGGTCGGGTCTGGTTCGCGTCGGAGATCAAGGCGCTGCTCGCGGCGTTGCCCGAGCGCGCGCGACTCTCGCCGCTCGGCGTGGTCGAGTCGCTCGGCCTTTGGGCGCCCGCCGATCCGGACACCGCGTTCGACGGCATCTCGAGCCTGCCGCCGGGCCACCTGCTCGCGATCGAGGCGGACGGCACCGAAACGCTGACGCAGTACTGGGACTGGGTGTTCCCCGCGGCAGGAACTCCACGCGCGTTCGCGTCGGTGGAACAGGCGACCGCCGAGCTTCGCGAACTGCTGGTCGACGCGGTTCGGCTGCAGCTTCGCGCGGACGTTCCGGTCGGCGCCTACCTCAGCGGCGGGCTCGATTCCTCCGGCATCGTCGCGATGATCCGCGGCTTCACCGATACGCCGGTGCGCACGTTCTCGGTCGCGTTCGAGGACGCGGAATTCGACGAGAGCGAGCACCAGCAGGCGATGGTGCGCCACCTCGGCACCGACCATACGACGTTGCGGGTCACGCGCCGGCAGATCGGCGAGTCGTTCCCGCGCCTGGTGCGGCACGCGGAAGCGCCGGTGCTGCGGACTGCGCCGGTGCCGATGATGCTGCTGTCGGCGAGCGTGCGTGAGCACGGCTACAAGGTGGTACTGACCGGCGAAGGCGCCGACGAGGTGTTCGGCGGCTACGACCTGTTCAAGGAGGCGAAAGTGCGCCGCTTCTGGGCGCGCCAGCCCGGTTCGACGCTGCGCCCGAAACTGCTCGGGCGGCTGTACGGCTACCTCGGCAACTCGCCGGTGCGCAATCCGGCCTTCGCGCAGTCGTTCTTCGGCCAGGGCATGGACTACCTCGAGCGGCCCGTGTTCGCGCATGTGCCGCGCTGGACCACCTCGCAGCGCGCGCTCGCGTTCCTCTCGCCGGAGATGCGCGCGGCGGTCGGCGAGTGGGACGCGCCTTCCTGGTACGAGCGGCGCTTGCCACCCGCGATCATGTCGTGGGGTCCGCTCGCGCGCGACCAGTACGTCGAGGCGAAATCGCTGCTCGCCGCGTACCTGCTCGCCGCGCAGGGCGATCGCGTCGCGGCGGCGAATTCCGTCGAGGGGCGCGTGCCCTACCTCGACCACCGCGTGATCGAGTTCGGCAACCGCCTGCCCGAGCACTGGAAGATCCGCGGGCTGACCGAGAAATACCTGTTGCGCCGTGCGCTTGCGGACCTGTTGCCGGCCGACATCGTCACGCGCACCAAGCAACCCTATCGCGCGCCCGACAGCGCGAGCTTCTTCTTCGATGGCAAGGCGCTCGACTTCGTCGACGACCTGCTCGGCACCGAACGGCTGCGCAAGGCCGGGTATTTCGATGCGGCCGCGGTCGGCCGGCTCGTGGACAAGTGCCGTTCCGGCAAGGCCACGGGCTTCGCGGACAACCAGGCCTTCGTCGGCATCCTGTCCACGATGCTGCTCGACGAAACGTTCGTTCGCACCTCGCCGCCGTAGTCCCGAAGCCGCGACCGCGCTGCTGCGATCTCGCCGTTTCTGCGGTCGCGGCGCCGCTGTTCGTATGGCGGTTGCGGCGGTCTGCGAGGGGTGGCGCATGGCCCATTGCGCTTTCCACCGCGTCGGCTACCTTTGCGATTCCGCAACGCAGGGGTGGCGAAGATGTCTGCACGGGTACTGGCCGCGATCGCGGTGATGGGTCTGCTGGTTTGTTCGGGTCCGCAGGCGCGCGCCGACGCCACCTTCGCGCGCGATCCCGCGCAAGCGGTCGATGCCGCCTACGGCGCGAAGATCGCGCGCTACACGACCGACCCGTCGTTCAACACGCCCCTGACCGACTACCTGCCGGCGTCGGCGACGGTGCCGACGCCCGAGGCAGTGCTCGGGGACATCGCCGGCGCGCCGGACTACTTGCCGTATGCGGCGGACGTGCACCGCTACTTCCGCCTGCTCGCACAGGCGACGCCGCGCGTACGCGTGATGTCGATCGGCCGCAGCGAGGAAGGGCGTGAGATGATCGCGGTCGCGATCGCCGACGAAGAGCTGCTGGACGACCTCGACGCCAATCGCGCGCGCCTCGCACAACTCGCCGATCCGCGCACGCTCGGGCTCGACGATGCGAAGGCCGAGGCACTGATCGCGCAAACGGCGCCGGTCTACTACATCACCGGCACCATGCATTCGACCGAGACAGGCGCGCCGACGTCGCTGATGGAGCTTGCGTATCGCCTCGCGGTGGACGATGCGCCGTACATCAAGCGCATCCGTTCCCGACTGGTCACGCTGATCACGCCGGTGGTCGAGGTCGATGGCCGCGAGCGCATGGTCGACCTGTATCGTTGGCACAAGGCCCATCCCGACAAGCAATACCCGCGCCTGGTCTACTGGGGCCATTACGTCGCGCACGACAACAATCGCGACGCGATGGTGCTGACGCTGAACCTCAGCCGCAACGTGCTCGACACCTACCTCGGCTGGCATGCGCAGGTGCTGCACGACCTGCACGAGTCGGTGCCGTTCCTCTACGACAACACGGTCGGCGACGGGCCGTACAACGCGTGGATCGATCCGATCCTCGTCTCCGAGTGGCAGCAGCTCGGCTGGAACAACGTCGAGCGCATGACCCGCCTCGGGTTGCCCGGCGTGTTCACGCATGGCGGCTTCGATACCTGGAGCCCGGGCTACATGATGTTCATGGCCGCGATGCACAACGGCATCAGCCGCCTGTACGAGACCTACGGCAACGCGGGCGCCGACACGCTCGAACGCATCCTCGAGCCGGACGAGTACGCGCGCACCTGGTACCGGCCCAATCCCCCGCTGCCGAAGGTCCTCTGGTCGCAGCGCAACAACAACAACTATACGCAGACCGGCCTGCTGACCGCACTCGACTACTTCGCGGAGAACCGCGCGACGTTCCTGCGCAACTTCTGGCAGAAGGGGAAGCGGTCGATCGGCAAGCCGCACGCGAATGGCCCGGCCGCCTACGTCTTCACGGCCGACGACGCGCGCAAGGGTGCGCAGGCCGAGTTGCTGCGCGTGCTGCGGGCCCAGCACGTCGAGGTCGGGCGCGCGGAGCGCGCGTTCACGGTGAAGGTGCCGACGTTCGACAGCGCCAAGGCGAAGGAGCACGACAAGGACGAGAACGAGGACGCGGGCAAGGTCCAGCCACCACCGCGACCGCGGCAGGTTGCCCGCAAGTTTCCTGCCGGCAGCTGGATCGTGCGCATGGACCAGCCGTATTCGCGCATCGCCGACACGCTGCTCGATCGTCAGTACTGGGCACCGGACGACCCGCAGAAGCATGCCTACGACGACACCGGGTGGTCGCTGGGCGATGCATTCGGCGTCGATGTCGCGCGCGTCAGCGACGCCGCCGTGCTCGAAGTACCGCTGCGCAAGGTCGATGCGATCGATGCGCCGCGCTTCGAGCCCGCCGCGCTCGGCGTGAAGGAGAAGATGCCGCGCATCGCGCTGATGCACACCTGGCTGTCGACGCAGACCGAAGGCTGGTGGCGGATGGCGCTGGACCGGCTCGGCGTGGCGTACGACTACATCAGCACGCAGGACGTCGCGAAGGACGCGAACCTGCGCGGCAAGTACGACGTGATCCTGTTCGCACCGGTAGGCGTGGGCGACCGCCGCGCGATCGTCGACGGCCTGCCGATGTACGGCAATGCGCTGCCGTGGGAAACCACCGAGCTCACGCCGAATCTCGGCCGAATCGATTCCACGCCGGACATGCGCCCGGGACTCGGCGCAAGCGGCGTCGACAACCTCAAGCGCTTCGTCGCCGCGGGAGGCCTGCTCGTCACGTCGGAGGACACCGCCGAATTCGCGATCGAGCAGGGGCTCGCGCCTGGCGTGTCGGTCACGCCCAGGAAGGATCTGCGCGTGGTCGGCAGCATCCTCGGTGCGCTGCGCGTCGACAAGGACAGCCCGATCGCGCGTGGCTACGATGCACCGTTCGCGCTGTACAGCAGCGAAGGCCTGTCGTTCCGCCTGAGCCAGCTGGTGGGCGGCGACGGCGGCCTGCCGAACGCGAAGGACTACAAGCGGCCGACCGGCCGCGGCGGCGTCGAAGATGCCGATGTTCCCGAGGCTCGCGCCGATGTCGAAGCCCCGCGGTTGCCGTCGCCGAAGCCCTGGGAGGCGCTCGAGCTCAACGTCGAGCAGCAGCGCAACAACCCGCGCGTGATCCCGCCGCAGATGCAGCCGAAGGCGATCGTGCGCTGGGCCGATGCGGACGCGCTGCTCGTGTCCGGACTGCTGGACAACGGCAGCGAGATGGCCGGGCGCGTCGCAGTCGCCGACGCGCGCTATGGGCGCGGGCACGTGTTGCTGTTCGCGAACAATCCGGTCTGGCGTGGAGCGACGATCGGCAGTTACGCGTTGTTGCTCAATGCGATCGTGCATCACGATCGGTTGTGAGGGGCGCGCCGGCGGCTGCCGCGACCGCTTTGAGCTGCAACGCTCGGGGCCAGGCGGAGAAGGTGTATCCCGCACGATCGGCGCAGCGCCGATCGCCGCGGCAGGCGAACCCGGTGTCGCCGCGATCGCTCCACACGACGTCCGCGGTGGCGACGCCGATGGGGGAATGGCGTAGCCGCGAGCCTTCGCGCGCCGGGAACGTGCACTGGGGGACTGCCTTTGCGCCGGTCCCTACGGGGCGAGCAGTTCGACGCGCAGCAGCTTGCCATCCGCCGCGTCGGTCAATGCGTACAGGTAGCCGTCCGGCCCCTGGCGCACGTCGCGAATGCGCTCATTGCGCTCGGCGAGGAGTCGTTCTTCGCCCACGATGCGATCGCCGTCGAGCTCGAGCCGGATCAGGCAAGCCTTCGCGAGTGCACCGAGGAACAGGCTGTGCTGCCACGCAGGCATACGGTCGGCCGTGTAGAACGCAAGGCCGCTGATCGCGGGCGAGACCTCGAAGTAGTGATGTGGCTGCTGCATGCCGGCCGCTGCGCTGCCCTTCGCTTCGGGGATCGGCTCTCCGGAGTAGTTGATGCCCCAGGTGATGATGGGCCAGCCATAGTTTTTCCCGGCCTCCGGGATGTTGATTTCGTCGCCCCCCATCGGCCCGTGCTCGGTGGTCCACAGCTTGCGTGTGACCGGATGCAGCGCCGCCCCCTGCATGTTGCGGTGTCCATAGGACCAGATTTCCGGGCGCACGCCATCGCGGCCAACGAACGGGTTATCCTTCGGGACGCTGCCGTCCGGGTTGATGCGCACGAGTTTGCCTTGCAGCTTGTCGAGTTCCTGCGCGGTCGGACGCTTGTTGTTCTCTCCCTGGGTCACGAACAGGTGGCCCGCATCGTCGAACACCAGGCGCGAGCCCACGTGGGTGCCGCTCGACAGTTTCGGCTGCTGGCGGTAGATCACTTCGGTGTCGACAAGCGCTGTGCCATCGAGGCGCCCGCGCATCACCGCCGTACCGGCGAGGTTTCCGCGCAGGTTCGGTTCGGCGTAGGACAAATAGACGAGGCTGTCGTCCGCGAAGCCAGGTGACAGCACGACGTCGAGCAGGCCCGCCTGTCCCGCGACGAAGATCGGCGGCAATCCCGATACGGCCCCGACGAGAGCGCCATTCGCGCCGAGCAGCAGCAGGCGTCCCGGGCGTTCGGTCACGAGCATCTGTCCGTCGGGAAGGAACGCGAGACTCCAGGGATGCTCGAGCCCGGTCGTCACTTCCGTCACGCGCACGTGCCCGAGGCGACTTTGATGTTCGCTGCCGAGGGTTCCCGGGGCGACCTCACGCAACCGGGCTTCGGGTGGCGGATGGGAGGTGCAGGCCAGGAGTGCAAAGGCAAAGCTGAGCACGAGAGTCAGACGGGGCATGGCGTCGCTTCGGTCGCACGCGGGGCCCGGAACGATAGCGACTTTGCGGCGCGCGTGCATGTCGCGCGACTGCCGCGCATCCCGGCGGACAAATGCGGTGCGCGACACGCGCACAAGCGAACGCCTCCCCGTTTCCGGGGAGGCGTTCTTGGGTAAAGCCCCTGGCGATGACCTACTCTTGCATGGCTTAAGCCACACTACCATCGGCGCAGCTGCGTTTCACTTCCGAGTTCGAGATGGGATCGGGTGGGACCACAGCGCTAATGTCACCAGGGAACTGGTGCGAGTCGCGCAATCGCGCGGACTCGGCATGGGGACTTGGGACGTAATCAAGCGTTTGGCTGTCGCCAGACCTCTCGTCGAGGCAGCGAAGCAACTTGGAGTTATATGGTCAAGCCGCACGGATCATTAGTATCGGTTAGCTCGGCATTACTGCGATACACACCCGACCTATCAACCATGTAGTCTTCATGGGTCCTTCAGGGGGCTTGTGCCCCGGGAGATCTCATCTTGAGGCGCGCTTCCCGCTTAGATGCTTTCAGCGGTTATCGCTTCCGAACGTAGCTACCCGGCAGTGCCACTGGCGTGACAACCGGAACACCAGGGGTTCGTCCACTCCGGTCCTCTCGTACTAGGAGCAGCCCCTCTCAAATCTCCAACGCCCACGACAGATAGGGACCGAACTGTCTCACGACGTTCTGAACCCAGCTCGCGTACCACTTTAAATGGCGA
>JAEYZH010000077.1 GCA_023430685.1 Pseudomonadota bacterium | reverse complement strand
GGTTACGGCGATGCGCAGTCGGCGGTCAGCGGCGCGACCTCGACGACGCTGCGACGCGACCTCGCGTTGCCGGCCGGTCGCCTGCGCCTGCATCCGGCGACGCCGTCCGCGACGGTCGAACTCGGCGCGGTCGCGCAGGCGACGCTCGTGGCGAGCAACAGCGGCACGCGCGAACTCGTGTATTCGTTCGAAGCGGTCGCGCACGAGGAGCATTTCGAGGGCGATGTCTTTCCCGCGCACGGATGGACCGTCGTGAACCACGGCAGCGGCTGCGCCTGGACGCGTCCTTCACGCCTTCCGAACTACGCGGGCGGGGACGGCCTCGCGGCCGGCATCGACCTGTTCGATTGCGAACAGGGCACGCCGATCGATACCTCGCTGGTCTCGCCGGTGTTCGACCTGTCCGCGAGCCACTCGGCCTCGCTCGGCTTCTTCCTGTCGCTGCTCGATGGCGCCGACAGCTGGCCGCGCCTCGACGTGGAGGCGACGCGCGACGGTGGCGCGAGCTGGACGCCGTTGTTGACGCGCACGCAGACGGAAGGCGCGGACGGTGCGACCGCGCCGATCGAGGTCGACCTGTCCGCGTTCGCCGGCGATGCGGCGGTGCAGGTGCGCTTCCGCTACCGCGCCGCGCCGCCGTGGGGATGGGTCATGCTCGACCAGGTGCACGTGTTCCACTCGGCGAGCGAAGATGCGCTGATCGACATGCAGCCTGGCCACGGCAGCCTCGCGGCCGGTGCCTCCCAGCAGGTCGTGGTCGACTTCGATGCGCGCGACATCGCGCAGCCCGGCGTCTACACGGTGCCGCTGCGCGTCGCCGAGGACACGCCGTACGCGTGGGCTTTCGGCGATGCGCAGGCGCGCATGACGGTGACTGCGCCCGCGCACTACGGCGCGGTGGAAGGCGTCGTCAGCGGCCTCGGGCGCTGCGACCTCTCGCCCGCGCCGATCGAGGGCGCGAGCGTGCGCATCTCGCATGCAGGCGGCAGTGTCACCACGCGGACCGATGCCGACGGTCGCTACGTGTACTGGTTCGACGCATCGAAGGGTCCGCTGCAACTCGAGGTCGAAGCGCCAGACCATCTCGCCGATACGCGCGAGGTCGCGTTGTCGGCAGGCACGACGACCGATGCGGATTTCGGCCTGCGCCTGCTCGCGCCCTGCCTGATGCCGGACCCGCCCGCGTTGTCGGCGGTCGTGCCCGTCGGTGGCTCGCTGCAACAGGCATTCGACCTGCTCAACGGCGGCCCGGTCGCGGGCGCCTGGAGCGCGCGCATCGGTGGCGATCCCGCGCTGCAGACCTCGGTGCCGGTGAGCCAGACCACGAGCCCCGATCCGGTCGCGAACACGAGTTTCGGCTGCTTCAATCCGGGCACCGGCTTCTCGCTCGAGAATCGCTACTTTCGCGTGTTCCCGCCGTCGGACATCGCGTTGCCGGGCGACGTGCGCCGCGTCGCGGCCATCGCGTTCGCGATCGACTCGGCCGCGTCGGCGAGCGGCGGCCAGTCGGTGACGCTGCGCCTGCACGCGCTCGATGGGCCATTGGAACTCGGCAACCTCACGCAGCTCGCGGAAGCCACCGCGACGATCACCGACGAACCCTTGCGTCGCTACCGCGCCGCGTTCGACGCGCCGATCGAAGTGCCGTCGGATCGCGTGCTCGTCGCCGAGCTGTACGTGCCCGATGGCGCAGTGCACGGCACCAGCGCCTATCCGGGCGGCAACAGCGAGGGCGAGACCGCCCCCGCGTACTGGGTCGCGCCCGACTGCGGCATCTCCGAGCCCGTCTCGCTGCCCGACATCGCGTTCGAATGGGTGCACCTCGTGCTCGAAATCGAGCTGCTCGCGTCCGACCCCTGCGGAGCCTCGGCCTCGCCGGTCGAATGGCTCGCGGTATCACCCGCGTCGGGCAGCGCGCCCGGTGACGGCCTGTCGACCCTTGCGGCGGCGTTCGATGCGGGTGCGCTCGCAGCGGGAACCCGTGGCGGGTCGATCTGCATCGGCGGCGGACCCGGACCCGATACGGTGGTGCCGGTGACGTTCGTGGTCGGCACCGGTGCCGATGCGCTGTTCGCGGACGGTTTCGACTGACGCTGGTCCGCGTGCATGCGCGTGCCGGTGCCCGCGCACCGGTACGCGCCAGCGCGCGGTGCGCGGGTGCGATCGCTCAATCGAACATGTCGGCGAACAGAAGATCGTTCTCGGCGGCGCGCAGGCTCATGAGGTTGCCCGGGCCCGTGCCGATCAGCAGGCTCGTGATGATGCGCCCGGGTCGCAGCAGCAACTGGTCCGCCGACATCCACGGAAAGCCGTTCTGCGCGATCGCGACCAGTTCGTGCAGGCTGCCCGCCTCGCCGAATTGCGGATCGAGGTTGAAATCGCGGCGCAGGCGCAGCAGGCTCAGTTCCTGCCGGTTGTCCGCGTTGTAGCTGTAGCCGGCCAGCACGTACTTGCCGTCGCCCTGTCGCGCGATCGCGTCGGCGCCATCGGCGTTGTCGCCGGCGCCACCGAGATCAAGGCCGTAGACGCGATAGCCGAACGGGCCGAGCGCGGTATCGAGTTCACCGTCTTCGCGCCAGCGCATCACGAGCACCTGCGAGCCGACGGTTTCGTCGTCGACATCGTGGAAGCTGCCGGCCTGCACGATGCTGCCGGTGGGCTCGACCAGCGCGGCGCGCGTGATCGCCGCGCCGCCGTCGAATCCGGTCAACGTGCGCAGGTTGGCCTCGCTGATGCCCGGCGCCGAATTGCCGAAGCCGAGATCGGGCGCGCCGTTGGGTTGCACGCGCACCGCGAACTGGGTGATCGCGAACGGGTTCTGCTGCGTGTCGCCTGCGGCGACGATGCGGCCGTCGGGCCGTGCCTGCACGACGCCGACGCGCGTGACGCTCCAGGTGAAGGGCAGCGTCACGCGTCCGGAATTGCCGAACCCCGGCGCCGCGCCACCGTCGGCGGTGAAGTGCGCGATGCCAAGGTCGCTCGTGTCGGCATTCGCGACGCCACCGGCGACGAGGATGCCGTTGACCTGCGTGCTCGCGATGCGCATCGGGCGATCGTTGTTGCTGCCGCCCATGTCGAACGCGATGGTCAGGCGGCCGCTGCCGAGCAGGCTCGTGTCGGGCGCGCCGTCCGGCGTGAGGCGATAGACCTCGAAATCACCGCAGCCGCTGAATGCGAGCAGTGGCCGGCCGAGGCCATCGAGGGTCGCATGCGTGAGCCAGCCGTCGGGGCAGGGTGGAACCAGCGTGCGCAGGCCGCCTTCGCCGAACGAGAAATCGAAGTAGCCGTCGGCGTCGAGGCGCCAGATCGCGGCGCGCTGTCCACCCTGGCCGTCGGCGAAATTGCCGAAATGGTAAAGGCGCCCATCGGCCGCAGCGGCCACGGCGACGGTGTCGTCGCCCTCGCCGAACACCATCGGATTCATGTAGAAGCCGTAGCCCGGGAATTCGGCGTCGGTCCCGAACGTCACGTCGGGCTGGCCGTCCGCAGCGAAGCAGGACCCGGCGCACGACATCGCGAGTGCGAGCAGGGAGGCGGATCGGATCGACATGGCAGGCTCCGGCATGGGGTTGCCTGCACATACGGCGGCCCGTCCCGCCAGGGATCATCTCGCCCGTCGCCTTCGCCTCGCGCTTCCCGTGACCCGCACCTTCACTCGAAGCCGTCCCGGAACACGAGGTCCGGGTCGGTTCCGCTCGACACGAAGCGGTAAACGGTGTCCTGGTTGATCGCAGTCAGATAGAGCTCGCCGCCCTCGTCCTCGCCGAAACCCGTGTAGTTGAGCTCGGGGCCGGTCTGCCACAGCGCGCTCGTCCAGCCCGATGCGCCTTGCGTCGCGATATGGATCTTGCCGCTGCAGTAGTCGGCGTACACGTACTTCCCCTGCAATCCCGTGATCGCGCCGCGGTAGCGCATGCCGCCCGTGATCGAGCTGCAGGGGCCGCCGTTGGACGCGTGCGTATAGGTCAGGATCGGAGCGGTGTAGCCGCTGCAGCCCCCGCCCGGCGTCGGCGTGGTTCCCTCGCAACGATCCCACCCGAAGTTGACGCCGCCGTTGCCCGCTGCGAGGTGGTCGACTTCCTCCATCTCGCTCTCGCCGACGTCGCCGATGAACAGGTCGCCGTTGCTGCGGTCGATGCCGATGCGGAACGGATTGCGCAGGCCGTAGGCCAAGATTTCGTCGCAGTTTCCACTGCCGCCGGCGCCGCCCGCGTACGGATTGCCCGCGGGGATCCCGTACGCGGCGGAGCCGTCGCCGCGGGATGCGCACAATTCGTTCGCGCCCGCGGGCGTGGTCGAGTCGACATCGATGCGCAGGATCTTGCCGAGCAGCGCGCGCGAGTCGGGATTGCCGCCACTCCCGGTGAACGCGCCGTCGGGCGGACACTGCGGATGGTTGGCGTCATTGGCGGCGAGGCCCGCGGGGTTCAGCGTCTGCGCACGGTTGCAGCCGTCATAGCTGTCGCCGCCGCCGCTGTCGCCGAGCGTGATGTAGAGATATCCGTCGAGGCCGAACTGCAGGTCGCCGCCGCGGTGGTATTCGGAATCCTGGTCCGCGCGCAGGATCACCGTCGCGCTCGCGGGGTCGGCGACGTTCGGGTTGTCGGCGCGCGCCTGGTAGCGCACCACGGTCGCGTCGCCGTCCGCGCTCGTGTAGTGCACGTAGAAATAGCGGTTGTTCGCGTAGTCGGGATGGAACGCGAGGCCGAGGAAGCCGCCTTCTCCCGCCATGCTGAAGCCGTGCGGCGCGTCGCTCGAGATGTCGAGGAAGGACCCCGCCAACACGCCGGTCGCAGCGCCGGGCGGACGGATCCGGATGCGACCGTAGCGGTCGACGACGAACAGCCGCGCACTGCCGTCGTTCGCATGTCGGACCGTCATCGGCGAACCGACGCCGGTGATCCAGGGTTCCAGCGCGAGATCGGCAGGCTGCGCGGAAACCTGCGAGGCAGGCAGCGCAAGTGCGCACAGGGCCATCCAGGCGGTTCGCATCGGCGTGTCCTCGGAGGATCGGCGCGGGATAGACGTAAAGCATAGTCCCAATCCAGCAACGCGATGCGCAGGCGGGACGCGCGGTGCGCAGGCGTTCAGCAACCGCCCGGGAACGGCACGGATACCCTCGCCTGGGCTTCCATGCGATCCTCGGCGGCGACGACGACGGAGGCCGCACATGCACCAACCCGGCATTGTTCTCTGCGCCGCGCTCGCGCTCGGCGCCTGCGCGCACGCCACGCAACCTTCGGCGCCGATGGAAGCAGCGCCGCGTGCGTCCGCGTCGACGGCGCGCGCCGTGGCTCCGCTGGCGGCGGACACGCCGAGCACGACCGTCGACGGCAACCCGTTCATCGCTCCGGCCGGCTGGACGATCGAAACGCGCGCGTCCGCGGTGGTGCTCACGGCGCCGGAGGGCGGTTCTCGGCTCGCGCTCGTCGATATCGAGGCCCCGGACGCGGACGCGGCGGTCGCCGCGGCGTGGCAGGCCTACGACCCGGCAGCGAAATGGCCACTCAAGCTCGCGAGCGACCTGCCCGCGCGCGACGGGTGGGAGCAGTCGCGGCGCTACGTTTACGAGACGTCGGCGAACGACAAGCGCGGCGTGCTCGCGCAGGCCCTTCGTCGCGGCGATCGCTGGACCGTCGCGATCTACGACATGGCGAACGACGTCGGCGAGAAGCGCGGCGCGCAGGTCGCGCTGGTCTTCAGTCGCCTGTTGCCCAAAGGCTACAGCCGCGAATCCTTCGCGGACCGCCGCGCACGCGTGCTCGACGCCGCGCGGCTCGCCGAGCTCGACGCGTTCATCGAGGCGGCCCGCGTGCAGCTCGAAGTCCCCGGCGTCGCGGTCGGCGTCGTGCAGGACGGCAAGGTCGTGCTCGCGAAAGGCTACGGCGTGCGCGAGCTCGGAAAGCCCGACAAGGTCGACGCCGACACGATGTTCATGATCGCGTCGAACACCAAGGCACTGACGACGCTGATGCTCGCCAGGCTCGTCGCAGAAGGGCGCTTCGACTGGGACACGCCGGTCACGTCGATCCTCCCTTCTTTCCGCCTCGGCGATGCGCAGACCACGCGCCAGGTGCTGGTCAAGCACCTGATCTGCGCCTGCACCGGCCTGCCGCGCCAGGACATGGAGTGGCTGTTCGAATCGGAGGGCGCCACGCCCGAGTCGGTGCTGCGCACGCTCGCGACGATGCAGCCGACGAGCGGTTTCGGCGAACTGTTCCAGTATTCCAATCCGATGGCCGCGGCCGCAGGCTTCGCGGGCGGCCATGTGCTGTTCCCGCAGCTCGAGTACGGCGCCGCCTACGACAAGGCGATGCAGACGCTCGTGTTCGATCCGCTCGGCATGGCGTCGACGACGTTCGACTACGCGAAGGCGCTGCGCGGCAACCACGCGATGCCGCACGGCCTCGACGTCGACGCGCGCACGGTGCGGGCGAGCATGGACCTCAACTACACGATCATCCCCGCGCGGCCGGCCGGCGCGGCGTGGAGCACGGTCGAAGACGTGCTGCGCTACGTGCAGATGGAACTCGACGAGGGCCTGTTGCCGGACGGCACGCGCTACATCGACGCGGCGCCGCTGCTCGAGCGGCGCAAGCCGCAGGTTGCGCTCGGCCAGGACGCGAGCTACGGCATGGGTCTCATGGTCGACTCGACCTGGGGCGTACCGGTCGTGCACCACGGCGGCGACATGCTCGGGTTCCACTCCGACATGCTGTGGTTGCCGGGGCATCGCGTCGGCGCAGTGATCCTGACCAACTCCGATCCCGGCGTGTACATCCGCGCGCCGCTGCAGCGGCGGCTGCTCGAGCTGTTGTTCGACGGCAAGCCGGAGGCCGAGGAAACGGTGGCCGCGAGCGCGAAGCGCGTCAAGGAGATCGCGGCCGCGGAGCGCAAGCGGCTGACCGTGCCTGCACCCGCCGAGTCGGCGAAGCTCGCCGCGCACTACCGCAGCGCCGAGCTCGGCGTCATCGCGGTCTCGCGCAGGGACGGCGCGACCTGGTTCGATTTCGGCGGCTGGAAGAGCGAAGTGGCGTCGCGACGCAACGACGACGGCAGCACCTCGTTCGTGACGATCTCGCCGGGCGAGGACGGCTTCGAGTTCGTGGTCGCGGACAAGGACGGTGAGCGCACGCTGGTGCTGCGCGACGCCCAGCACGAATACGCATTCCGGGAGTCCGGCGACTGATCCCGCCCTAGGCGTGCGCAAGGACGCGCTTCCCGTTCATGCGCCGTTCGCCCCGGTACCTACACCGTGGCCGGCGGAAACGGGGACCCCGGGATGCCCAAGCGCTGGAGCCGCAAACGCATGGTCTGGACGATCGTCATTACTGCCGTGGCGACCGCGCTGCTGTTCGCGATCGCGCTGAACTTCGCGACTTCCGAAAAGGAGATCGAACGCAAGATCGAACATCGCTACGCGATCGCCGATCCGCAGTACCTGCGCGAGATGTCGGTGATGCTCGGTCCCGCCGTGCTGCCGGGCAACCACGTGACCGCATTGCAGAACGGCGTCGAGATCTTCCCCGCGATGCTCGAGGCGATCCACGGCGCGAAGGTGTCGATCACGTTCGAGACCTACATCTACTGGTCCGGCGAGATCGGCGCGAAGTTCGCCGATGCGCTGGCCGAGCGCGCGCGCGCGGGCGTGCGCGTGAACGTGACGATCGACTGGGTCGGCAGCATCAAGATGGAGCAGGAACTCGTCGACCGCATGGAAGACGCGGGCGTGCATGTCGAGCGCTACCGGCCGCTGCACTGGTACAACATCAGCCGCATGAACAACCGCACGCACCGCAAGCTGCTCGTCGTCGACGGACGCATCGGCTTCACCGGTGGCGTCGGCATCGCGGACCAGTGGCAGGGCAACGCGGAAGACGCCGAGCACTGGCGCGAGACGCATTTCCGCATCGAGGGCCCGGTTGTCGCGCAGTTGCAGGCCGCGTTCAACGACAACTGGATCAAGACCACGGGCGAAGTGCTGAACGGAGAGGCTTACTTCCCGCCCCTGGCTCAGGCGGGCGGGATGCTCGCGCACCTGTTCGTCGCCTCGCCGTCCGGCGGCAGCGAGAGCATGCACCTGATGTACCTCATGGGGATCGCGGCCGCGGTGCGTTCGATCGACCTCGAGGCGTCGTATTTCGTGCCCGACGAACTCGCGATCAAGGCGCTGCTGGCGGCGCGCGAACGCGGCGTGCGCGTCCGCATCATCGTTCCGGGCGAGCACATCGATTCGGACGCGGTGCGCCTGAGTTCGCGCGCGAGCTGGGGCCCGCTGCTCGCGGCCGGCATCGAGATCCATGAGTATGTCCCGACGATGATGCACACCAAGCTGCTGATCATCGACGACGAGATGGTCTCGGTCGGTTCGACCAATTTCGACATCCGCT
Source organism: Pseudomonadota bacterium (assembly GCA_023430685.1). Classification (GTDB taxonomy): domain Bacteria; phylum Pseudomonadota; class Gammaproteobacteria; order Xanthomonadales; family Rhodanobacteraceae; genus Dokdonella_A. Next base: position 2,632 of record JAEYZH010000077.1, on the reverse strand, counting down.
CGTTCCGCGTCAACGACGAGGCAAGCCTGAACGTCTACGACCACGCATTCGCCGCGCAGATGACGGCTGCATTCGAGCAGGACCTCGAAAAGACCAGGAAGTACGATTACGCGATGTGGGAACGACGCCCGCTGCGCGAGAAGCTCGTCGAGAAGCTCCTGTATCCGATCCGCTCGCAGCTGTAGGCGCGCACCCCTGTGCGCGACCGCGTGGACCCGGGAGTCGTCGCGCAAACGGTTCCTGCGCGGATCGCCCACAGGGTGGGCTCCTGCGGAGCATGATCTGGCGCACGAGCGCACCCTGTGCGCGATGCGCGGCAATCCATGGCGGTGCGCGGGCGGCGTCCGATTCCGCCGTCAGTCGACCACGCTGACCGGGATCGCATGGCGCGTCCGGTAGGCGTGGCGCTCCGAGCGGCAGTAGCCGCTGCCCATCGCGAACTTGCGGCACACCTGCGGTCGCTGCTCGTAGATGCTGCAGCACATGCGCGCGTGGTCGAGTGCGACGCACCAGCCGTCCTCGCAGCGGCCCATCATCTCGAGCCCGTCGGCGCCGCGTTCGACGAAATGCCGCGGCACCACGTCGTCGGGCATCACGACGACGGTCAGGCGGCAGCAGACGGCGTCGCAGGACGTGCACGACACCCGTTCGTGGCCGTGCTGGCCGCTCATGCGGTCGGCCTCGGCGACCCGGCTGCCGTGCGGGCATAGTGCAGGAGCCGGCCGCGGAAGGGCGGCAGGTCGTGTTCGTCGAAGCGGCTGCGCTGCTCGTCCACCGAGTAGCCGAGCGTGCGCATCGCCCGCGTGAACGCGGCGCTGTTGCCACGCCCCGGATCGGTGAACACGACCTCGGACGCGTCGCGCGCATGGCGCATGATCATCGCGATCAGAAGCGCGGCATGGTCGCGCTCGTACAGCACGTCGCTCGCGATGATGAGGTCGAACTGCCCGAGCGTCGCGTCAGGAACCGCCCACGGCAGGTCGCGATAGGGGATGGCCGGAAGTTCATTCAAGGCCGCATTCGATTCCAGGAAGGATTCGGCCAGCGGATGGTGATCGCTCGCGGTAATGTCGGCATGGCGCCGCTTCAGCACGAGACTCGACATGCCGAGGCCGCAGCCGAGCTCGAGGATGCGCTTGCCCGCGATCTGGAACGTGCTCATTGCCTCGGCAAGCACCCGCCCGGATGGCCACGGCTGGCCGAACAGGCACCACTGCGCCGATGAAATGCCGGCGCGCGCGGCCACATGGTGGGGATCGGCGAACTGCTGGCGGTCGCTGAGTGCGCGCAGGCGGTAGTCGTGGTGGCCGATCCGCAGGGTCACGAGGCGCGTGGAATAGCCGGGCATGCCCGCTCCCGTTGGCGGCGTCACTGCGCGAGGCGTGCAGACGCGAGGAGGGAAGCGAAGCGGGCGACCTGATGCGGTCGGCGGGACGCGCGGCACGACGTGCGGCGATTGCATCTTACACGGTCCGCGTCGGGCGCGCCGAAGTGCCGCGTCGCGCGCGAGCGCGCGGGCGCTAGACTATGCGGTTTCCGCTTCGAGGTTGCGCGCCGTGTCCGACCTGCCCGCCTGTCCGCGTTGCGGCATGGAGAACACCTATCCCGACGGCGCGAACATCGTCTGCGCCGATTGCGCGCACGAATGGCCGCTCGCGGCGCCTTCCGCCGCGCCGTCGCAAGCACCCGTACGCGACTGCAACGGCAATCCGCTCGCGGCGGGCGACAGTGTCGTCGTGATCAAGGACCTCAAGGTCAAGGGCTCCTCGATCCCGCTCAAGCAAGGCACGATGATCCGCAACATCCGACTGGTCGAAGACGATCCCGACCACATCGAGGGGAACTCCGACAAGATCAAGGGACTCGTGCTGAAGACCTGTTTCTTGAAGCGCGCCTGACCGACCGTGCGCCGGCGCTTCGGGCCGGGCGTATGCTGGAGGCACACCACGCACGACGGACGGAGGCAGCCATGGCCACCGGTTGGGCCGGAGACGGAGCGGTACAGGACCAGATCGACGCGACGATCGACGACGCGGTCAAGCGCGCGCGCAGTCGCCTGCAGCGAGGCCCCGGGCTGCTGCATTGCGAAGAGTGCGACGCGGCGATTCCGGCCGCGCGTCGCAAGGCGGTGCCCGGCGTGCGCCTGTGCGTGGCCTGCCAGGACGCGCACGACAAGGAGTCGGGCGCGCACGCGGGCTACAACCGTCGCGGCAGCAAGGACAGCCAGCTGCGCTGACGATCAGCGCGCGCTCGCACCGGGGGGCCTGCGCCATTTGCCCACGCGCAGCGCTCGCGGCACGATGCAGCGGCGGCCTCGGCGATGACCGGCCACCCGCGTTGCCCGTAGCCCGCGGCAAACAGACCCCGACCGACGGAGTGACGACCATGCACGATCCGCGACGCTTGACGAGTTCCGATTTCGATCCCGAGGTCATGCGCCTGTTCGACCAGTACGTGCATGGCGCCATCGATCGGCGCGGTTTCCTGGCCGGGGCCGCTCGTTTCGCCGTCGGCGCTGGCGGCGCGGCGGCGCTGCTGGCGGCGCTGACTCCGCGTTTCGCGCAGGCACGCAAGGTCGATCCCGGCGACGCGCGCCTGCAGGCGCGCCATGTCGAGTTCGATTCGCCGAACG
>JAEYZH010000059.1 GCA_023430685.1 Pseudomonadota bacterium | reverse complement strand
CCCTTCCAGTCGGCGACCACGCGCGTCCAGTAGCCCGGGCGCTCCTTCGCGACGCGCTTGAGCAGGTTCTTGATCACCTGCTCTTCGTGGCTGCCGGATGCACTGTCGACCCAGCTCTCGTCCCCTTTCTCGAGTTCGTAACCCTTGTGGATCAGCAGCGTGACGTCGCCGCCGTCGTCGACGACGAGCTGCGGACCGAGGAAGCCGCCCTTGCCGTCGGGGAAGGACAGCGCGTCGAGCGTGCAGTCCCAGTATTCCTCGAGCGTCTCGCCCTTCCACGCGAACACCGGGGTGCCGGACGCGGCGATCGCGGCAGCGGCGTGGTCCTGGGTCGAGAAGATGTTGCACGAGGCCCAGCGCACGTCGGCGCCGATGTCCTTGAGCGTCTCGATCAGCACGGCGGTCTGGATCGTCATGTGCAGCGAGCCCGTCACGCGCACGCCCTTCAGCGGCAGTGCCTTGGCGTACTTGCGGCGGATCGACATCAGGCCCGGCATCTCGTGCTCGGCGATCTCGATTTCCTTGCGGCCCCAGTCGGCGAGGGCGAGGTCGCGCACCTTGTAGTCGCGCGCGGCGTCATTCTTCGGAACAGCGTTCATCAGTGGGTCTCCGGTTCGTGGCGGGCTGCGTGGCAGTCCGGCCGGGCGCCCTTGCAAGGGGATGCATGTCCGTCGAGCGTCGCGGGGGACCCGCTGCAGCGCCCCTCGACGGAAGGCTGGTTCGTATTATATCGCTTGTTCCGGATAAAGAGATTAATGAAGGTGCGAGCGCGCGCGTGGTGGCGACGCAGGGCGGACCGGCATGTGCCGTTCGGGGAATCGCCGCGGGACTGCGTAGAAGGTGGCCGTACCCCAACCCCCAGGAACTCGCCATGCCGACCGCACTGACCATTCGCCCGCTCGCGCTTTGCCTCGCCCTTTCGGCCTCGCTCGGCTTCTCGCCCGTCGCACGGGCGGACTTCCTCTACGGTCGCCTGATCCCCGGTCCGGGAACCGAAGCCATGGGCTCCTCGACCGATGTCGACGTCTCGGCCGACGGCCGCACCGTGGTGTTCGCGAGCACCGCGCAGAACTGGGTCGGCGACACCTACAACGGCACGCGCGTGATCGCGCTCGATCTCGACACCGGCGTGGTCGAGGCCGTGTCGGCTTCGGGCTCGACCGTGTTCCGTGGCGAAGGGCCGGTGGTGTCGGGCGACGGCCGCTACGTCGCGTTCCTTGCCCTCAACCACGCGCTCGGACCGAACTGGCAGGCACTGCGCAAGGACCGCGAGACCGGCGCGCTCGAATTGGCAAGTTCGAATGCAGCCGGCCAGCCTCCGGCCCTCGGCACCCAGGACAACACGATCTCGATCTCGGCCGATGGTCGCTACATCGCGTTCCAGGCCGGGGCCGGTCTCGCCGCCGACGGGGGGCATGCCCCACAGGGCGCCTCGGGGATCATCTACGTGAAGGACATGCAGACCGGCCAGGTCGAGATCGCGTCGATGAGTTCGAGCGGGGCGACGGCCACCGACTGCGCCTTGTATCCGCACGCGCTGTCGGCGACGGGGCGCTACCTCGTGATGACCTGCAATGCCGCCGCGGTTTCGGGTGCGACGAGCGGGCAGGCCTATGTGCGCGACCTGCAGGCGAACACGACCGAACTGGTGAGCCGCAGCACGGGGGCGCCGAACGGTGCGAGCTCCTTCGCGAATCGTCCTGCAATCTCGCCGAACGGACGCTTCGTGAGCTTCCAGACCCGCGGCTACGGTGGCCTCGGTTATGCCAACGGCGTGGACAGCGTCGGCAACAGCGGTGTCTACCTGCGCGACCGCCAGACCGGCACGACGGCGGCGATCCCGCGCCCTGCGCTGGTTCCCGCTGACGAATACGACAGCTGCGGCGTATCGGCGATTTCCGACATCGCGACGGTCATGCTCGCGTGCCTCAACAACTGGACGGGCACAGGCCGCTACACGCAGGTGTTCCTGTCCATCCCGGGCGCAGGTGCGCCGGAATTCATCAGCCCGGCCGCGAATGGCCAGGCCAGCAACGGCTACGCGGGCACGACGCTCGCGGTGAACGCATCCGGACTGTCGATGGCATGGGACTCGGATGCGAGCGACGTCGATCCGAACGACCACAACGACGCCAGCGACATCTTCGTGCTGGTCGAGGAATCGGTTTTCTCCGATGCGATCTTCATCGACGGTTTCGAGACGGCGCCTGCGGCGAACGCCGCGCGCGGCCATGTGCGGATCGCGCCGGTCGCGGACGCGGGCGTCGCAATGCTGGATTGAGCGATCGCCCGGCGCCGGAGCGATCCGGCGTCGCCGATCGCGATGGGCTTGCTCGAGCGGGACCTGCGTCCACGCGGTCGACAGGCAAGAAAAAACGGGCCGCTTGCGCGGCCCGTTTTTTTTCCCGACTGGCGTCGCGCTCGCGCGCGACGTTCGGCGGCTTACTGGCAGACTTCGATCTTCACGTTGTCGACGTACATGCCGTTCGGGGCCGGCGCGGTCGTGTTCGAATCGGTGACCGCGCGCCAGCGCAGCTGCAGGGCCTGTCCCTCGTAACCGTCGAGATCGACGATCGAGTGGATCGGGCCGCTCGCCGGCGTATGGCACCACGACAGCGCACCGGCATTGAGCATGCCCGGCGAGGCGAGGCCGTCGTACGGATCGGTGAACAGGCGA
>JAEYZH010000049.1 GCA_023430685.1 Pseudomonadota bacterium | reverse complement strand
CAGCAATGGTGAGACGTGCTGGCCGAGCATGCGCTCGCGGGCTCGGGCTTCGCGCGCGCGGCCGTGCTCTGGCGCGGCGAGGACCAGCGCCTGCGCCCGCGCAGCGTGCGCACGCTCGGCGCGGAGCGCGAGCGGTTCGAGCGCGATCTCGAGCGGATCGCCGAACGGCTGGAGTCGGGCGCGCGCGAGGATCCGTCGACTGCACCGCGTTCGCTGCAGGCGCGGGTGATGCTCGATGGCCAGGAGGTCGCCTGGCTGCACCTGGATTCGAACCGGGCCGGCCGCGACCGGCGCGCCGATGCACCGACCTTCGTGCAGGCATTGAGCCGCCTGTCGGCATTCGCGCTCGCGAACCTGCGCCGCGTGGATGCGGCACGCCGGCACGCGATGCTCGCCGCCGACCTCGAGCGCGCGCGCGACGTGCAACGTCGCCTGCTGCCGGATGCGCGACCTGCCGCGGGACTCGGGCATGCGCTGCACTTGCAGCCGGGCCGCACGATCGCGGGCGACATCGCGGACGTGTTCGAGCTACCGGGCGGCAAGGTCGCGGCGCTGCTCGGCGATGTCGCGGGCGCGGGACTCGGCGCCGGACTCGTGATGGCCTCGGTGCAGTCGTTCATGCGCGCCGAACTCGCGCACCATGACGATCCCGCGCGCGCGAGCGCGCGCCTCAACGCGCACCTGTGCGCGCAGTCCGGGCCTGGTCGCTTCACCACGCTCTGGCTCGGCATCTTCGAACCGCACGCGCGTCGCTGCCGCTTCGTCGACGCGGGCCACGGCCTCGCGTTGCGCCTGCATCCGTCGCGCGAGGCGACGCCGATCCTCGCGCACGGCAACATCCCGCTAGGGATCAGCGCCGACGCGCAGTTCCACGCTGAGACACTGCAACTGGAGTCCGGCGAGTTCGTGCTGCTGCACAGCGACGGCCTGGTCGAACGGCGTGCACCCGACGGTAGCGCGTTCGGCCATGAACGCCTCGTGCATGCGCTGCGTGGCGCGGCGACCCCGGCGCAGGCGATCGCACGCGCGCTCGGCGCACTCGACGCGCACGTCGTCGACGCGGCAGCCGAGGACGACACCACGCTGCTCGCGCTCGCGCCGACGTAGGAGCGCATCCTGTGCGCGATGCGCGCGCCAATCCGGAGGTCCGCGCACAGCCGGTTTCCTGCGCGGATCGCCCACAGGGTGGGCTCCTACGAAAAAGCCGACACCTTGACGCGTGTAGGAGCGCACCCTGTGCGCGATGCGCGCGCCACTCGGGAGGTCTGCGCATGGCCGCTCTCCTGCGCGGATCGCCCACAGGGTGGGCGCCTACGAAAAAGCCGACACCTTGACGCCCGTAGGAGCGCACCCTGTGCGCGATGCGCGCGCCAATCGGGAGGTCCGCGCACGGCCGGTTTCCTGCGCGGATCGCCCACAGGGTGGGCTCCTACGGAATCGTACGCTCGCTGCAGGCGCACACCGCCGTGGGCGAGCGAACGAAGCTCAGGTACCCGGCAGCAGCGAGATGTCGGCCACTTGCAGGAACAGGTTGCGCAGGCGGCCGAGCAGCGCGAGACGGTTCGCGCGCACTGCCTCGTCGTCTGCCATCACCATCACCGCGTCGAAGTAACGGTCGACCGCATCGCGCAGGCGCGCGAGGCGCGTGAGCAGCCCGACGTAATCGCGCGTCGCGAGCAGCGGCGCGCCGTCGGTTTCCGCGCCCGCGAGCGCGTCGGCGAGCTCGCGCTCGGCGCCGGCCTCGAGCCGCGCGGGATCGATCGCGCCGGGCGTCGACACGCCGGCCTGGCGCAGGATGTTGCCGATGCGCTTGTTCGCCGCGGCGAGGGCCTGCGCTTCGGGCAGGCGCGAGAACGCCGCGACCGCGCGCACGCGCGCGTCGAAATCGGTGAGGTCGGCCGGCGCGAGCGCGCGCACGGCTTCGAACGCTTCACCCGCGATGCCCTGGTCGGCGTAGTAGCCGCGCAGGCGGTCGACCACGAAGGCGTGCACCTCATGTGCGAGTTCGGCCCGCCGCGCGCCCGCATCGAGTTGCGGCGGGTGGCCGTCCCTGGTCCTGGGCAGCCCGGCGGTGAGCGCGGACTCGGGCAACAGCGCGAAAGCTTCCTGCCATTGCGCGGGGAGGTCGAGCGGCAGGCCGCCTTCGATCAGCGTGCGCGCGAGCCCGAGCGCGGCGCGCCGCAGCGCGAACGGATCCTTGTTGCCCGACGGCTTCATGCCGACCGCGAAGATGCCCGCGAGCGTGTCGATGCGCTCGGCGACGCCGAGCACCTGTCCGACCCTGCCCCGTGCGATCGCATCGCCCGCGAAGCGCGGCGCGTAGAACTCGTCGAGCGCCTGCGCGACCTCGGCGGGTTCGCCGCCGGCGGTCGCGTAGTAGCGGCCCATCACGCCCTGCAGCTCCGGGAATTCGCCGACCATGCGCGTCATCAGGTCGCACTTCGAGAGCGCGGCCGCGCGCGTCGCGAGGCCGGCGTCGACCCCGACGCGGTTCGCGATCACGCGCGCAAGCTCGGCCACGCGCACGCACTTGCTCCAGACGCTACCGAGCGCCTGCTGGTAGGTGACGTTCTCGAGCGCCTGCTGCTGCGCCGCGAGCGGCGTCTCCAGGTCCTTGTCGAAGAAGAACTTCGCGTCGGCGAAGCGAGGGCGGATCACGCGTTCGTAACCCATGCGGATCTCGCGCGGATCCTTCGACTCGATGTTCGCGACGCCGACGAAGTGCTCGGTGAGGCGGCCATCCGCATCGAACGTCGGCACGAATTTCTGGTTCGTCTCCATCGTCGTCACGAGCGCTTCGGGCGGTACCGAAAGGAACTCGCGCTCGAACGTGCACGCGATCGCGACCGGCCATTCGGTGAGGTTCGCGATCTCGTCGCAGAGCGCGTCGCCGAGGCGCGGTATCGCGCCGGCAGGCGCGACGCGCGCGACTTCGGCGCGCACGCGAGCGCGGCGCTCGGCCGGATCGGCGAGCACCTTCGCCTCGCGCAGCGCGTCGAGCCAGGAATCGGCATCGGCGACGTGCACTGGGTGCGGGTGATGGAAGCGGTGGCCGCGCGACATGCGGCCCGACGCGAGGCCGAGCGCCTCGCACTCGACGACCTGGTCGCCGTGCAACACGACCAGCCAGTGCGCGGGGCGCACGAACGCGAAGTCGCGGTCGCCCCAGCGCATCGGCTTCGGTACCGGCAGCGCCTTCAATGCTTCGACCAGGATCTCGGGCAGCAAGGCCGCGGTCGGCTGGCCCGGCTTCTCGCTGCGCGCGACGAACCGCTCGCCCTTCGCATCGCTGGCACGTTGCAGCTCGTCGATCGCGACGCCGTTCTTCGACGCGAAGCCGGTGAGCGCCGGCGTCGGCGCACCGTTTGCATCGAGGCCGATGTTGAGGTACGGGCCGAGCACTTCGGACTTCTGCGGCGGCTGCCGGGCGGCGACGCCCGGAACCAGTACCGCGAGTCGCCGCGGCGAACAGAACGTCTTCGCCTGCGCGGCATCGAACGCGATGCCGCGGCGCGCGAGGCCGTCGACGACGCCGCCCGCGAACGCGCCAGCGAGTTCGTCGAGCGCCTTCGGCGGCAGCTCTTCGGTGCCGAGTTCGATCAGCAGGGAGGCGTGGTCGTGGCTCATCGGGCGGTCATTCCTGGCGTCGATCCGCGCGAGCGGACGGCGCGCGCGCGTGGCTGGCGATGGATGCCCGCTCGTGCGGGCCGTGCATGCATCGGGTTCGCGAGCCTCACGCGGCCGCGGGCGTGCGACGCAGCCCCGGGAAGCCGAGCTTCTCGCGCTGCGCGTGGTACGCGGCGGCGACGCTGCGCGAGAGCGTGCGCACGCGCAGGATGTAGCGCTGGCGTTCGGTCACGCTGATCGCGCGGCGCGCGTCGAGCAGGTTGAACGTGTGGCTCGCCTTCATCACCTGTTCGTACGCCGGCAGCGGCAGGCCCGCCTCGACCAGGCGTGCGGCTTCCGCCTCGCAGGTATCGAACCATTCGAGCAGCCTGGCGACGTTCGCGTGTTCGAAGTTGTAGGTGCTCTGCTCCACCTCGTTCTGGTGGAACACGTCGCCGTAGGTGACGACGCCGTGCGGCGCGACGGTCCAGACCAGGTCGTAGACGTTGTCGACGTTCTGCAGGTACATCGCGAGGCGCTCGAGGCCGTAGGTGATCTCGCCGGTCACCGGCCGGCACTCGAGCCCGCCCGCCTGCTGGAAGTAGGTGAACTGCGTGACCTCCATGCCGTTCAGCCACACCTCCCAGCCGAGGCCCCAGGCGCCGAGCGTCGGCGACTCCCAGTTGTCCTCGACGAAGCGCAGGTCGTGCACGAGCGGATCGACGCCGAGCGCCGCGAGCGAACCGATGTAGAGGTCGAGGATGTCGTCGGGGTTCGGCTTCAGCACCACCTGGTACTGGTAGTAGTGCTGCAGCCGGTTCGGATTCTCGCCGTAGCGGCCATCGGTCGGCCGGCGCGACGGCTGCACGTAGGCTGCGGCCCACGGTTCGGGGCCGATCGCGCGCAGGAACGTCGCGGGATGGAACGTGCCGGCGCCGACCTCGGTGTCGAGCGGCTGCAGCAGCACGCAGCCCTGCGCGGCCCAGTAGCGGTTGAGGATCTGGATGAGGTCCTGGAAGGTCGGTCCTGGCATGGTGCCTGGCTCACAAAGTCGCGCGTGAAAAGCGCGCTAGTATAACGATGATGCCGACCTCGGACCCGAATCCATGGCCAGCGTGACCCCGCAAGCGAGCGGTGGCAAGCCCGCGGCAGCGCCTGCGCTCGGCCTGCACCAGCGGCTCGACCTCGACGAAACGCTGGCCGCGCTGGTCGCCGACGGCGTCATCACCGACGGCGACGCGACGCGCGTGCGGGCAGACGTACGCACCGCGCGCGGGCGCACCGAACTGCATCCGCTGGTACTCGTCGCTAACCTGAAGCTTCCCGACCAGCGCCACCCGGACAAGCCGCTGAGCCTCGAGGTGCTCACCCAGTGGCTCGCGCAGCGCGCGAACCTGCCGTACATCAAGGTCGATCCGATGAAGATCGACGTGGCCGCGGTCACCCAGGTCGTCAGCCACGCCTATGCGACGCGCTACCGCATCCTGCCGGTCGCGGTGACCGAGATGCAGGTGGTGTTCGCGACGCCCGAGCCGTTCGACACGCGCTGGGTCGCCGACCTCGGCCACATCCTGCGGCGCGACATCCAGCGCGTGGTCGCGAGCCCCGTCGATGTCGGGCGTTACCTCGCCGAGTGGTGGAGCGTGCAGCGCTCGATCCAGCGCGCGAAGGACGCGAAGGGCGACCTGCACGACGGGCGCGCGATCCTCAACTTCGAGCAGCTGGTCGAACTCGGCAAGACCGGTGATGTCGGCGTCGACGACCGCCACGTCGTGCACATCGTCGACTGGCTGCTGCAGTACGCGTTCGAGCAGCGCGCGTCCGACATCCACCTCGAGCCGCGCCGCGACACCAGCCCGATCCGCTTCCGCATCGACGGCGTGATGCACAAGGTGTTCGAGTTGCCGACGCCGGTGATGACCGCGGTCACTTCGCGCATCAAGATCCTCGGGCGCATGGATGTCGCCGAGAAGCGCCGCCCGCAGGACGGCCGCATCAAGACGCGCTCGCAGGGCGGACGGGAAGTGGAGCTGCGCCTGTCGTCGATGCCGACCGCATTCGGCGAGAAGATCGTGATGCGCATCTTCGACCCGGACATCGTGGTCAAGGAATTCCGCCAGCTCGGGTTCTCGCCGTCGGAGGAAAAGACCTGGCGCGAGTTCGTCGATCGCCCGCACGGGATCGTGCTCGTCACCGGCCCGACCGGATCGGGCAAGACCACGACGCTGTATTCGACGCTCAAGGTGCTCGCGACGCCCGACCTCAACGTCTGCACGGTCGAAGACCCGATCGAGATGGTGAGCGCCGAGTTCAACCAGATGCAGGTGCACAACGCGATCGACCTCGATTTCGCGGCCGGCGTGCGCACGCTGATGCGGCAGGACCCCGACATCATCATGGTCGGCGAGATCCGCGACCTCGAGACCGCGCAGATGGCGGTGCAGGCCTCGCTGACCGGACATCTCGTGCTGTCCACGCTGCACACCAACGATGCGCCGAGCGCGTTGACGCGCCTGCTCGACCTCGGCGTGCCGAACTACCTGATCCAGTCCACGCTGACCGGGGTCGTCGCGCAGCGCCTCGTGCGCACGCTGTGCCCGCACTGCAAGGTGGAGGTGCCGCTCGACGTGCAGGCGTGGGCCGCGCTCACGCATCGCTGGCCGTTGCCGCCGCCGGCGAAGACGTTCGGACCGAAAGGCTGCCTCGAATGCCGCAAGACCGGATTCCTCGGTCGCACCGGGATCTACGAAATGCTGCGCATCTCGCCCGCGATCCGCGCGCTGATCCAGCCCGACATGAACCTCGCCAAGCTCGCCGAGACCGCGTACGCCGAAGGCCTGCAGCCGCTGCGCGCGTCGGCGGCGGCGCAGGTCGCGCGCGGCATCACGACGATCGCCGAAGTGGCGAACGTGCTGCCGCCGATCGACTGATGCGTGCGTTCACCCGGAGACGATGACTTGCAAGACCCGCGTGCGTCGCGCTTCCTTATCGTGCAGACCGGCCATACCTTGCCGCAGCTGCGCCCGCGTCACGGCGACTTCGCCGACTGGTTCCGGCGCGGCCTCGGCCTGCGCCGGGACGAAGTCGACATCGTGCATGCGCATGCAGGCGCCGAGCTGCCCGATCCCGGGCGGCACGCAGGCGCGATCGTGACCGGCTCGCCCGCGATGGTCAGCGAGCGCGAGCAATGGAGCGAACAGACGGCTGCCTGGCTGCGCGCGGCAATCGACGCCGGCCTGCCCGTGCTCGGCGTCTGCTACGGGCACCAGCTGCTCGCGCATGCGCTCGGCGGGCGCGTCGACTACCACCCCGGCGGGCGCGAAGTCGGCACGGTATGCATCGAGCGTACCGACGAAGCCGACGACGACCACCTGCTCGGCGCGGCGCCACGGCGCTTCCTCGCGCACGCGACGCATTCGCAGAGCGTGCTCGAATTGCCGCCGGGCGCGACCGCGCTTGCGCGATCCGCGCACGATCCGCATCACGCGGTGCGCTACGCGCCGCATGCGTGGGGACTGCAGTTCCATCCTGAATTCAGCGTCGAAGCGATGCGTGCCTACAACCGCCTGCCGCTGCGAAGCAACTGCGTCGGTCCATGCTGCGACGCGCGCGGCGAAGCACCGGCGCCGCATGCGCGGCGCCTGTTGCGGCGTTTCAGGGGACTGGCGCGCGCGGCGCGTCGAGCGTGAGGCGCAGCGCGAAATCGGCCTGCGCGCGCGCGGAGCGGATCAGCGACGCGTGCGTCCCGCGCGCCGGATCGCGGCGAGCGGATCGCCGAGGCGCAGGCCGGACAGGTACTGGCTGATCGCTTCGTTGGTGACGTCGTAGAGCGGACGCCCCATCACCGCAGCGGCGGCCTTGAGGCTGTCGCGCACGCGCTTGGACACGCGCAGGCTCGCGTCGCGCGCGTCCTCGTTCGCGGTCGTGGTCTTCTTCATTGTCGATTCCACTGGTGGCTGCACGATGCGCGGCGGAATCTCGTTCCACGCGCGCGTTGTCGCGGCGTTTCGGCACTCCATTGCGCCGACCCGTCACGGGTGCCACAGCGGAGTGCCGTACAGGCCGCGCGATGGAGGCAAATTGCGCCTCTTGCAGAAGTGTAACCATGCGCGGCGCAGCGGGCGGGCCAGCCGCTGTCACGATTTGTGAATCCCTTCGCAGGTGTATGGCAGGCGTTCAGCCATCGGCCGCGGGTGCGTGCGGGCCGTCGGCGCGACGCGTCACGCTGCGCGCCCCGATGATGCCGACTTCGTAGAGCAGGCACATCGGCACCGCGAGCATCATCTGCGAGAGGATGTCCGGCGGCGTCAGCACCGCCGCGATCACGAACGCGCCGACGATCGCATAGCGGCGGCCATCCGCGAGCCGCGCGGGCGTGGTGACGCCGAGCGCGACCAGGATCACGAGGACCACCGGCACCTCGAAGCACAGCCCGAACGAGAGGAACAGGACCAGGACGAAATCGAGGTACTTGCCGATGTCCGGCATCACCGATACGCCCTCGGGAGCGATCGCGGTCATGAACGCGAATACCGCGGGCAGCACGAAGAAATAGGCGAACGCGCAGCCGACGTAGAACAGCAGCACCGAAGACACGAGGATCGGCGTCGCGAGCCGTTTCTCGTGCCGGTACAGGCCCGGCGCGACGAACGCCCAGAGCTGGTAAAGGATCACCGGCATCGAGGCGAACAGCGCGACGAAGAACGCGAGCTTGAGCGGCGTGAGGAACGGCGAGGCGACCTCGGTCGCGATCATCGTGCCGCCGCTTGGAAGGTGACCGACCAGTGGCTTGGCGAGCAGTCCGTAGAGCTTGTTCGCGAACGGCACCAGCGCGACCAGCACGAGCAGCACGGTCGCCACGCACTTCAGCAGGCGCGATCGCAGTTCGACGAGGTGCGAGACGAACGACATCTCCTCGCCGTCGGCGGGATCAGGCGCGGCCATGGTCGTCCGGTGGCGGCGCGGAATGTGGGATCGGCTGCGCCGCGCTTTCGATGTCGGCTGCGGCCGCCGCGACGTCGGCGCGCAGGTCCGCCGCGCGACGCGTGTCATGGATCGTGCGCTTGAGGTCCTCGGCCGCGAGTTCGCGCTCGATCTCGCTGCGCACGCCCTGCCAGCCCGAGCGCAAGCGGCGCAGCAGTGCGCCGACGGTGCGCGCCGCGCGCGGCAGCCGTTCGGGGCCGAGCACGAGCAACGCGACCACCGCGATCAGCGCGATTTCGCTGAATCCGACGTCGAACATGGCGGTTCCGGGCGAGGCGGCGCGGCGCGCCGCGCGGGTGGATCAGGACTCGGCGTGCCCGGACTTGGCGCGTTCGGCCTCGGGCTGCACCGGCGGCGGATCGGCCTTGAGCTGTGCCGGATCCTTGTCCTCGCCTTCGTTCATGCCCTTGCGGAAGCTCTTGATCGCCGCGCCGACGTCCTCGCCGATGTTGCGCAGGCGCTTGGTGCCGAATACGAGCGCGACGATGGCCAGCACGACGAGCCAGTGCCAGATGCTGAAACTGCCCATGACAGGGTGTCCTCGAAAGCTGCGATGCGGTCCGCCATTGTGCCGCGCGCGGGCGGCGGCAACAGTGCCGGTCGTCCGGATGGCCGCCGCGACCGCGCCTCATCCTTGCGGCGTAGTGTACTCCTCGAGCAGGTCGCGGAAGTCCACGATGGCCGACGGCACGTCGGTGACGCCGCCGTCGAAGATCCTGCGCGCGGTGATGCCGCTGCCGTAGGTCGCCTGGTTCGCGTCGTGGTCGATGCGCAGCGCGGTGCCGTCGAGCGCAGCGCCCGCGAACAGACCGCGTGCGCGCGAATACGAGAAGATCTCGGCCTTGAGCTGCGCGTCGGTCGAGGCCTGCGCGGAGCGGCCGACCGGCCCGGCCGCCGCGGACGCGTCGGCGCCGAGCGTGAACTTGCCGTGCACGATCGAATCGACGCCGCGCTGGGTGCGGAATACGAGGATCACGTCGGTCGACGACACGCCGGCCTGGAAGCCGACGCTGCCGCCGGTCAGGCTCACGAACGCGGGATTGGACCAGGTGCCGTTCGCGGACTTCACGGAGATCAGGCCCTTGCCGTGGCGCCCGCCGACGACGAGGCCGGCCTTGATGACGTCTGGGATCACCGCGATCGCATGCGCGCTTTCGAGCAGGTCCTTCGGGATCGCCTTGTCCGGCGCCTGCATGACTTCCTTGAGCACGCGCACCGCGTTGGACGCACGCCCGTTCTCCTCTTCCCCGGCAAGGGCGGGCAGGGCGAACAGCGCGAGCAGCGCGATCAGGGGCAGGGCAAGGCGCATCGCGATCTCCGGCAACAGGACCCGCCCACGTTAGCAGGCGCAGCTGAGTGGTCGATGACCGCAGCCGGGTGGATCAGCGCGCGAAGCGTCGGCGGTTGGCGCCGGCGGCGCCCGCGACGAGCAGGCCGAGCAGCAGCAGCGCCCACGGCGCGTCGACCGGCGCACTGATCGGCGCCGGGCCGCCGCGTCCGCATGGCGGCGGGCCCAGCGTGAAGCCCTTCATGCCGACCTGGCGCAGCGTCTCCGGGCCGGTGATCGGCCCGAGGACGTCGAGCGTGCCGGTGCGCGGATCGATCGTCGCAAGATCGCTCCAGTCGGCGAGCGCCTGGTTGTCGTCTTCGGGCGGGACGTAGTTCAGCACCGCCCAGAGCGTGCCGTCGGCGTCGAACGCCATCGAGATCGAATTGATCCAGCGCGTCGCTTCGGCGCCGAAGCCGCCGATCGGTGTCGCGGCGCCGGTGGTGGTATCGATCCGGTAGAAGCGGTTGTCGTCCTTGCCCGCGGCACCGAACAGTTGGCCCGCGCGCATCGCAAGGCCGCTGATCGCTGCGCCGGTGTCGCCGACCAGCACGGTGGCGCCGTTGGCGGGGTCGACCGTCCACACCTTCTGCGCATAGGCCGAGGTGAGCCAGAGCTCGCCTTCGCAGCCCGCGATCATGTTGAGGTCGAGCGCATCGTTGCGCGCGGGGTCACCCTGGCCGGCGAGCCCGAAATCGGCGAGCACGGAAGCACGGCCATTGGCAGGATCGACGCCGATCAACAGCTTCAGGCCACCCGCGACCGCGTACATCGATCCATCCGGCGTGACGGTCAGGCCGCTGATGTTGCCGATCGTCTGGCCCGCGTAGGGGCCGGCTTCACCGATGCGCTCGGCGACACGGGTCTGGAGGTCGAAACGGTAGAGGGTATCGAACGCTTCGCCATACGCCGTCGTCGCCGCCTGCACGAATGGCGAGGCGACGGCAAGCATCCCCGCTGCGATGACGCAGGTCAGTGGGCGCATGGCGGCATGTTATCGTTATTAGGTAATCGTCTGCCCCGCGGTGGTCCGCGGTGGCGGCCCGAGTCTAACAGCAAAGCCAGGACCGTCCAAACGGCCGGCGCCGTGCACCGGCCCTCTCCCATGCCGCGTTATTTCTCCCCGTCTCCGCACCGGCATGGCGCTCCGTCCGCCGCGGCCGTCGTGCTCGTCAACCTCGGCACGCCGGAACGCCCCGATGCCCGGTCGGTTCGACGTTATCTGGCTGAATTCCTTGGCGATCCACGCGTAGTCGAACTGCCGCGCTGGCTCTGGCGCCTGATCCTGCACGGGGTCGTGCTGCGCGTGCGTCCGGCGCGCTCGGCCGAGCTCTACGCGAAGATCTGGGGCGTGGGCGGCTCGCCGCTCGCGAGCGGGACGGCCGAGCTCGCCGAGGCGCTCGGCGCGGCGATCGGCGCGCGCCGACCGGGGCCGGTGCTCGTGCGCCATGCGATGCGCTACGGCGGTCCCTCGCTGCGCAGCGTGCTGCGCGAGCTGGCCGTGCACAACGTCCATCGCGTCCTCGTGCTGCCGCTGTATCCGCAGTACTCGGCCACCACCACGGCCTCGGTGTTCGACGCAGTCGCGCGCGAGCTGTCGGGCTGGCGGCGCATCCCCGAACTGCGGTTCGTCGCCGACTACCATGCCGAACCGCGCTACATCGAGGCGCTCGCGCGCGGCGTCGAGGCACACTGGCGCCAGCATGGACGCGCGCCGAAGCTCGTGCTGTCGTTCCACGGCATTCCGGAGCGCTATTTCCAGGCGGGCGATCCGTACTTCTGCCAGTGCCAGGCGACCGCGCGGCGCCTGCGCGAGCGGCTTGGACTCGCCGAGGACGCATTGATCGTCGCGTTCCAGTCGCAAGTGGGTCGCGCGCGCTGGCTGCAGCCCTACACCGAACGCGTGCTCGCCGAGTTGCCCGCAGCCGGCGTGCGGCACGTGCAGGTGCTCTGCCCGGGTTTCCCGATCGACTGCCTCGAGACGCTCGAGGAGATCGCGATCCGCAACCATGCGCGCTTCCTGCAGGCCGGCGGAGAACGCTTCGACTACATCCCGGCGTTGAACGCGGGCAGCGACCACGTCACCGCGCTGGCCGAGCTCGCGTTGCGCCACGCGCAGGGCTGGCCCGAGTTCGACCCGGCCTGGGACGCCGCGCGCAATGCAGCGCAGCGCGAGGCGGTGCGGTTGCGGCATGAACGACTGCGTGATGCACGTCGCTGAGGAACTGCGCATCGCGTTGCCGCATGCGACGCTGGCCGCGCGAAGCTGGGGGGATGCGGGGCTGCCGCCGCTGCTCGCGCTGCATGGCTGGCTCGACAACGCGGGCAGTTTCGAGGCACTCGCGCCGCTGCTCGCCACGCGCTGGCGCGTCGTCGCGATCGATTTCGCAGGCCACGGACGCTCGACGCACCTGCCCAAGGGAACCTGGTACCACTACGTCGACTACTTCGACGAACTGCGCGCGGTGTTCGACCATTTCGGCTGGGCGCGCGCGGACCTGCTCGGCCACTCGCTCGGCGGCACGCTCGCGAGCCTGTTCGCCGCGCTGTATCCCGAGCGGGTCCGCGAGCTCATGCTGATCGAGGCACTGGGTCCGTTGACCGCGGGCGTCGACGAGACGCTCGCGCGATTGCGGCGCGCGCTCGACGAGCGCGAAGCGCATGCAAGGCGCCGCCCGCTGCGCGTGTTCGCGACGCTCGACGAGGCGGTCGCGGCGCGCATGCGCGCGAACGGGCTGTCGCAGGCCGCGGCGCAGCCGATCGTCGCGCGTGGCGTCACCGAAGTCGAAGGTGGATACGCGTGGTCGAGCGACCCGCGCCTGACGCTCGCGAGTCCGCAGCGCTACAGCGAGGAGCAGGTGCTCGCGATGCTCGCGGGCATCCGCGCGCGCAGCCTGCTCGTGCTAGCCGATCCGGCGACGAGCTACCTGCCCGCCGCGATGATGGACGCACGCGCGGCCGAGGTCGCCGACATCCGCATCGTGCGCCTCGCCGGGCACCATCACCTTCATCTGGAAGACGCGCAGGCGGTGGCCGACGAGATCCTCGCGTTCGCGTCGGCACGGCGGCCCTAGCGTCACGCGGTCACCGTGTCACGGTGTCCGTCGTCCACGGTTCATTGCGCAACGAGGTTTCGTGGTCGCGCCGGTCGCGCCCGCGGCGCTCCGCAGCGGCGATCAAGCCGCGGGCGGCGCGTGGATCAGGCGCGTCAATTCGGCCTTCAGCGCCTGGCCGTTCACGCGCAGCCATTCGCGCTGTTCGCGCCAATCCGGATACAGCTTCTCGACCAGCGCCCAGAACCGCGGAGAGTGGTTGCGGATGCGCAGGTGACAGAGCTCGTGCACGACCACGTAACGCAGCGCGGCGGGCGGGGCCAGCGCGAGCGCGAGGTCCAGCGTGACGCGGTCGCGCGTGTCGAGGCTGCCCCAGAGGCTCTTGAGCGGGCGCAGTTTCATGCCGGTCGGCGCGCGGCCGAGCTCGGGACAGTAACGCGCGAAATAGCGGCTCACGTCGCGGCGGATCTGCGCCTCGAGGAACGAGCGCAGCAATGCGCGTGCGGCCGGCAAGGTCGACTTGCCATGCGGGCGCGGCAGGCTCAGCACGAGTCGGTCGTCGATCTGCTCGATCTGCGGCCAGGCGCCGTCGCGCCACGACAGGCGCGTGGTTTCACCGCGCAGCGGCATCACGGTCGCGGCGCCGGGCTTGAGCGGGGGCGGTGCGGAGCCCAGGCTGAGCTCGTCGAGCTTGCGCTCGAGCCACTCGCCGTGCTTGCGCAGGAACGCGAACACCTGCGCCGGATGCGTGCCTTCGGGATAGGTCACGCGCGCGCCGCCGGGCGTGACCGTCAGCCGCAGCCTGCGCGCGCGCGGGTGGCTCTTGCGCAGCACCTTGATCGTCTCGCCGGCCGGCGTGGCCAACTCGAGGTAGTCGTGCGCAAGTTCCACTTCGATCCTTCTCCAAGCCGACCCGCCTGGCTGCGCTAGTCGCGCTCGCCTGGACGGGGAATATCGAACCACTGGTCAAGTCGCACGAACAGGTTCTGGAGTTCGAGCGTCATCAGCGCAAACACCGCGTCCAGTTCCGCCTGTTTCGATTCCGCGGTCTGCTCGCCGAGCGTGTCGAGCACGACGTCGAGGAACTTGAGCTTGCGCACGACGAGGTCCTCGCCGAGCACGAAGCTCATCCGGTCATCGAACACGAGGCCGAGCTGGAACACCTGCTTGCCCGACTTGAGATGCTCCCTTACCTCATCCGATTCAAGGTCCTGGCGACGGCAGCGGACGATCGCGCCGGCCTCGGCCGGGTCCCGCAATTCGCATTCCTCGCCGAGCGCCAAGCCTGCTGGCAGCTTGCCACCAATCAGCCACCCCGTCATCAGGTTGCGAACCGACTCGGCCGGCGCCATCGGCGTCGCCGGAAACCGGCCCAGCGCCTCGCGCACCTGGCTGACCGCGTCCTCGGCCGCCTTGCGGCTGGCGCTGTCCACGACGAACCAGCCGTGGCGGGCATCCAGGTACGCCGAAAGTCGTGAGGGGCGGATGAAGGCGCGCGGCAGGAGCTCGGAAATGACCTCTTCCTTCAAGCGCTTGCGCTCACGGGCACCGGGCCGCCGCCCCTCCTTCTGGTGCAGGCGGTCGATCCGGTCGGCAAGCTCCTCGGCGACCACGACCGCAGGCAGCAGGCGCTCTTCGGTGCCGACCGTGAACAATGCATACGCACCCATCTGGTGCACGAGCTGGTCGCTGTCCCGCCCATACGGGGAGATGAACCCGCGGGTCGCGAGTTCAAGCGGGCCGCACTCGCGCAATCGATGCGATTCGAGGTTCTTTTCGAGATGATCGAGGGATTTCTCGACACTTTCCGGGAAACGGAACAGGGTCAGGTTGCGAAAGAACATGGCACTCCCGGGAGGATGGGGACAGGGGCGAGGGCGGTTGGTCGCCCGCGGGTCAGTCGGGGTCGGCAAGCCAGCCGTGGGCATCGGTTCGCGCGGCGTGGGCGTTGCTGCCGAGCGCCGCAAAGTCGTGCAGCGCATGGTCGAGCAGGTGCGATGGCACCGCGTTGCCGAGGGCGCGGAAGATGTTCTCGATGCGCCCGGGCTGCTGCACCTCCCATGCCGCGAGCATCGACTTGATCGCCTTGCGCCGCAGGTTCTCCTGCGATCCGCACAGGTTGCACGGCAGGATCGGAAAAGCCTGCGCGCGCGCGTACTCGGCGATCTCCTCCTCGCGGCAATACGCGAGCGGCCGGATCACGATGTTGCGGCCATCATCCGACCGGAGCTTCGGCGGCATCGCCTTGAGCGTGGCCTGGTGGAACAGATTGAGGAACAGCGTCTCGACGATGTCGTCGCGGTGGTGGCCGAGCGCGATCTTGCTGAAACCCTGCTCGACCGCGAATGTGTAGAGCGCGCCGCGGCGCAGTCGCGAGCACAGGCTGCACATCGTGCGACCCTCCGGGATCACGCGCTTGACCACGCCATAGGTGTCCTGCTCGAGCACGTGGAACGCGATGCCGCGTTCCCGCAGGTAGCGCGGAATGACCTCGGCGTCGTAACCCGGCTGCTTCTGGTCGAGATGCACCGCCACGAGTTCGAACGCGACCGGCGCCTTCGCCTGCAACTTGAGCAGGAGGTCGAGCAGGGACCAGGAATCCTTGCCACCCGAGAGGCACACCATCACGCGGTCGCCGTCCTCGATCATGTTGAAGTCCGCGATCGCCTGGCCGACCTGGCGACGCAGGCGCTTGGCGCGCTTGGCGGCTTCGTGGTCGAGCTTGCGGCAGGATGTCGCGTTCATGGGTTCGATCCGGATGCGGGCGATGCGATGGCCGCGTGGTGCGGGCAGCACCGGGGGGACGCTCGCAACGCGGAGTCGGCCATTGTAGTCGGCGCGGTCGCAGCTTCCGATACGCGGCGCGTTCTCTTCCGCCGGTTGCGCCGATGCGGCAAAATCCGCGCGGCTGCGCGCTCGATTCCGCGGCACGCGCGCCGGGACGCCTCCTGGCGAGTTCCCACCCCGCCAATCGGCCATGGTTTCGACGCGCACGCGCGGCGAGGCCGCCATCCACTGGAGCGTCCATGAGCAGCACCCCGAGCGTCGATACCGCCCGCCTCGCGAATGCGATCCGCTTCCTCGCGGCCGACGCGGTGGAAAAGGCGAAATCAGGACATCCCGGCATGCCGATGGGAATGGCCGAGATCGCGCTCGCGCTGTGGACGCGCCACCTGCGCCACAACCCGGCCAACCCGCAATGGGCCGATCGCGATCGTTTCGTCGTGTCCAACGGACATGGCTCGATGCTGCTGTATGCGTTGCTGCACCTGTCGGGCTACGACCTGCCGCTCGCTGAACTCGAGAACTTCCGGCAACTGCACTCGAAGACGCCCGGCCATCCCGAAGTCCACGTGACACCGGGTGTCGAGACCACCACCGGTCCGCTCGGCCAGGGCATCGCGAATGCGGTCGGCATGGCGCTCGCCGAGAAACTGCTCGCGGCCGAGTTCAACCACGGCGACGCGCGCATCGTCGACCACCACACCTACGTGTTCCTCGGCGATGGCTGCCTCATGGAAGGCATTTCGCACGAGGCCTGTGCGCTCGCGGGCACCTGGCAGCTCGGCAAGCTCATCGCGCTCTACGACGACAACGGCATCTCGATCGACGGCCAGGTGCGCGGCTGGTTCACCGACGACACCGCCGCGCGCTTCCGCGCGTACGGCTGGCAGGTGATCGGCCCGATCGACGGCCACGATGTCGACGCGGTCGACCGCGCGATCGCCGAAGCCAAGGCGAACACGTCGCAACCGAGCTTCATTCTCTGCCGGACGGTCATCGGCAAGGGCGCGCCGACGCGTGCAGGCACCGCCAAGGCACATGGCGAGGCGCTCGGCGCCGACGAACTCGCGAAGACGCGCGAGGCACTCGGCTGGACGCACGCGCCGTTCGAAATCCCGGCCGACATCCGCGCGGGCTGGGACGCGCGCGCAGCGGGCGCCGCGCACGAACAGGCATGGAACGAGCGTTTCGCGGCCTACGAAGCGGCCGACGGCGAGGCCGCACGCGAGTTCCGGCGGCGCCTCGCGGGCGATCTTCCTGCTGATTTCGGCGAGCGCGCGGCGCAGCTCGTCGCGAACGCGAACGCGAAGCAGGAGACCGTCGCGACGCGCAAGGCGAGCCAGTATGCGATCGAGGCGCTCGCGCCCGCGGTGCCCGAGATGCTCGGCGGATCGGCCGACCTGACCCACTCCAACCTCACGCTGTGGAAGGGCGCGCCGCTGCTGGAAGGCGCGGGTACCGGGCGCCACATCAGCTATGGCGTGCGCGAATTCGGCATGGCCGCGATTATGAACGGCCTCGCGCTGCATGGCGGCTTCATACCATTCGGCGGCACCTTCCTGACCTTCAGCGACTACAGCCGCAATGCGATCCGGATGGCCGCGCTGATGCACCTGCGCGTGATCCACGTGTTCACGCATGATTCGATCGGGCTCGGCGAAGACGGCCCGACGCACCAGTCGGTCGAACACGTGTCGTCGCTGCGACTGATCCCGAACCTCGAGGTCTGGCGGCCGTGCGACACGGTCGAGACCGCGATCGCATGGACGCTCGCGCTGCGGCGCAAGGCCGCGCCGACCGCTCTCGCGCTGTCGCGGCAGAACCTGCCGTTCGTCGCGCGCGACGCGGAGCAGATTGCCGCGGTCGAGCGCGGCGGCTACGTGCTCGCCGAGGCCGCGGGTGGCACGCCGCAGCGGATCCTCATCGCGACCGGCTCGGAGGTCGGCCTCGCGCTCGCGACGAAGGCACTGCTCGAGGCCGAGGGTCTCGCGACGCGCGTCGTGTCGATGCCTTCGACGACGACGTTCGACCGCCAGGACGACGCGTGGCGCGCGCAGGTGCTGCCCGAACACGTGGCGAAGATCGCGATCGAAGCCGGCAGCAGCGCGCTCTGGTGGAAGTACGTGCGCGGCAACGGCACCGTCGTCGGCATCGACCGCTTCGGCGAGTCGGCGCCCGGCGCGGTGTTGTTCGACTTCTTCGGTTTCACGCCGCAGAGGATCGCCGAAGTCGCGCGCGCGCTGTAGGTGCGGCGAACTCGCGATCGACGAAGCGTCGACACCGCATCACGCGGCAACCTCCGCAAGCCCGGGCGCGATGCGGTTGCAGGAGCCGTGAAGGTGCGGACGCGAGCCACGCCGGACTACACTGGGCGCCCCCGGGCGCAGACATGTACGACGACGATCCCGCCACCCTCGCGCGCAAGCTCGCCGAACTCCGGCAAGAGCATCGTGATCTCGATGCCGCGATCGCGCGACTCGCGGCCGGGCCGGTCGATGACGAGTTGCAGCTCACGCGCCTCAAGAAGCGCAAGCTCAGGCTCAAGGACATGATCGCCTGGCTCGAGGACAAGCTGATTCCCGATCTCGATGCCTGACGCGTGCGGTGGCGACCGGCGCGCGGCCGGCCACATGGCCTCGGCTTGCGCCGTCAGTTGGGGATCCAGCGCAACTCGTCGAGATAGGCGTTCACGCTGTAGGTCGTGTGCGCGCGTTCGAGCCAGATCGCATCGACCGTCACGTTCGCGGCCGTGATCGCGCCGTTGCCCCCGACCCACGCGTTCCAGGCAGCCGCGTCGGTGAGGTTCCATTCGACCCAGGTCCACGTGTTCGCGGCGACCGCGCGCTGCGTCGAGCGTTCGGTGCCGTCCGAATCGTCGATGCCGACGCCGACGCTGAAACCGCTGCCGGCGACGAACACCCAGAAGCCGAGCCGGCCGTTGCGCGCAACGCCGGTGTTCGCGGACGGCGCGCCGCTGCCCGACAGGAACCGTATCGACCACGCCTGCGTGTTCGCCGCGTTGTCGACGAGCGTGAGGTGCTCCGAGCAGCTGCCCACGCGCGCGATCGTGCAGTCCCGATCGGCGGTCGACGTCGCCGCGATGCCGGTGGTGCTGCCGGAGTAGGCGGGCGCCGTGTTGAAGTGGCCTTCGCCGCCTTCGAATCCGTCGAGCGTGACCGGATTCCCGCCGCTGCCCGGGTTCAGCAGCGCGTAGTAGCGGCGCCAGTCCCAGTTGATGCCGGGATCGGTGTGCGTCTGGCCCGTGTAGTGCTGGTGGCCCTTGATCCTGACCGAGGTCGGCAGGACGTTGATGCCGCCGTGCGCGGGGCCGTTGTACGCGCTCGCGCACGGGATCGCATGGCGCGCGCAGAAGTGGCGCGTCAGCGCCGCCGACGCGTTGTACATCGCGGTCGTGTACCAGGCCGCATTGTCGACGTAGCCCTCGTGCTCGATGCCGAGCGTGTAGGCATTCTGGCTGCCGACATGGTGCGCGGCCTGCGCCTCGCGCACCATCTGCGTGACCTGGCCGTCCGAGCTGCGGATCAGGTAGTGCGCGCTGACCGAGTACGGGTTGTTCTGGAACCACGCGATGCTGCCCGCGTAAGAGCCCTGCATCGTGTGGATCGTGACCGCGCTGGTCGCGGTGCCGCGCGAGTGGTAGTAGGGCGAGGCCACCCAGGACGCGGGGGCGTAGTCGGTGCTGTTGATGCCGGGGAGGCCGCCAGGCGCATGCAGCGTTTCGTCGCGCGGGTCGACCACGTAGCCGTCGACCTCGACGCTGCCGCGCGAAAGGTCGAGGCGCACGAACGGCGCGCGCTGACGTACCAGCGCGTCGGGG
The DNA here is from genome assembly GCA_023430685.1 of Pseudomonadota bacterium. Classification (GTDB taxonomy): domain Bacteria; phylum Pseudomonadota; class Gammaproteobacteria; order Xanthomonadales; family Rhodanobacteraceae; genus Dokdonella_A. The sequence continues at coordinate 48,226 of JAEYZH010000049.1, read as the reverse complement.
CCGAACTGCCGCTCCCACTCGATCGCGCGCGCGTCGATGTGGATGCCGTGGTCGTCCGCGCCGCGGTCGAGCGCGAGCAGCACGTCGTAGGCGAAGCTCTCGCGCGCGAACGCGCCGATCGCATCGGTGTGCGAGCCGGCAAACCCCGCGTATGCCGCGAGCAGGTCCGCCTCGTTCGCATCCGCAGCGATCCGCGACGCGGCGTCCGTCAGCAGCGCGGCCGCGCCGAGGATGTTCCAGTACGCCTCGCGCTCGACGCGCTCGCGCGGCACGCCGAGCAGTGCGGCCGCGTCGCCGACCTGGTCGAGGAACCCATCGCCCTGGTACAGGCCCATCAGGCCGATCGCGGGCGCGGATTCGGACGCTTCGGTGCGCGCGCCATCGAGCATCGTCCAGCGACTCTGCACGTACGCGATCGATTCGAGCAGCCCTCGCGGCAGTCCCGGGTAGCGCGCATACGCAGCTTCGAAGAGCGCGGGCCATGGCGCGCGCGCGGCGAGCGTCGCCTGCTCGAGCGCGATGGCCGCCTCGAATGGCGACCCGGAAGCGTCGGGATCGACGCTGCTTTCGCGCGACTGGGCGACTGCGGGCGGGGCGATGCACGCCGACACGGCGAGCGCGAGAAGGAGTGGACGAATACGCATGTGGGGTGCCTCCATCGTGCGAACAGGGCAACAGGAACCGCGTCAAGCCTCGCCGACCAACCGACGCCCTGCGCCGCGAGATGCGATCGCGGGGCTCCGGCTGCGCCATGCGCGCTTGGCGCGACCGTTGATCCGAGACGGGTCGACTGGCTGCGCGACGGTGCCCCGTCATCCCCGGCACTCGCCGGGTTGCCTCGCAGTCTGGAGGTGCGCGCCGCGCCGGTGCAGCGGCGGATCGCGCGATGGCGCGTAGGAAATGCGCGCGTGCCTGCGTCTGATCGGGCGCGCGGCGCGAGCCCTCCGGATCGAACGCGCGAAGGGCTCGCGGTCGACGTCCCGCCGCGGTAGGCGGGCGTCGTCGCTCAGCTTGCCGACTGGTTCAGCGCGGCCTGCTTCTCCGGCGTGAGCTTGAGGATGCCGTGGCGGATCTCGCGCGAGAGGATCACGCGCGCATCGTGCGCGACGATCTCGAGCTCCTTGTCGAACATGAGCTTGCCGTTCGCGTCGCCCCAGACGACGCGCCGCTCGCGCAGCTTCTGGATGAAGCCGCGGAACAGGCTCTTGTCGAAGAATTCGGGCGCATTGAGTTCGTGCAGCAGCGACAGGCGCTGCGCAGTCAACGCGCAGAGGTTCTCGAGTTCGCCCGCGCTGAGCGTGCCGGGACCGTTCTTCACCAGCAGCGCGAGGCCGATGTAGTAGCGCTCGATCGAAGGCAACAGCGTATGCGCGAGCGCGCGCAGCCGGAACGCCGCATCGCCCTGCCCCGGGCCGCGCTCGATGATGCGCCCGTCCGCGTCGGCATGCAGGAGGTCGGCTTCGATGAAGAACTCGAGCGTCGCCTGGATGCGCTCGCCGAATGCCTGTTCGGTCCATGGCAGGAACAGTTCGGCCTGCACGAACGGATAGACGATGCGGCCGAGGCGCAGGATCGACGCGCGCGCGAGTCGACGGTTGTTGAGGAAGCAGCAGGCGACCCAGGCCGCGGTCGCGAACAGGTGCATGACGTTGTTGCGGAAGTAGCTCAGCAGCACGCCCTGCTTCGCATCGACCGTGAGGACGTCGCCGAGCGGATGCGCGACGCGGCGGATCCACTGCATGCGTTCGCCGTAGGCGATGATCGCGATCGGGTCCAGCGGCGTGACCGTGACGCGATCGGAGTACGGCAGTGCCGCGAGCAGGCGCTGGCACAGCGCGAGCTGGGCGACGAGGTCGGCCTCGGCCATCGCGTGCTTGGGCGTCGCGAGCAGCGCGACCGCGAGCAGGTTGATCGGATTGACGTGCGCGGCGCGGTTGATGTTTTCCTGGATGCGCGTGGCGAGCACGTCGACCGCGGGATTGAGCCACTCGGGCTTGGCGTCGGGATCGGCGGTCGCCGCGCGCCACTCGGGCGCGACTTCCTCGAGCAGCGGCACCAGCGGGATCGGCTCGCCGAAATTCAGCGCGACGCGACCGTATCGCTGGCGCAGCACGCCGAACGCGCGCAGGAAGCCGAGCAGCGATTCCTTCTCCTTCGGCTTGCCCGAGAGTTCGCCGATGTAGGCATCGCCTTCCATGACCTTCTCGTAGCCGATGTAGACCGGCTGGAACACCACCGGCCGGCGCGACTCGCGCAGGAAGCTGCGCAGCGTCATCGACAGCATGCCGCCGCGCGGCTGCAGCAGGCGCCCGGTGCGCGAACGCCCGCCTTCGATGAAGTACTCGAGCGAGACCCCGCGTGCGAACAGCTGGCTGATGTATTCGCGGAACACGGTCGAGTAGAGCGCGTCGCCCTTGAACGTGCGGCGCAGGAAGAACGCGCTGCCCCGGCGCAGGATCGGACCGATGATCGGCAGGTTGAGGTTGATGCCCGCGCCGATGTGCGGAATCGCGATGCCGTTGTGGAGCAGTTGGTAGGACAGCAGCAGGTAGTCGACGTGGCTGCGGTGGCAAGGCACATAGATCACCTCGTGCCCCGCCGCGGCGCTGCGCAGCGTGTCGAAATGATGCATGTCGATGCCGTCGTAGAGCTTGTTCCAGAAGCCCTTGAGCAGGAACGACATCGAGCGCACGACCGGGTGCGAGTAGTCCGCCGCGATCTCCATCGCATAGCGGCGCGCGCGGGCGCGCGCGGCGGCTTCTTCGATGCCCTCCTTGCTGGCGGCGGTCGCGATCGCCTCGCGCACGGGTTCGGCGTTGAGCAGCGCATCGACGACGGTGCGCCGGTGCGAAAGGTCGGGCCCGATCACGATCGCGCGCACGCGCCGGAAATGCACGCGCAGGATGCGTTGCAGCTTGCGCACGCCGCGCTCGGCATCGGCCTGGTCGGCGATCACCTCGCGCAGGCTCACCGGTGCCGCGAACTGCACGTGCGTGTCGCGCCCGTTGAGCGCGAGCGCGAGCAGCCGGCGGAAGCGGCCGACCACGACCCAGTTCTCCGAGAACAGCACGCTGAACCAGCCCGATTCGCGGTCCGGCGCGCGCCCGACGAAGATCGATACCGGCACCAGCCGCACGTCCTTGTCGGGATCCGCGCGCACGATGTCCGCGAGCAGACTCAGCGTCTCCGAGCGCGAAGGATGCGGCTGGCGTCCGAACAGGCGCGGACGCCGCGACAGCGTGAAGACTGCGCGCCGGCGCCGGATCGGCAGGCGCTCGGCTGCCTCGTAGGGCGAGGGAAGGCCGGCTTCTTCGCAGGCCTGCTCGAGGATCAGCGTGTCGGACAGGCCGTAGCGCTCGATCACGTAGACCGTCGGCCGCGGGTCGTCCGGGAGCAACGCATGCACGTCGTCGGGCGTGCGCCGGATGCGGATCCACGGGCGCAGCAAGGCGCCGGCGAGGTTGAGCCAGGCGGGGGTCTGGACGGCGGCCGTGCGCGGCGCCGGAACGGAGTTGGTCATGCCGGAAGTTTAGAGGACCCGGCGGCGCGCGTGGCGCGCCCGCACATCCGGGGCATGGTCGCCCCGGACGTGGCGGTGCCCGCGGCTTATTCCGCGGCCGGCGCGGCGTCCGCCGGCGCGACCTCGGCTTCGGACGCGGTCGACTCGGCGCGTGCTTCGGCGAGCTTGTCGAGCGCTTCCTTGCCGTACCAGCGGCCTTCGCGGTTGACCAGTTCGGTCTCCATCGCGAGCGGCGTGCCGAGCAGCGTGTAGCCGACCTTGACCTTCGCGGTCTTGCCGTCGTTGGACAGCACTTCGGGCTTGACCGAGTCGAGCGTCTGGTCGATCGAGAACCCATACACCGCGAGCGCTTCCTTCAGCGCGAGGAACGCGATGCGGCCCTTGTCCATCGACTGCTCGAAGCTCAGCGCGCGCGCCTCGTCGAGCGTCTTGAGGTTCATCTCGCGCGCGGCACGGCTCGCGATCGCGAGCACCTTCTTGACCGACTCGGGCTCGGTGAAGCGCGTCTTCTGCACCCAGGCCGCGAGCGCGTTGATCGCCGCGATCGCCTGCTGCTTGGACTCCTCGCTCATGTCCTTGCTCTGCTGCACCATGCCCTGCAGCCAGCCCGAACCCATCGCGACGTACATCGGCACCTGCTGCTGGTACTGCGCATCGAACGCGGTGAGCTGCGGCTCGATCTCGGCGTAGAGCCTGGTCTCGGCGTCGGGCGCGGTCAGCTTCGCCATCGTCTCGGCGAACTTCTGGCGATCCTCGTCGGTGATCGGTTCCTCGTTCGCATCCTTGCTCCAGTCGGCCTTGGCCTTGGCGAATTCCGACGGCGGCAGCGAATGCGCCATCAGGCCCGCGATGTCGCCTGCCTTGAGCAGCTCGGCCGACTGGCGGATCGTGCCGTCCGGCGTACTCGTGTCCTGGGCGACGACCGCGGTGTCGGTGGCGGTCTTTTCGCCACATGCGGCAACGCAGACGAGCAGGGCGGCCGCGAGCGCGGCGCGGGCCATGGGCTTGAACATCGGAGGTTCCCCGGGATGGATAGGAAGGGCGCGCACTTTAGCAGTCGGCCGTGGGCCGGACCACTGCGCGGAGTCGCCGCGCGCACAAAAAAGAAAACCCGGAGGGTTGGGCCCCGTCCGGGTCGAATCCGGCAGTGCCGGAGGAGGAACTTCGTCGTTCTGTGGGTGTGGTCGGTGGCCACGGCGCGTGCCCGAGGGCGCGTTCCGGACTTGGCTGGCGCTCAGTCTAGCGAGCCTCCGCAGTTTATGCAATACATGAACTATCAGTGGATAAGTGTCTAATAGGAAAGACTTTTCATGATGGCTTCGCGCTGCGCCTCGATCGGCAGGTCATGCGCGTTGCGGTACGGCGCTGACACCCAGTTGCCGTAGCTCGGGTTCGGCAGCATGAACCAGCGCTGCCCGAACCAGTCGTCCCAGGGACTCGCGGCCAAGCGCCGTTCGGCTGGCGTGACCGCGCGCGTCTCGAAGAAGTCGCCGAGCTGGTCGCCGACCTGCAGCAGCACGCGGTGGCTGCGCCCGACCAGCCGGCGGCGGCAGCTCTTGTCGCTGCGATCGACCACCGTGCAGCCATCCACCGCGAACCCCTTGCCGAGGAAGACCGCATCGCCGTGCGCGGTCGGGAAGCCGGTCGCGCGCAGGTTCGCGAGCGTCTCCTGCGCGAGGTCCTGCGTGCGGTTGGAGACGTAGAACACCGTGACGCCACGTGCGACCGCCTGCCGCGCGAAGTCGACGGCGCCCGGCAACGCGATCGCGGCCTGCTCGCGGCACCATGCATCCCAGGTCGTCGACTCGTACGAGGCGCCGTCGCGCAGCAGCCGCGCCTGGTAACGCGAGTTGTCGAGCATCGTTTCGTCGACGTCTACGATCACCGCGGGTGGAAGGCCGCTGGCCGGACGGTCGCGATCGCCCGCGGGCAACGCATCCCAGTCCGGATCGGCCAGCGCGAGGCCGAGCTGGTACGAGGCCGCGCGGAACACGCTGCGGTAGACCTGGTCGTGCTCGACCGAGGTCTGCATCCAGGCCACCGCGTGGAGGTTGGCGTCACCGCTGCCGGCGACGGGCGCGCGCCGCGCAGCGCCGGTTGCGCAGCCGGCGACCACGGACAACGCGAGGATCAGGCAGGCGCCACGCAGCGCGGGCAGTCGGGGGATCGGCATGGGAACTCCAGCAGGTCGATGCACGCTCGCGGCCGGGAACGTCGCGATGCCCTGCTAGTCTATGCCAGGGCCGCGAGCGTGGCCCGCGGCATCCCCTTCCGCCCGAGACGACGATGGTCCCGATGCCCGGCGCGAACACGCGCATTGCCAGCTACCTGATCGCGATCGCAGTGCTGCTGCTCGTGCTGCAGCTCCACCTGCTGCCCGCGCTGCTGGCCGGCCTGCTCGTGTATGCGCTGGTCGAATCGCTCGCGCCGACCGTGCAGCGCCTGATCCCGGGCACGCACGCGCACTGGCTGATCGTCGCGCTGCTGAGCGCGGTGGTGGTCAGCCTGCTGACGCTCGCGATCCTCGGTTCGATCACGTTCCTGCGCAGCGAGCGCGGCAATCCGAGCCTCGTGTTCGAGAACATGATGCCGTTGATCGAGCGCGCGCGCGGCCAGCTGCCGCAGGTCGTGGTCGACTACCTGCCCGACAGCATCGACGATTTCCGCGCCGAGGCGATCGAATGGTTGCGCAAGCACGCCGCGCAGCTGCAGGTCGCGGGCGCCACTGCGGCGCGCGTGGTCGTGCACCTGCTGATCGGCATGGTGCTCGGCGCGATGGTCGCGCTCGCGAGCGCGCGACCGCTGCGGCGCGACGCACCGCTCGTCAATGCGCTGGTCGCGCGCTCGATGCACCTCGTGCACTCGTTCCACGACATCGTGTTCGCGCAGGTGAAGATCTCCGCATTCAACACCCTGCTGACCGCGATCTTCCTGTTGATCGTGCTGCCGCTGTTCAACGTCGAGTTGCCGCTCGCGAAGACGCTGGTGATCGTCACCTTCGTGGTCGGGCTGCTGCCGGTGGTCGGCAACCTCGTCTCGAACACGCTGATCTTCGTGATGGGCCTGTCGGTCTCGCTCGGCGTTGCGGTGTCGGCGCTGGTCTACCTGATCGTGATCCACAAGTTCGAGTACTTCCTCAACGCGCGCATCGTCGGCACCCAGATCCGCGCGCGCGCATGGGAGCTGCTGATCGCGATGCTGTTCATGGAAGCCGCGTTCGGCGCGGCCGGGCTGATCGCGGCGCCGATCTACTACGCCTACCTCAAGCGCGAGCTGGCGGCGGCGAAGCTGATCTGAGGGTCGAGGGTCGAGGGTCGAGGGTCGAGGGTCGCGCAGGAGCGTGATACGCGGGGCACGCTGGGGGAAGGCCGTCGAAGCCGGCAGCAAGTGACCCGTTCGCGTGCTCGGTGTGCGGCGTGCTGCGATCTGCTGCGCCGTCAGTCGCCCAGCAGGGCTGCCAGCCGCGCGAGGTGGGAGGCCGCGAGTTCCTGCTTGTGCGCGGCGTCCTGCTCGACGTCCCGGCCGGACCAGTGCAGGTCGTCGGCTGGGAGTTCGGCGAGGAAGCGGCTCGGCTGGTTCGTGATGATCTCGCCGAAGCGCTTCCTGCGTCGCGCGTACGACAGCGTGAGCAGCTCCTTCGCGCGCGTGATGCCGACGTACATCAGGCGCCGCTCCTCCTCGATGCGGCCCTCCTCGACGCTGCCCTCGTGCGGCAGCGTCGCATCATCGACGCCGACGAGGAACACGAAGCGGAACTCGAGTCCCTTCGCCGAGTGCAGCGTCATCAGGCGCACGGCGTTGCCCGGGTCGTCGCGGTCGCCGTGGCTCAGCAGCGCGAGTTGCGCCGCGAGATCGCCGGCGGCGCCGTCCTTCTGCATCGCGCGGAACCATTCCGACAACTCGCGCAGGTTCTCCATGCGGCGTTCGCGCAGCGCAGGCTCCTTGACCTGCGCGGCGATGTGGTCGGCGTAGCCGATCGCGCGCACGAGCTCATCGACGAGCTCGGCGGCGGGCATGCGACGCGCCTTCGCGGAGAAGCCTTCGATGAGGTTCGCGAACGCGTGCAGCGCGGCCGCGGCGCGCCCGCTGAGCTGGCCGAGCACCGAATCGCTGTGCGCGGCCGCGAGCAGCGAGCAGTGGCGCGCGCCAGCGAGTTCGCCGAGCTTCTCGAGCGTGGTCGCGCCGATGTCGCGGCGTGGCAGGTTGACCACGCGCAGGAACGCTGCGTCGTCGTCCGGGTTGTTGATCAGGCGCAGGTAGCCGAGCAGGTCCTTGACCTCGGCGCGATCGAGGAACGCGGTGCCGCCGGTCACGTGGTAGGGGACGCGCGCGAGCCGCAGCGCCTTCTCCAGTGGACGCGCCTGGTGGTTGCCGCGATAGAGCACGGCGAACTCGTGCCAGCGCGCCTTGTGCTTCTCGGCGAGATGCGCGATCGCGCTCGCGACGCATTCCGCCTCATGCTCGTCTTCGCGGCATTCGAGCACGCGCACCGGCGCGCCCTCGCCCTGCTCGCTCCAGAGCCGCTTCTCGAACAGGTGCGCGTTGTGGGCGATCACCGCGTTCGCGCAGCGCAGGATGCGCCGGGCGCAGCGGTAGTTCTGTTCGAGCTTGACCACCTTCAGCGCCGGGTAGTCGCGCGCGAGTTCGCCGAGGTTCTCGGGGTTCGCGCCGCGCCAGGCGTAGATCGACTGGTCGTCGTCGCCGACCGCGGTGAAGCGGCCCTGCTCGCCCGCAAGGACCTTCACCAGCCGGTACTGCGCCGAATTGGTGTCCTGGTATTCGTCGACGAGCAGGTAACGCAGGCGTTCGCGCCAGCCCGCGCGCGCGTCTTCATCGCCCTCGAGCACGGCCAGCGGCAGGCGGATCAGGTCGTCGAAGTCGACCGCGTTGAACGCCGCGAGGCGGCGCTGGTAGGCCGCATAGATCGCAGCCGCTTCGCGCTCGCGCGCGCCCGCGGCGGCTGCCTCGGCCTGCTCGGGCGTGAGCCCCGCGTTCTTCGCGCGCGAGACCAGCGACTGCAGCGCGAACAGCGCGTCGGGCTTGATCCCCTTCGGCGCGAGTTCCTTGATCATGGCCTGGGTGTCGTCGGCATCGAGGATGGAAAACCCGCGCCGCAGGTTCGCGCGCGCATGTTCGACCTGCAGGAAACGCAGTCCGAGCGCGTGGAACGTGCACACCGTGAGTTCTTCCGCGGCCGCGGCCGACACCAGCTTGCCGACGCGTTCGCGCATCTCGCGCGCGGCCTTGTTCGTGAACGTGATCGCCGCGATCTTCGAGGGCGGAAGGTTGCGTCGACGCACGAGGTGGGCGATCTTTTCGGTGATCACGCGCGTCTTGCCCGAACCCGCACCGGCGAGCACGAGCAGCGGCCCGTCGCAATACTCGACGGCAGCGCGTTGTTGCGGGTTGAGGCTCATCGCAGGCCCGGGGAGGTCGGGCTGCGATTGTGCCTGCGCCGCGAACGCCCGCACAGCTTGACAGGCGCGCGCGGCTGGCGCTCCCGGCGCTGCAGGCCGCTACTCGAAGCCATCCTCGAAGATCAGGTCGAGCACGCCGGAGCCGAGCAGCGACACACCGAAGTTCTCGCACGCCGCCGAAGTCGAGAAACAGCGGCCCGGCCGCGATCGGAAACTGACCCAGGCCCGACATCGTGATCGAATGGTTGCTGCCGTCGATCGCGGTCGTCGTGCTGCACGACGGCACACCGCCCGCACCGATGCCTGCTCAGCGATCCGCTACCATGCGCGTCGGCATCGGTGTCGGGCAGGACATGGCCAAGCTCTACTTCTACTACTCGGCGATGAACGCCGGGAAGACCACCACGCTGCTGCAGAGCGCTTACAACTACCACGAGCGCGGCATGCGCACGCTGATCCTGACACCGCGACTCGACACGCGCGCGGGCGAGGGCGTGGTCGCCTCGCGCATCGGCCTGCGCGCGAACGCGCTGCGCTTCTCGTTCGACGACGACCTGCTCGCGCTCGTGCGTGCGGACGTCGAGGCCCGCGGCCGCCTCGACTGCGTGCTCGTGGACGAAGCGCAATTCCTGACGAAGGCGCAGGCGTGGCAGCTCACCGACATCGTCGACGTGCTCGGCATCCCCGTGCTCGCCTACGGCCTGCGGACCGATTTCCGCGGCGAGCTGTTCGAAGGCAGCCGCTACCTGCTGGCCTGGGCCGACAACCTCGTCGAGATCAAGACGATCTGCCACAGTGGCCGCAAGGCGACGATGGTCGTGCGCGTGGACGAGAATGGGCGCGCGATCACCGACGGGCCGCAGGTCGAGATCGGCGGCAACGAGCGCTACGTCTCGGTCAGCCGCGCCGAGTTCAAGAAGATCATGGCCGGCGACAGCACGGTGGAACTGCAGCAGCCGGTGTTGCCGCTCGACGTACCCGGAGCACGCGCATGACGACGCCCGCATGGCCACGGCCGCAGTGGCAGGACAGTGGCGACGCGGCGTTCCTGTTGTGGTTCGTGTTCGGCGATTTCGACGAGGATTTCCGCATCGACGCGCAGCGCTGGCGCACGCGTGGAACGCCCGCCGGCATCGAGGTGGTGCGCTATGTGAACCGCGAACTGGCGAAGTGGGACGGCTATCCGCTCGCCGGCGCGCTCGGTTCGATCCTCTACGACGAGGATTCGCGGTTGTTCGAGCTGGCCAGGCGCGCGCCGCAGTGCGTGATGCTGCGCGGCGCGATCGCCGATCCTGCCGACCTCGACCCGTTGCGCGACATGGTCGGCACGATCGCCGCGCTGTGCGACCTCGGCGGCATCGCCGTGGTGGATCCGCAGACGCTCTCGATGCTCGCCGCCGCGGATTGGCAGCGGCGGCTGTTCGCGCGCGACGCGTTCGAGCCACGCGACCACGTGCTGATCCTGTGCAGCGAGGATGAGCGCCATCCTGGGCGGTTGTGGGTGCACACGCGCGGCATGCGCAAGTTCGCGCGACCCGACGTCTCGGTGCGCAACGTGCCGCCCTCGGATGCGAACCTCGCGGGCGAACTGGCCGAACGCTTCGTCGCGTTCCAGTGCGCAGGTGGCCTCGTCGAAGGCGGGCGCGAGATCGAAGTCGGCGACCTGCCGGATGGCATGCGCGTGGAGCATGCGGGTTCGGACGACGACCCCGAGTTCAACAACCGCCACCTCGCGTTGCGCTGGCCAGGCTGACGCGGCGTCAGCGCTGGCAGCGCGCGCAGAAGAACGTCGACCGCTGCCCGATCGCGCGCGCACGGATCGGCGCGCCGCAGGCGTGGCAGGGCTCGCCGGTGCGGCCATAGACGTTGAGCTCCTGCTCGAAGTAGCCGGGCAGCCCGTCGGGACTGATGAAGTCGCGCAGCGTGGTGCCGCCGCGCGCGATCGCATGCGCGAGGATGCGCCTGACCTCGAGTGCGAGGCGCTCGTAGCGCTCGCGCGACACCGAGCCCGCCGCGCGCGACGGATGGATCCGCGCGGCGAACAGCGCCTCGCTCGCATAGATGTTGCCGACGCCGACGACGATCGCCTGGTCCATCAGGAACTGCTTGACCGCGGCCTTGCGGCCGCGCGAGCGACGCCACAGCAGTTCGCCGTCGAAGGCATCCGACAAGGGTTCCGGGCCGAGACCTGCGAGCAGCGCATGCGTGGTCCCGCGCGGCTGCCACAGCTGGCAGCCGAAACGGCGCGGATCGGTGTAACGCAGCACCTGGCCCGAATCGAGGCGCCAGTCGACGTGGTCATGCAGGCCCGCCGGCGTCTCCGCGGGCAGCACGCGCAACGCGCCCGACATGCCGAGATGCAGCAGCGCGCTGCCTGGCTCGACGTGCACGAGCAGGTACTTCGCGCGTCGCTCGATGGCGCTGATCCGTTGGCCCTCCAGCCGTTCTCGCAATGCACGCGGCAGCGGCCAGCGCAGGCGCGATTCGCGCACGACGAGTTCGAGCACGCGACGCCCGACCAGGTGCGGCGCGAGTCCGCGCCGCGTGGTTTCGACTTCCGGCAGTTCGGGCATGCATCGAATCGTGGGTGCGATCCCGAGGCGGATCAAGTGCGTGACCGCGAACGGATGCGCCCGCCTCACCGGGCGGATCATGCGCCGCGGCAGGCATGAATCGACCCAGGTCGCGGCGAAAGGCGGGAGCGGGATCCGCTGCTTTTCAGCGCACCGCGGGCTCGCGGTCCGCGCTTGCATCACCGGCCGCGGGCGTGGCGCCCGTTTCAGGCATCGCGAACAGGTGCACGCTGAACCGATCCGGCACCAGCGCCACGAGGTCGCCGACCGCGACGTAGCGGTCGCCATGGATTGCATCGGTGGTGCCGAACGTGAACACGGTGTCGTCGAGTCGCAGCGTCGCCAGCGGCGGCACGAGGCCGATGCGCGCAGGATCGAGTTCGCCCGATGTGTAGCGCATGCGCACCGGCGCGTGCGCGATCGCGAGCAGGCGATCGATCGCCTGCGCATCGGCCTCGCGCGCGTGCGGCGCGAGCATGCGCCAGAGGCCATCGGCCTTCTCGTAGCGGCGTGGTTCGCAGCCGCGGCACCCGACCTCGATCCGCCGCACCGCGTCGAGGTCGAGCGCGCTGAGCGGATCGGACAGGCGCGCGCGTTCGTACCGAACCTGCCACTGCACCGCCGCGGCGAGCGCCGCGAGCGTCGCGAGCAGCCACAGCGTGGTGTGCGTGCGCCGCTTCATCTCAGCGACGCCTGCGCCACCAGACCAGCACGCCGGTCGCGACCAGCAGCAGCGGCAGCACGACGAGGAAGCCGAGCGCGATCAGGCCGAGCGCGCGCTGCGACAACCGCAATTCGCGATCGGCCGCGCTGCGGTCGGGCACCTGCACCTGCGCATCGTCACCGAGCAGCCAGTCGAACACGCGCTGGCCGAACTCGCGGTTGCCGCCGTTGCCGAGGAAGCTGTTGGACAGGAAGTCGCCGTCGCCGAGCACGACCACGCGCTGTTCGCGGCGATCGGGGCGCGGGGAGATCCGCGTCAACGCGAAGCCGAGGTCGAGCGGTCCCGCGATCTCGCCGTCGGTCGCATCGTGGCGCACGGTGTCGGCGGCTTCGCCCGTGCGCGGGATGCGGCCGGTTTCGTTCCACGAGCGCTCGCCCGACTGCAGCAGCGGCGCCGCGGCCCAACGCGTGTCCGCGCGGCGCGCGAGCGCCGTCGCCTGCGGATACAGCGTGGTCAGCACGAAATCGCGCGTGATCGCGTGATCGGGGTAGCGGCTCGCGGCGACGAAGCTCGGGTCCGACAAGCCGAACGCCTCGCCGCCCGCGTCGACGACGGTGCCCGGGAGGAGCGCGAGTCCGAGCGCCTCGGCGAGCGGCTCGAGCCCGGCCCTCGCGCCCGGCTCGGCGAGCCAGAGCAGCGCGCCACCGCGTTCCAGGTACTCCACCAGCGCGTCCGCGGCGGCCGCGGGCAGGTCGACCTGCGGGTCGGCAACGACCACGAGATCGGTGTTCTGCGGCACCGTGCCGGTGCGCGCGAGCGGCAGCGGCACCGCGCGCAGGCCGCGCGCCGCGAGCGATTCGACGAACCGGCCGAGGTCGGCGTTGCGCGCGCCGAGCGGATCGCGCTCGCCCTCGCCTTCGAGAAACGCGACGATGCGGCTACTGCCGCGCGAGAGGCGCAGCAGCGCGCCCGAGAATTCCTGCTCGCTGAGTACCTTCAGGCGTTCGCTGCGGTCGCCGTAGCGAAGCTCGAGTTCCCCGTCGATCGTGATGCCGGCGGCGCGCATCGCGTCGGGGTCCGCGTCGGGATCGACGAAGCGCAGCGCGAGATCGGGCTTGGCGCGCTGGTAGCGCGCGACGAACTCGCCGATCAGCCCGCGCAGGCCGCCCTGGCGGCGTGCATAGCTGATCACCTCGACCGGTCCGTCGAGTGCGGCCAACACCGCGATCGAGGACTCGCCGAGGCTCGCGCTGCGTGCATGGCTGAAATCGCGCTCGATGCCGTAGCGCGTGGACAGGAACGCGATCGCGGCCGCGATCGCGACGACGACGAGCGCATGCAACAGGTCGGCGAGGCGTTCGCGCATCAATCCGCGCTCCCGCGCAGCGCATCGACCCGGCGCGTCGCGATCACGAGCGCGACCGCCGCGAGCAGCACGAAGTAGACCACGTCGACGCTCGCGGTCATGCCGCGCAGGAACGGTTCGAGGTGGGTCGGCAACGCAAGGTGGTTGATGCCCGAATGCGTGATGCCCTGCAGGCGCGCACCCGCGTCGACCACCGCGAGCACGCCGGTCAGCGCGAGCGCGGCCGCGGCGGCCAGCGCCGGCTGCGAGGCCCAGGCCGAGCAGAGCACGCCGATCGCGACCAGCGCGGCCGCCAGCAACGCGACGCCGAGCAGCGCGGCGGCGAGCTTGCCGATGTCGAGCGGCGTCGCATGCGCGAGCGAGAGCGGCATCAGCGCGACCAGCGCGACCAGCAGCCAGGCGTAACCGAGGGCACCGATGTACTTGCCGAGCACGATGCGCGCGCTGCCGATGCCGCTCGCGAGCAGCAGGGGCAAGGTCGCCGCGCGGCGTTCGCCCGCGATCGCGCGCATCGTGACGAGCGGCAGCACCAGCATCAGCAGGTTCGCGAAGCTGCGCAGCAGCGGGATCGCGACGAGGTCAGTGACGCCGGGTGCGTCGGCGAGGCCACCGAGCTTGGGTGCCAGTTCGAGATAGCCCTGCAGCGACAGCAGGAACTGCCACGCCATCAGCGCGACGACGAGCGCAGCCAGGGTCCACGCGAACGGCTGCACCGCGAGGCGGCGCCACTCGTGGCGGGCGACGAGCAGCACGGTCTTCATGCCGCGTCCGCCGCGGGCCCGCTCGCCGCGATCGCGAGGAAGGTCGATTCGAGCGGCGCCGCATCCGCGCCGAGCGCGACGAGCCCGAATCCCTGCTCGACCACCGCGCGCGCGAACGCGTCGACCGGCGCGCCGTCGCGAAGTCGCACGCGCCACTGGTGCGGATCGAGCGCTTCTGCCGCTTCCACCATCGGCAACGCGAGCCAGTCGCGCGCGGCCAACGGCTGCACCACGCCGACGCACCATGCCGATGCGTCCGCGGGCCGCGCCGATCCGAGATGACGCAGCTCGCCGTGGTGGAGGATCGCAACGCGGTCGCAGCACGCGGCGACATCCGGCAGCAGGTGCGTCGACAGCACCACTGCATGCGTGGTGCCGAGGCTGCGCACGAGCTCGCGCAGGTTCAGTGCCTGCACCGGGTCGAGCCCGGAAGCCGGTTCGTCCAGCACGATCAGCGCGGGTTCGTGCACGATCGCCTGCGCGATGCCGACGCGCTGGCGGAATCCCTTCGACAGCGCCGCGATCGGACGGCGACGCACCTCGCCGAGCCCGCAGCGTTCGAGCGCGCGTTCCACCGCCGCGGCGATCGACGCGCGCGGCAGTCCGCGCAGGCGCGCGCAGAAGGCGAGGAACTCGAGCGGCGTCAGTTCCGCATGCAAGGGCGGCACTTCGGGCAGGTAACCGATGCGCCGGCGCGCGATCGCGGGGCGCTCGTATGGGTCCTCGCCATCGATGACGACGCGCCCCTGGCTCGGCGCGAGCACGCCCGCGATCATGCGCAGCGTCGTGCTCTTGCCGGCGCCGTTGACGCCGAGCAGGCCGAGCACTTCTCCACGCGCGACCTCGAGCTCGAGCGCGCGCACGACCGCGCGGCCACCGAGGCGGCGGCTGGCGTGCTGGAGGCGAAGGACCGGATCGGGGGAATTCACGTCGCCCGATTGTTCCGGTTCGGGCGGCACCGCCGCAAGCCCGCGCGCAGCCTCGCGCGACGCCCGCCGCCACCAAGCTTGACATCGTGCGCCGCAAGCAGCATCTGGGGCGGGTATAGTGGGATACCCCTGCTCCAGCGTAGTTCTCTTTCATGCCTTACACCTTCATCGACCTCGCCGCGCGCGGCCTGACCCAGGCTTCCTGGGGTACCTGGGTCGTGTTCCTGCTCGTCGTGACCCAGCTCACGATCTTCACGGTCACGCTCTACCTGCATCGCAGCCAGACCCATCGCGGCGTCGATTTCCATCCGCTGCTCGCGCACTTCTTCCGCTTCTGGTCGTGGCTCACGACCGGCATGGTCACGAAGGAGTGGGTCGCGATCCATCGCAAGCACCACGCGAAGGTCGAGACCGAAGAGGATCCGCACAGCCCGCAGATCCACGGCATCCGCAAGGTGTTCTGGGACGGTGTCGGCCTCTATCGCGACGCCGCGGGGCGCCGCGAGGACATGGACAAGTACGGCCGCGGAACGCCCGACGACTGGCTCGAGCGCCATGTCTATGGGGCGCACCCGTACACCGGCCCTGCGCTGATGCTGATTGTCGACCTCGCGCTGTTCGGCGCAGTCGGCGGCGCGCTCTGGGCGATCCAGATGGCCTGGATCCCGTTCTGGGCCGCGGGCTTCGTCAACGGCGTCGGCCACTGGTGGGGCTACCGCAACTTCGAATCCGCCGATACTTCGACCAACCTCTCGCCATGGGGCCTGTGGATCGGCGGCGAGGAACTGCACAACAACCACCACGCGTTCCCGAGTTCCGCCAAGTTCGCGTTGCGCAAATGGGAATTCGACATCGGCTGGGCGGCGATCCGCCTGTTCAAGTCGCTGCGCCTGGCGACCGTGCTGCGCGTCGCACCGACGCTCGACGTGCGTCCCAACATGAACCTGCCCGATACCGACACCGTGAAGGCGCTGTTGTCGCATCGCTTCCACGTGATGAGCGACTACTTCCGCGGCGTGATCGCGCCGACCCTGCGCGAGGAAGCGAGCAGCGCGGGCGCCGGCATCAAGGCCTTGCCGCGCCGGCTGCGGCGTGCGCTCGGCAATGGCGGGCGCTGGCTCGACGCCGCCTCGCGCGAACGGATGACCCAGTTCACCGAGAAGCATCCGCGCCTGCGCACGGTCTGCGAATTCCGCGCGCGGCTCGCCGAACTCACCGAACGCAATGGCCGCAACGCCGAGGCGATGGTCGACGCGCTCAAGGACTGGTGCCGCGAGGCCGAGGCGACCGGCATCCGTACGCTGGCCGAATTCGCGGCTCGGCTGAAGGGTTATCGCCTCGCGGGCGAACACTGAGCGCTCGTCATCGCGCGACCACGAGGAACCCGCCGCGAGGCGGGTTTTTCGCGTCTCAGTGCAGGAACCTCTGCGCGTGCTCCGGGGCGGGCAGCCAGCACGCTTGGCTGCGTCCGAACCAGCGATAGCGGTTGCGCGCGAGCCAGCGATAGGCGGGATCGCGCAGCTTGCGCGGGACCGCCCGCAACACGAGTGCGCTGCGCCACGCGCCGCCGAACCCCGCGAGCACGCGCAGGATCGCGTCGCTGTCGGTCCATGCATGTCCGCCCGCGACGAGCAGCAGCGAGTTCGGGTCGTCGGGATCGAGCCCATGCGCGGTCAGCAACGCGCGACCGGGTTCCGACTGCATCGACGCGAACCGGTAGCGTCCCGAGGGGTCGTGGCGCAGGACGAAACGCACCCAGCGGCTGCACAACAGGCAGACGCCGTCGAACACGATGATTGCGATCGCATCAGGCTGCGTCATCGATCGGCTCCAGCCATCCCGAGTACCCGATCAGCCGCCCGACCAGCGGCAGGCGCACGTCGATGTCGAACGCGTAGCGGCCCTGCTCGTCGCCGCACGAGGCGCGCAGGTCGCGGAACCAGCGCAGCGGCAGCGCGATGCCGAGCACGCGAAGTTCGCGCAGGGTCCAGTGCATGCGTGATTCGTCGATCTCGAGCGCGAAGGTCAGGCGAACCGGCCCGAGGCGTTCCTCGAGCGCGTCGGCGATGCGCATCGAGCGTGCGAGCTCGCTGCGCATCGGTTTGTCGCCGAATCGCCGCAGCCAGAACTCGCCCGTCGCGTGCGCGCGGATCTCGAACGCGAGCGGGATCGAGCCTGCGGGAGAAGGCAGGCCGGCGATCCTGCGCAGCACGCGCGCGCGCCAGTGCGAGTCGCCTTGCACGATCGCAGCGCCGCGTGCCTGGGTCGACGTGCCGCGATGCATCCATCGCACGCGATCGGGCAGGCGTTCGAACGCTGGTCCGAGCATGCGGGGAAGCAAGCCCGGCGTCGCGCGCGCATGCATGCGGTCGGGTGGCTCCGCCGGCATCGCGTGCGTGTCCATCGCGCTCCCGTGTCGCGCGCGGGGGCCCGCGCGTCGGTGCAGGTTAGCAAGGATTCGCGCGCGCATCGCAGGACGACGCCTTTGCGCGTTGCTTGCGCGCGCCGCCACTGCTTGCGCGCGCCCGATCCGCATGCTGCACTATGCGGGATTTCGACGCCGTCGAAACACAGGGGAAAGTCCATGTACAAGCACCACGCCCTCGCGCTTGCGAGTGCACTGGCCGCGCTCGCGTGCGCGGCGGGCAATGTCTCGGCTGCCGATGCGCAGATCGTCCTGCGCAACAACTCGAGCTGGGAAATCCACGAGCTCTACGTGAACGTGTCGCGCAGCGACGAATGGGGTCCGGACCAGCTCGACGACGACGTGATCGAAACCGGCGGCGAGTTCACGCTGCACGGGATCCCGTGCGACAAATACGACGTGCGCGTCGTCGACGAGGACGGCGACGCCTGCGTGATCGAGAAGGTGCCGCTGTGCGGCGCAAGCGACGAATGGACGATCACCGACGCCGACCTGCTCGGCTGCCAGGTGGCGACGGAAGAGTGAGCCGGCGATGGACGGCGTCCACCTACGCCGTCCGTCGTCGCCTGCGGCGAGCGCGTTGCGCGCACGGTCGACCGCGCACCGGGCCGCGCGCAAAAAGAAAACCCGCCACGAGGCGGGTTTTCCCGAGTCACCAGACCCCGGCGTTCGTCGGGGCGGTGGATCGTGAGCCGCGCGCCATGCGCGCAGCTCGCTGGGTCACTTGATCTTGCCTTCCTTGTACTCGACGTGCTTGCGCACGACCGGGTCGTACTTCTTGACCGCCATCTTTTCCGGCGTGTTCTTCTTGTTCTTGTCGGTGGTGTAGAAGTGGCCCGTGCCGGCCGAGGAGATCAGACGGATCTTGTCGCGCTTGGATGCCATGGTGCTCTACTCCTCAGACCTTTTCGCCGCGCTTGCGCAGCTCGGCGACGACGACTTCGATGCCCTTCTTGTCGATCGTGCGCAGCCCGTGGCTGGACACGCGCAGGGAGATCCAGCGGTTTTCGCTGGGCACCCAGAAGCGGCGCTCGTGCAGGTTCGGCAGCCAGCGGCGCCGCGTCTTGTTGTTGGCGTGTGAAACATTGTTGCCGGATTGGGTGCCCTTTCCGGTGACCTGGCAGACCTTGGCCATTGCGAACCTCGTCGATGCTGTTCCGTCCTTGGCCAGGACGGTGGCGGCCCAGCGGCGGCGATGCGCCGTGCGGTGCTGGAAGTCCCGATGGCTTCGACGCGGGGCGGACCGCACGACCGGTTCCGCGCGCCCGGGAGGGCGAGAAGCGAGCAGGGAGCCGCGCTTTATAGCGGAATCAGGGGTTTGCGGCAAGTGGGCGCACGCGTGCGCCGGAAGCCGTCAGGCGAACCGGCGACGTGGTTCGCGCGCGGCGCGGCCAGGGTCGCGCCCGTAGGAGCCCACCCTGTGGGCGATCCGCGCAGGCGACCGGATGCGCTCGAGAGCACGGGAAGTACCGCGATCGCGCACAGCGTGCGCGCCTACAGTTCGCGGGTTTCGGTGCGCCGGGATCGGCGGATCAGCCACGCGACGCCGCGCAGGTCCGCGATGCCGACGAGCGCGCGGTTGAGGTTGTTGTACTTGGACACGCCGGCGCCGCGCGCGCGATGGTTGACCGGCACGCTGCGCACCTGCCAGCCGGCGCGCTGCATCAGCGCGGGGAGGTAGCGGTGCATGTGGTCGAAGTAGGGGAGGTCCAGGAACGCCTCGCGCTCGAACAGCTTGATGCCGCAGCCGGTGTCGGGCGTCTCGTCGCGCAGCAGGCGCGAGCGGATCGCGTTCGCCCACTTCGAGGCCCAGCGCTTGCTGCCCGAGTCCTGGCGGTTCACGCGCCAGCCCGCGTAGAGCTTGATCGCCGCAGATGATTCATCCCGCATCGCGAGCAGTTTCGGGATGTCGGCCGGGTCGTTCTGGCCATCGCCGTCGAGCGTCGCGATCCAGCGTCCGCGCGCGGCTTTCACCCCGTTGCGGATCGCGGTGCTTTGCCCGCTCTGGCTCGCGTGCGCGACCACGCGCAACTCCGGGTTCGCCCGTTTCGCCTCGGTGAGGACCGCAATCGAGCCGTCGCGACTCGCGTCGTCGACGTAGACGATCTCGAAATCGACGCGATCGCGCAGCGCCGCCACGATCTCCGCGATCAGCGGCGGGATGTTGTCCTGCTCGTTGAATACCGGCACGACGACGGACAACTCGGGCATGGGATCGATGGCTGCGCGCGGAATCGGCCGATTATCGCCGATCCCTGCCCGCTCCGGCAGCGCGCGTGCGCTTCAGTGGCTGCCTGCGGCAATCCGCGCGGGCCCCTCGATCGCGTCGCGCCATGCGTGCTCGATCGCGTCGAAGCGTTGCGTGCTGCGCGCGAGCAGGACCAGCGTGCCGTCGCCGACCGGGACCGTACGCCCGCTCAGTTCTTCCCGGCGGAACGAGGTCGGCGCCGCGGGCGGGTAGCGCGGCAGGTAGAGCACGGACACCGGCCGGCCCTGCTCGGGCATCAGCATGTGCACGATCGGCCGGTTGCCGATGCCGCAGAGCGCGACGTAGGCGACGCCGGCCGGCGGCGCACCCGCGAGCGGCACGCCGCGTTCGACGAACGCGGCTTCGACCTCGCGCGCGGCGACCGGTTCGCGCAGGCTCCAGGCAGCGCGCTCGTCGGGAGCCGTCACGTGCGCGATGGCGAGGTCCGCCAATGGCACCGCGTTGCGCCGCCACTGCGCGAGTCCGAACGCGAGCACGAGCGAAGCCGCCGCTACGAATGCGATCCATGCGGTGCGCCGGCTGCGCGGGCCGCGGGCCAGCGGGGCCGTCGGCAGGTCCCACAGGCGCTGCGCGAGTGCTTGCGGCACCGGCACCGCGAGCGCGCGGCCGAGCCGCGCTTCGAACGCGCGCGCGTCGGCCGCAGCCTCGATGCATCCGGACGAGCAGTCGGCCAGGTGCGCGCGTGCTTGCGCGTCGAGCGCCTCCGGCGCGATGCCGAGCTGGCGGCGGAACTCAACGCAGTCCATGCGGCATGGCCTCCGTCTCGCGCCCGTCGAGCATCGCGCGCAGCTTCTGGCGTGCGCGGAACACCTGCGTCATCACGGCCGACTCGCTGATGCCGAGCTGGATGGCGATTTCACTGCACGAGTAACCGCCGAGCACCTGCAGCACGAGCGGCTCGCGGTATTTCGGCTCGAGCCGCGCGATCGCCGCGCGCAGCACCGCGTCCTCGCCGAGGTGTTCGGGGCCCGGCGCTTCGTCGCGAAGCTCGATGCCGTCGAGGTCGACGGCCGGCATCGGCTTGCGTTCGTACAGGCGCGCGTGCTCGCGGCGCAGGATCGTCGCGAGCCAGGGCCTGGCCGCGACTTCGTCGCGCAGCGCATCGAGCGAGCGCCACGCGCGCAGGTAGGTCTGTTGCACGAGGTCCTGCGCGAGCGCGTCCTGGCCGCACAGCCAGAACGCGTAGCGATAGAGCTCGCTCGAATGCGCATGCACGAGAGCCTCGAACTGTTGCCGGCGTTCGCCCACGCCGGCAACGGACCGGGCGTCGCCATCCCGGCTTTCAGGGTCCCGCATGCCGCGCGTCAGCCATCGAAACCGTCAGCGAAGACCAGGTCCGGCGTATTGACCGTGAAAGTGACCGGCAACGTCAAGAGTGCGTTGGCCGGATCGTTGCTGCCGACGCAGACGTTCGCGCTGTAGACGCCGACGTCGAGCGCGGCGGCGTCGAGCGTGACGTCGACGGACACCGCGGGCCCGCCGATGCCGATCGTGCCGGCGGCCGGATCGAGCGACAGCCAGGGCACGAGCCCGGGTGACGCGCAGTCCGTTTCGGCGGTGTCGGCGGTCCAGTCGAGCGCGGCGGTGCCCTCGTTCGCGATGCCGAACCCGACCGTGACGCTGGCGCCCGCATCGGCCGTTCCTTCGAGCGCGACCGGCTCGACCACGAGGACCGGCGTGGGCACCTCTTCCGCGACCGTGATCACGCCGGACATGCCGACACCCCCGGGGGCGCCGTGGATCTCGCAGAAGTAGGGTGCGACGCCGGCTTCCGGGAACGCGACGGTCGCGCTCCAGTTGCTGCTGCTCGCATCGCCGTTGCCGCCGGCGCCGTCGCCGTCGCAACCTTCAGCGCAGCGGAAGGTCACGATCGCGCCCGGATCGGACACGACATTGTGGAAACCACCGCCATTCACGAACGTCACGGTGTCGCCCGGCGCGATCGTGAGGTCGGCGGGCTCGAAGCGGAACGGGCCCGCGAACGCGGTCACGACATGGTCCGCGGCGCGGACCGGCAGGGCAGAGAAGGCGGCCGCGAGGGCGACCAGAAGGGCGAGCAGGCGCATGGGACGACTCCTTGGCGTGGGACCCAAGGTGAGTACCGCGAGGGCGGCCTGCGGTTGCGCGTCTTTACACATTCGTGCCGCACATCGGGGCAGCCGGCGGGGCGGGGCCGCGCGCCGCGTGCAAACGGGCCTCAGCGGATGCGTTCGAGGATGCCTTCGAGCTCGTCGGCGCTGTGATAGTGGATCACGAGCTTGCCACGGCCATTGCGGCCGTGCGCGAGCTTGACGCGGGTCGCGAGCTTCGCCGCGAGCTCGCGTTCGAGCGCCTCGATGTTCGCATCGGCTTTCGGAGCGGGACGCGCCGGCTTCGCGGGCGCGCCACCGGTCGCGCGCCGGACCGCGTCTTCGAGTTCGCGCACCGTCCAGCCCTGGTCGGCCGCCTGCTCGGCGAGCGCGGTCGCGCGCGCGGCCGGGAGGCTCGCGAGCGCACGCGCATGGCCCATCTCGAGCCGGCGCTCGTCGAGCAGGCGCTTGACCGCGACCGGCAGCTCGAGCAGGCGCAACAGGTTCGACACGCCCGCGCGCGAGCGACCGACCGCGTCCGCGACCTGCTGGTGGGTGAGTCCGAACTCCTCGATCAGCCGTGCAAGCGCCTGCGCTTCCTCGAGCGGCGAGAGGTCCTCGCGCTGGATGTTCTCGATCAGCGCCATCGCGACCACGGCCTGGTCGGCGACGGTCTTGACCAGCGCCGGAATCTCCTCGAGCCCGGCCAGTTGCGCTGCGCGCCAGCGCCGTTCGCCTGCGATGAGTTCGTAGCGATCGCGCGCGATCGCGCGCACGACGACGGGCTGGATCAGCCCCTGCGCGCGGATCGATGCGGCCAGTTCCTCGAGCGGCTCGGCGTCGAATCGCTGGCGGGGCTGGTAGCGCCCCGGCTCGATCGAGGCAGTCGCGAGCGTGCGCAGCTCGCCTTCGGCTTCGGCGCTCGCGGATGCGTCGCCTCCGCCGAGCAGGGCGTCGAGGCCGCGGCCGAGGCTGGAAGATCGTTTCTTGGCTGCCATCGCGTGGATTCCGTGACCGTCGGCGTCAGGGACTGGGGGACGCGGACGCCGTGCGATCGCGCCTCAGCATCTCGCCCGCGAGGCCGAGGTAGGCGATCGCCCCGCGCGATTCGCGGTCGTACAGGTTGATCGGCTTGCCGTGGCTCGGCGCTTCGGCCAGGCGCACGTTGCGCGGGATGATCGAGCGCAGCACCTTGTCGCCGAAGTGCTTGGTCAGCTGCAGCGAGACTTCGTTGCCGAGGTTGTTGCGCGCGTCGTACATCGTGCGCAGCAGGCCCTCGACCTCGAGCTTCGGGTTCAGCCGCATGCGCACCGCCTTGATCGTGTCGAGCAGGCTCGACAATCCCTCCAGCGCGAAGTATTCGCACTGCACCGGGATCAGCACGCCATGTGCCGCGGTCAATGCATTGATCGTGAGCAGGTGCAGCGTCGGCGGGCAGTCGATGATGATCGTGTGGTAGCGGTCGCCGAGCTTGGCGAGCTGCTCCTTGAGGCGCGATTCGCGCGCGAGCGCGTCCATGAGCTTGAGTTCGGCCGCGGTCAGGTCGCCGTTGCCGGGCAAGAGGTCGAACCCGCCTTCGGTCGTGACGATCGCCGATTCGATCGGCGCCTCGTCGAGGAGCACCTCGCAGCCGTTCGGCTTGGCCGTGCGCTTGTCCACGCCCGAGGCCATCGTCGCGTTGCCCTGCGGGTCGAAATCGATCAGCAGCACCTTGCGCCGCGTCTCGGCGAGAGCGGCCGCGAGGTTGACCGCGGTCGTGGTCTTGCCGACCCCGCCCTTCTGGTTCGCGATTGCGATGATGCGTGTCATGTGCGTGCCGCCGACCCCTGGATGTCCGGTGCGCCATTCCGGACCCGCTTGATTACCACGACATGGCGCTCCGCGTCCAAGCCGGGCACCTGCAGCGCGATCACGTCCTCGGCCCGGAAACCGTCCGGCAGTGCAACCAGTTCGTCGCGCGGCACGCGTCCCTTGAGCGCGAGCCAGCGGCCTTCCGCCGCGAGCAGGTGGCCGCCCCAGGCCAGCATGTCGGCGAGGGACGCGAACGCGCGCGCGGTGACGCAGTCGTATTGGCCGCGTGCCTGTTCCACGCGGCACTCGTCCACCCTGACGTTGGCGAGGCCAAGTTCGCGCACGGCCGCACGCAGGAAGCGTGTCTTCTTGCCGTTCGAATCGACGAGCGTCACCGCGAGCGAGGGACGCGCGATCGCGAGCGGAATGCCGGGCAGGCCGGCTCCGCTGCCGAGGTCGGCGAGCCGCTCTCCGACGACGTGCGGCAACACGCTCAACGAATCGAGCAGGTGGCGCGTGACCATCTCGTTCGGGTCGCGCACCGCACTGAGGTTGTAGGTCGCGTTCCAGCGCGCGAGCAGCTCGAGGTAGTCGAGCAGGCGTTCGACGGTGTCCGGCGCGAATTCAAGCTGGAGCGCCGCGAGGCCGGCGCCGAGGCGCTGCCGCAACGGATCGCGGTCGGCCATGGCGGTTCGCATCGAGTCGGGGGCGCGCAGTATCCGCGCGCGCGCCCGCAAAATCCACCGCGGGCCGGTCAGGCCTGCGCGGCGAGGTCGACGCGCGCGACCAGCAGGCCGCGGCCGCGCAGCTGCTCGTTGAGCGCGCGCTTGAGCGCCACGCGCGCATCCGCGCCGGCCTCGCCGACCGCGGCGAAGCAGCCGCGCGTCGAGGTGCGCAGCACCTCCTCGATCTCGTCGAGCACGCCGCCGGCCAGCGCCGGATCGATGACCTGGAACCAGACCTCGGCGCGGTACTGGCGCCCTTCGTGCTGCAGGCCGTCGATGCCGAGCGAGCTGCCTGCGAGGCTCGTCTTGCGCGAGAGGCGCTCGACCAGCGGCAACACGAAATGCATGCCGGAGCCGACCAGGCGCTGCTGTCCATCGACGCGCCGGAATGTGTGTACCTGGCCTTCGGGCACGCGGCGCACCGAGGCCAACGCGAGGATCAGGGCCGCGCACAGCGCGAGCAAGAGGATCGGGGGCAGCATTTTCTTATGCTCTACAGCGTGTTCAGCGCCAAAGCTGAGGCGCCACTTGATCACGTTAGCGCAGGGATTACTAACGATTGCTTAACAGTTTTGCATGATGCAGCGCGACAGGGGCTGCGCGGAGCGCGGTCGTGCCGCGCCGGGAGCGTGGCGCATCCCTCGTACAATCGGCTTTTCCACTGCTCCGGGGCCCGCCGATGCCGTATCCGACCACGCGCCTGCGCCGCATGCGACGCGACGCGTTCTCGCGCGCGCTGATGCGCGAAACCGTGCTGGCGCCGTCCGACCTGATCTTGCCCGTGTTCGTGCGCGAGGGTCGCGATGCCGCCGAGGCCGTGCCTTCGATGCCGGGCGTCGAGCGGCTCTCGATCGACCGGCTGCTGCGGCTGGCCGAAGAGGCGCAACGGCTCGGCGTGCCCGCGCTCGCGCTGTTCCCGGTCACGCCGGGCGAGGCGAAATCGCTCGATGCGAGCGAGGCCTGGAATCCCGAAGGACTCGTGCAGCGCACGGTGCGCGCGCTCAAGCAGGCGCACCCGGGCCTCGGCGTCATCACCGACGTCGCGCTCGATCCGTACACCACGCACGGACAGGACGGCCTCATCGACGACGCAGGGTACGTCGTCAACGACGCCACCGTCGCGGCGCTCGTGCGCCAGGCGCTCTCGCATGCCGAAGCCGGCGCCGACATCGTCGCGCCGTCGGACATGATGGACGGACGCATCGGCGCGATACGCGCGGCGTTCGAGCGGGCCGGCCACGTGCACGCGCGCATCCTCGCCTACTCGGCCAAGTACGCCTCGGCGTTCTACGGCCCGTTCCGCGATGCGCTCGGGTCGTCGGGCAACCTTGGCAAGGGCAACAAGTCCACCTACCAGATGGATCCGGCCAATTCGGACGAAGCCTTGCGCGAAGTCGCGCTCGATCTCGAGGAAGGCGCCGACATGGTCATGGTCAAGCCCGCGATGCCCTACCTCGACATCGTGCGCCGCGTGAAACGCCGCTTCGGCGTGCCGACCTTCGCCTACCAGGTCAGCGGCGAGTACGCGATGCTGAAGGCCGCCGCGGCGAACGGATGGCTCGACGAGCGCGCCTGCGTGCTCGAAGCGCTGACCGGCATCCGCCGCGCGGGCGCCGACGCGATCCTGACCTACTTCGCCCTCGACGTCGCGCGCTGGCTGCGCGAAGACGGCGCCGCGCTCGCGCGTTGACGCGCGTTTCCCCCGACCGATGAAACGCTACGCGGTATTCGGACAGCCGATCGCGCATTCCCTCTCGCCGCGGATCCATGCAGCGTTCGCCGCGCAGACCGGCGTCGCGCTCGAGTACCGCGCGATCGAAGCCGGGCGCGGCGCGTTCGCGGATGCGCTCGCCGAGTTCGCGCGCGCGGGCGGCGTCGGCGCGAACGTCACCTCGCCGCTCAAGCAGGACGCGCTTGCCCTGTGTCGCGGCGCCAGTGAACGCGCGCGCCGCTGCGGCAGCGTCAACACGCTCGTGCGCGAAGGCGACGGCTGGAGCGGCGACAGCACCGACGGCGTCGGCCTGCTGCGCGATCTCGTCGACCGCCATGCGTTCGAACCCGCGGGGCGACGGGTGCTGCTGCTCGGCGCCGGCGGCGCAGCGCGCGCGGCCGCCTTCGCGCTCGTCGATGCGGGCGTCGGCGAACTCGTGCTGGCGAACCGCACGCACGCGCGCGCCGAGGCGCTCGCGGAGGTAGTCGGTGCCGGCACGCGCGCGACGGCACTCGACGCGCTCGCGCGCGCAGGCCGTTTCGACCTCGTGCTGGATGCGAGCGCCGCGGGCCATGCAGGCGCGGCGATCGATCTGCCGCGCCAACTGGTCGACCGGGAGACGCTTGCCTACGATCTTTCCTACGGCGCGGCGGCGATCGGGTTCCTCGAGTCCGCGCGCGCCGCCGGCGCCGGCCGCTGCGTGGATGGCCTCGGGATGCTGGTGGAACAGGCGGCCGAAGCCTTCGCGTGCTGGCACGGACTGCGTCCGCTGACGCCGCCGGTGCATGCGTCGCTGCGCGCAGGCTGACGCATGCACTGCCGCCCGGGCTGTGGCGCCTGCTGCATTGCGCCTTCGATCTCGTCGCCGATCCCGGGCATGCCGTACGGCAAGCCCGCGGGGATCCCTTGCGTGCAGCTGCAGGAAGACTACGGCTGCGCGCTGTTCGGCCACGCGTCGCGCCCGGCGGTCTGCCGCGGGCTGCGGCCTACCCTGTCGATGTGTGGCTCCGGGCGCCGGGAGGCGCTCGAGGGGCTGGGCGAGCTCGAACGCCTGACGCGACCGGACTGAGCTGCGCGATTTTCATCAGGGTTTCCCTGGATAGGTCAAGGGCAGGGTTCACCCATTCGCGGCTTGTTGTGTGACAGCGTTCGCACAATCCGGACAAAAATAGTGAAACTGAGTGCGCCATCACGTTGGCACGCTACGTGCTAGTGCTCGCTGCCGGTCCGCAGAGGCCGGTAAACGTTGTCCCCCCACTTTCCAAGGGTGAACCCATGACGATCCATCGCATTCGTGCGGTGCGGGCGCTCGCGCTCGCGATTTCCGCCGCCGCCGCTGTCGCGACGCCGGGCCTTTCCTCGGCCGGCAACGTGCAGGTCGACATCGACCTGACCAACGGCGTCACGATCCTCTACTACCACTCGCAGCTGCGCATCGGCCTCGATCTCGCCACGTTGCTCGTCCCGACCGGCTGCACGGCCTCGGTCGCCGCGGGCTCGTCCGAATGCGCGAGCGCGGCTCCGCTGGTGCAGGCGGCCACGGTCGCGGGCGGCGTCGCGACCGCGACGTTCACGGCCCCGGTGACCGCCGGTGTCGACCCGGCCGCGGTTCCGCTCGTGCTGCAGAACGTATGGGCGCTGCGTGCGCTCGGCGGTTCCAGCGGCAACACGACGGTCACCGCGACGCTCGGCGTCGGCGGCGCGACGCTCAGCAACGGCCCGAGCTCGATCACGCTGACCGGCATCGACGTCGGCGCGAACACGCCCGGCGCGCTCGCATTCAACGCGGCCACCGATGCGGTCACGATCGCCGATCCGGGCCTCGGCACCCCGTTGCCGGGCTACGTCGCGCTGCGTCTGAACCTCGCCAACGCGCAGTCGACCGGCGTCTACACCAACGCCGGCAACCCGCAGTACACGATCACGGTCACGGCGACCTGACGATGCGGTGCCTCGCCACCAGCGGCTGGTCGTGGCTCGTCGGTGTCCTGGCAGGGCTCGCGCCCTGCCTGGCGCCCGCGGCTTCGCCCGAGCACTGGAACGCGATGGCGATGCCGGCGCGGGTCGAACTCGCGCCGGTGCGCCTCGACGAGCTCGGCACCGCACCGGTGCAGGCGCTCGCGGGCGTCACGCGGCAGGCGCGCCACGTCGGTGGCGCGCTGGTCGTGGATGCCGCGATCGCGACGCCGCCGATCCGGCTCGTGATTGAACGCGAGATCCCGGTGCTGTGGCGCCAGCGCGTCGGACACGATGAAAACCCGTACGCGCGTGGCGTGGTTCCGAGCGTGCGCCTGCAGTCACAGGGGGGTTTCGACCGCCTCGTGCATGCGGGCGACGCGGCCGCATTGCCGGTGCGCGTGCGCGCACTCGCGCCGCGCACGATCGCGCGCGACACCCAGGGCAGCACGCTCGAAGGCGGGGTGGTGCTCGAGATCGACCTCGGCCGTGCCGCCGCGGCCGGTCGCTACAGCGGCGAACTCGTGATCGAGGACGCCATCGGGAGTGGCTCATGAACCGGTTTTCCCTGCTGCGCGCGCTCGCGCTGTCGATGCTGTTCGCGGCCGTTCCCGCCGCGGCGCAGGTCGCGGTGTCGCCGCAGATGCTCGAACTCGACGTGGCCGAGGCCGCATCGACGAATGCGTTCCGGATCTACAACGAAACCAGCGAGACCAAGCGCGTGCGCGTGTCGCTGTCGTCGTGGGACAAGGACGAGGGCAACAACGTGCGCGACCTGCCGCCGGGCCCGCTCGGGCTCGAGCGCTGGACCGTGGTCAGTCCGCTCGAATTCGAGTTGCCGCCCGGCCAGTCGCAGGCCGTGCGCTTCTCGCTGCGCCCGCCTGTCGCGCTGCCACCGGGCGAACAGCGCCTGATGCTCTACTTCAACGAGGAGACCCCGATCGCGGCGCCTCAAGCGGCGACCACGCTCGCCGTGCGTTTCCGCATCGGCGCCGCGATCTACGTGCACTCGGGTCCGGTCGACCGGCGCGGCGCCCTGCATGCGCTCGGTGCGCGTGCGGGCGGCCTCGCATTCGACCTCGAGACGACCGGCAATGCGACCACCCGGCTCGCCGGCCAGTACGTCGTGTATCCGGCTTCCGCGTTCCCGGGCGCCGCGAACGTGCCGCGCCTCGATCGCGCGCAAGACCTCGTGAAGCGCCTGCCGGCCGGCGCGGTCGCGGCCGGCGCGTTGCCGGGCACCTCGGTGCTGCCGCAGACGCGGCGCACGGTTCCGCTCGACCTCGCCGCGCATGCGCTCGCACCCGGACGCTACGTCGTCGCGGTCGATGGCCGCTTCGGCGACACGCCGGTCGCGGCCATGGTCGACTACGTCGTCGCCGCGCGGTAACCGCCGATGTCGCGCCACCTCCCGCTCGCGCCGACGCGACTCGCTGTCGCATTCGCAGTGGCCGGCCTGCTCTGCGCGGGCCAGGCGGTGGCTGCGCCCGCGGCGAGTCCCTTCGGGGGTTATGCCGACGCGGTCGGCGCGGGCAGCGCGCCGCAGATCCAGCTCGCCGCCCTCGTCGTCAACGGCGATGAACGCCACGATGCGCTCGCGGTCGTGCAACGCGCGGGCGTCACGCTCGTCGCGCTCGACTATCTCGTGCGCGCGCTGCGACTCGTGGCCGAGCCGCGCGAGGACGCGCTCGTGTTCGCGACGCCACTCGGCGAAGCGCGCGTGCCGCGCGCGCAGGCCAGCGAGATCCAGGGCTTCCTGTTCGTCGACGTCGCGACGCTCGAGCAGGCATTCGGCGCGCGCATGCGCTTCGACCGCGGCGAGTACGCGCTGCGCGTCGACCTCGGCTGGGATCCTTTCGCGACCGCGGCCGGTGACGCGGCGCAGGCCGCGCCTGCTCCGGCCGACATTCGCGCGCCGCGCGCGAGCCTGTCGCGCTGGCGCAGCGAGATCGCGTGGCGCGGCGACGCGCACTCCTCGAGCTGGCTCGGCACCACCGATCTCGCGGGCGTGGCCGGCCCGGCCAACTGGTACCTGCGCGAGATCGACGATTTCGAGTCCGATCGGCGCCTGGACCTGTGGGCGCTCGCGGGTGGACGCGGCAACACGCGCTACCTGGTCGGACGCGAACTGTCCGGTTCGATCGGCGGGCTGCTGCCGGGCTTCTACCTGACCGGCGCGCAGGTCGCATGGAGCAATCGGCCGCGCGCGCTGTTCGACGCGGCCTATGGCGACGGCCTCGTCGCGAGCCGGCTCGATGCGCAGCGCACGCTGCGCGGCAAGGGGCCTCCGGGCGGCGTCGCTGAACTCCGTCGCGACGGCCAAGTCGTCGCGCGCACGCCGATCGCACTCGACGGCCAATACGAATTCCGCGACCAGGCCGGCACTGGCGAGCGCATCGAAGTCGCGATCTACGAACCGGGCCAGGCCGACGTGCCGCTGCGCGTCGACGACATCCGTCCGGTCGCGAGCGATCGCCTGCTGCCCGAAGGCGCGATGCTGCACCATGCCGGTTTCGGCACCAGCGCCAATCCGCTCGACCGCCTCGACCAGGGCGGCGAACGCGCGGGCTTCTACCAGTGGCGCCAGGGCGTGCGCGACGGCCTCACGCTGATGGCCGCATGGCAGGACAGCGGCAGGCGCCCGCAGGGCGCGGCCGGCGCGGTCGCCTCGCTCGGCGCACTCGGCGTGTGGTCGGCCACGCTCGCACATGCGGGCGAAGGCAACGCGGCCGAGGTCTACGGCGACGGCGCGCGCGGCGCACTGTTCTGGAACGGCTGGTTCAGCCATCGCGAGGCCGGTTTCCTCGACGACGAGGCGATCGCGCGCGCGGACTACACGGCCGAAGCCGGCTGGCGTCCGCGTGCGGGGCTCGCGGCATCGCTGGTCGCGCGCCATTCGCGCGGCGGCGAAGCCGGCGAGGTCGACTTCATCAAGCCCGCGTTGCAATGGCAGCCGCGTGCGGATCTCGCGCTGTCGCTGCGGCCCGACTACGACGGTCGCTACGTGACGGTCGCGCGCTGGGCACCGCTGCGGGACACCACGCTCGGCTACGCGAACTACCGCGACCAGCGCCAGTTCACGCTCGACCAGAGGCTGCCGAATCGCCTGCTGCTGCGCGCGCAACTCGTCGATGAGGATGGCCTCGGTCGACGCACCGGCGTCTACCTCAACGGCCCGGGCAGCGCGCGCTGGCCGTTCTCGTGGACGCTCGGCGCGCTGCACGGCCGTGGCCACGCGGGCTACCTGCTCGAAGGCAGCGGAGAGCTGCGCCCTGGCCTGCTGCTGCGCGCGCAGGTGCTCGACGATCCACTCCAGCGTGGGCAGTTCGGCGGCTCCGGCCGCATCGCGATGCTGTCGATGGTCGCCGATTTCGCGGTGACGCCCTCGGGTCTTGCACGCGGCGGCTACCGCGAGCGGCGCGGCGACGACGGCGGCATCTCCGGTCGCATCGTCGCGGGAGACGGGCTCGATGCGCGCCGGCTCGCGGGCGTCGGCGTGCTGCTCGATGGCCGCTGGCGCGGCGAAGTCGACGGCTCCGGTCGCTTCGCGATCGGCCAGTTGCCCGACGGCATCTATTCGCTGTCGCTCGACAGCGGCGAACTGCCGCTCGAGTACCAGCCGGCCGATCCGGTGCGCCGCGTCGAGGTACGCGCGGGCGCAGCCACGCGCGTCGACTTCGGCCTTGCGTTGCGGCTCGGCTTCGCCGGGCGCGTGCTCGACGCCGCGGGCGCACCGCTCGCCGATCGCGCGCTCGAGGTGTTCGACGCCGAAGGCCGCCGCGTCGCGAGCGCGCGCAGCGATGCCTGGGGCTACTATCGCGTCGACGGGCTCGCGGCCGGATCCTACCGCGTGCAGGCCGAGGGTGGCCTTGCACGCGACCTGCGCCTCGAGCGCGAATTCGCCTTCGGCATCGACCTCGATGCGAGGACTCCACGATGAACCTGCGCCTGCCCGTCCTGCTCGCCTGCAGCCTTGCCGCCGGACCGGCTGCGGCACAGCTCGCCAACGGCAATTTCGAAACCGGCACGCTCGCGGGCTGGAGCGTCGGCGGCACCGGCGCGGCCGCAACGGTGCGCACCTCGCACTTCACCGGCGGTACGCCACCGACCGTCGACGGCACCTGGTTCGCGCTGCTGTCGACCGGACCCGAGAACCGCGGCGGCGGCGCGCAGCGCTACGACGGCAACACCACCGATGACTTCGACTTCGTCTCGCTGACGCAGACCGTCACCGTGCCGTTCGCGCCCGCGGTGCTCGCTTTCGACTGGAACTATCCGTCCAGCGAGCAGCAGCAACCCGACGACTTCGACGACCTGTTCGACCTGCGCATCGGGATCAACGGCGGTCCGCTCGTGCAGGCCTGGTCCGGCAGCTCGTGCAAGAGCAACGGCAGCAACTACTCGAACTTCCCGAGCGCGCCGTGCACGGGGCTCGGCCTCGTCAACTGGACGCTCAACGCGACCTCGCCCGCTGCCGTGCGCAACACGCTGCTGCGACACGGCGTGGGTGGCTGGCGCCATGCCTGCGTGCCGATCGGTGGACTCAGCGCGGGCGCGACGGTCACGCTGCGCTTCGCCGCGCTCGACCAGGGCGACACCGGCTACGACTCCGCGCTGATGCTCGACCAGGTCGAGATCCGCTCATCCTGCGATGCGACGCCGACCGAGTCGCTGCGCCAGATCACCGAAACCAGCGGCTCGGCGGTCGAAGTCAAGGGCGGCGGCTTCGAGCTGCGCCCGGTCGACAGCTTCCCGATCGCGACGAATTCGACCGGTACCCAGCTCGCGTTCGCATCGAGCGCGAACCTGACCGGCGACAACCCGAACGCGATCCGCCAGGTCTATGCGTGGAACGGTTCGGCCTACGCGCGCGCGACGGGCCTCACGCTCGCGTCCGGCGGCAGCGTGCAGAACCTCGCGATGGTCGCCAATGCGGCCGGTCGCTACGTCGCGATCTCCGCGCGCCTCAACGCGAGCGCGCCGCAGCATGTCTACCGCTGGGACCGCAGTGGTGGCGTGGTCGAGACCGTGACGCCCGCGTCGATCCCGGCCGGCTGCGTGAACGAGAATCCCGTGATCGGCGAGAACGGCACGCGCATCGTCTGGGAGTCGACCTGCGCGTCGCTGACCGGCGCGGGCAGCGCCCGCAAGATCGTGGTGTCGACGCGCGGCGCGACCAGCTGGCCCGCGCCCGCGGTGCTCGAACTGCTCGGAACCGGCGCCTGCGAGGCGCGCAATCCGCGCATCGATGGCAACAGCGGCGCCGGCCAGTTCGTCGTGCTCGAATCCAACTGCAACCCGCGCGGCGGCAGCAACAACAGCGACGCAAGCTGGGAGGTCTTCCGCAAGGATCTCTCGACCACCGGCACCGCCGGCTGGCGCCAGGTCACGGCGACCGCAGCGACGCGCACCTGCACCGGCGGCAGCGGTTCCGAAACCGTGTTCAATTTCTCGCCCGACGTCGGTGGCACCTCGGGCCGCTACACGCTGTTCATCTCCAATGCGGACCTGGCGGGAACCAATGCAGCCTGTGATTCGTGGCAGGTGTTCGTCAACGACGCGAGCGGTGGCACCAGCCAGCTCACGACGGCCGCGACGACGCCGCGCTACCTCTCGGTTTCGTTGCACCCGGACGGCAACAACTATGCATTCGAGCGACTCGGCACCTCGTTCCTCAGCGAGATCGGTCGCCGCCAGCGCACGACGCCCGCGACCGACGTGATCGTGTTCCAGGGCGTGCTCGGTGCGACCGGCGCGCGGATCGGACTGGACGGTTCGGTACCGGTCATCCACTTCTACGGTGCCGACGATCCGCTCGGTGACAACGCGGACGGCAACATCGAGATCTTCTCTGCGAGGGGACCGTGATGCACGCGATGATGGCGATCCGACTCGCGACGCTGGCTTGCGCGTGCGTGCTGCCGTTCCATGCCGCATCCGCGCAGCGCGTGGCGATCGCTTCCGACGCCTGGGGCTATCTCGTTTCCGACGAACCGGCGACCTGCGCATTCGCCCCGATCGACGTGTCGGGCTCGGCACCGTTGCTGCCGGTCGCCGCCGACGGCGCGAGCTCGGCCGCGGACGACGGCCACGCGCTCGTGCTGCTGGCCGAGCCGTTCGAGCTCTACGGCGTCGCGACGCTGCAGTTGGCGATGTCGACGAACGGCTATCTCGCGGCCGCGAACGGGCCGCATGAGGACGATGGCGGCGATTTCAGCAACGACTGCCCATTGCCCGCGGCGCCCGACCATGTCGGTGCGGCCACCTCGCGCATCCTCGCCTGGCACGACGACCTCGCGGCCGGCAGCGGCGGCGCACTGCGCAGCGTGCATTACGCGAGTTGCCCGCGAGCCGCGGCGTCGGGCGTGGACGAGGGCTGCAGCGTGTTCGACTGGAGCGACTGGACGCGCGTCGGCCATGACGACGGACTCGCGTTCCAGGTCGTGCTCTACCACGCGAGCTTCGAGATCGCGCTGCAATACCTCGCGACCGGCGACGGCGGCATCGGCGCATCGATCGGCACGCAGGACGCCGCGGCGTCATCCGCCGCCGTGTACGCCTGCAACGGCAGCCGCGCGCTGCAACCGGCACGAAGCATCTGCCTGTTCGACCCGCGTTTCCCGCCGCAAGGTGTCACCGATCGCGTGTTCGCAGACGGTTTCGAGGGTGCGCCGCAGTAACACCCGAAAGGATTCGAACACGGAGAACGCGGAGACTCCCGCAGCCGGATGGAAGGACGGTGGATGACCGCCGACATTCTTGCCGCGTGTTCTCCGTGATTCGGTCTTTCGATCGTCGCCGCACGGCCCCACCGCATCACTCGATGCCGAGGTAGCGGTTCTTGAGCTTCACGTAGTGGCGCGCGGAGTAGTAGAGGCGCCCGATCTCCTCGTCCGACAGGAGGCGCACGCGGCGCGCGGGATTGCCGAGCCAGAGTTCGCCTTCGCCGACGCGCTTGCCCGGCGTCACCACCGCGCCCGCGCCGATCATGGCGTGGCGTTCGACGACGACGCCGTCGAGCACGGTCGCATGCATGCCGATCAGGCAGGCATCGCCGATCGTGCAGGCATGCACGACCGCGGCGTGGCCGATCGTGACGTCGGCGCCGATCGTCAGCGGGAAGCCGCCTTTCGTGTATTCACCGTCGTGCGTCACGTGCAGCACCGCGCCGTCCTGCACGTTGGTGCGCGCGCCGATGCGGATCCAGTGCACGTCACCGCGCGCGACCGCGCAGGGCCAGAGCGAGGCGTCGTCGCCGAGTTCGACGTCGCCGATCAGGTGCGCGCCCGGGTCGACGTAGGCGTTCGCGCCGAGGCGCGGCAGGATGCCCTGGTAGGGTCGGATGTTCATGGCGCGTACCGCGGCGACGGGAGCGCGCAAGCCTAGCATCCCGTCTGCTTGATTTCGGCGCGCCTGCACGCCACGTTGTGGTGTCCCGTCCGAATTCCGCGCCCGATGACCCACGCCAATCCCCTGCTCGATGCCTCCGCGCTGCCGCGCTTCGCCGCGATCCGCCCCGAACACGTGGTGCCGGCGGTCGACTCCGTGCTCGCCGATTACCGCGCGCGCATCGACGCATTGCTCGCTTCCGATGCGCCTCGCGATTTCGCGAGCGTGATGCTCGCGGGCGAGGAACTCGAGGACCGCCTCAACCGTGTATGGGCGCCGGTGTCGCACCTGCATGGCGTCGCCGATTCGGAAGAGCTGCGCAAGGCCTACGCGACCGCGCAGGAGAAGATCGTCGAGCACGCGAGCGAGCTCGGCCAGAACCGCGCGCTGTACGCCGCGGTCAAGGCAGTCGCGGACGACGCCGGCACGACGGCGCTGCCGCGCGCGGCGCGCACCCTGGTCGAACACGCGTTGCGCGATTTCCGCCTGTCGGGCGTCGCGCTCGAGGAACCGGCGCGCTCGCGTTTTCGCGAGATCGCGAACGAGCTCGCGAAGCTCGCGACCGGTTTCGAGGAAGCCGTGCTCGATGCGACCGATGCCTGGAGCGAATCGATCACGAGCGCTTCCGGCGTCGCCGGCATCCCCGAGTCGGGGCTCGCGGTGCTGCGCGCCTACGCCACGGAGAAGGACCAGGACGGCTGGCTCGTGACCTTGAAGCAGCCGAGCGTGCAGGCCGTGCTGACCTATGCCGACGATCGCGCGCTGCGGGCGCGCGTCTACGCGGCGTACCAGACGCGCGCGTCGGACCAGGGGCCGAATGCCGGCGAGTTCGACAACTCCGCGCGCATCGAACGCATTCTCGCGCTGCGACACGAGGCCGCGCGCCTGCTCGGTTTCGCCGACGCGGCGGAGGAGTCGCTCGCGACCAAGATGGCGCCCTCGCCCGATGCGGTGTTCACGTTCCTGCGCGATCTCGCCGCGCGCGCGCGACCGGTCGCCGAACGCGAACTCGCGGAACTGCGCGCGTTCGCGGCCGGGTCTCTCGGCATAGCGGAGCTCGAGCCCTGGGACGTCGGCTACGCGGCCGAGAAGTTGCGCGAGCGCAAGTACGCGCTGAACGAAGAGGAGCTCAAGCCCTATTTCGCGCTCGACCGCGTGCTCGAAGGCCTGTTCGCGATCACCGGGCGCGTATTCGGCGTGTCGCTGCGCCTGCGTGAAGGCGTCGAGGCCTGGCACCCCGACGTGCGCTACTACGACCTCGTCGATGCCTCGGGCCAGGTGTTCGCGGGTGCCTACCTCGATCTTTACGCGCGAGCGGGGAAGCGTGGCGGCGCATGGATGGATGTGTGCGTGAACCGCTTCCGTCGCGGCGACGCGGTGCAACACCCGGTGGCGTTCCTGACCTGCAATTTCGCGCCGCCGACCGCGACGACGCCGTCCCTGCTGACCCACGACGACGTGCTCACGATGTTCCACGAGTTCGGCCACGGCCTGCACCACCTGTTGACCGAGGTCGACCTTCCGGGCATCGCGGGCATCAACGGCGTCGAATGGGATGCAGTCGAGTTGCCGAGCCAGTTCATGGAGAACTTCGGCTGGCAGCGCGAGGCGCTCGACCTGTTCGCGCGCCACTGGCAGACCGGCGAAAAGCTCCCGGATGCGCTGTTCGCACGCATGCAGGCCGCGCGGCATTTCCATGCAGGACTGTTCCTCGTGCGCCAGCTCGAGTTCGGACTGTTCGACTTCCGCCTGCACCGCGAGTACGACCCGTCACGCGGCGCACGCGCGCTCGAGATCCTCGACGAGGTGCGCGACGAGGTGTCGGTGCTGAAGCCCCCCGCGTGGCAGCGCTTCCCGCATGCATTCACGCACATCTTCGCCGGTGGCTATGGCGCTGGCTACTACAGCTATCTGTGGGCCGAAGTGCTGTCGGCCGATGCGTTCGCGCGCTTCGAGGACGCCGGCGTGTTCGACCGCGCGACCGGCGAGGCGTACCGTCGCGCGATCCTCGGCGTCGGCAGTTCGCGTCCCGCGCTCGAATCCTTCATCGAGTTCCGCGGCCGCGCACCGGAACCGGATGCGCTGCTGCGCAGCTACGGCCTTGCGGCGTGAGGGTCGCGGCGGTGTCGATCGCGCCTTGGTCCCCGCAGGAGCGGCGGCGCCGCGGCGGTGCTGCTGCAAGCGCTCGGCGTCATCGGCTTTCGGTGCTTCGGCGATCGCGCCTGCGTCGCTCCTGCAGGTAGCCGACGCGACCACGCCGCCCCGGGTTGATCAGGCGCGGAATGCGCGGAATACCTCGATCGCGCGCTCGAGCGCCGTATCGTCGATGCCGAGATGCGTGACGAGCCGCACGTTCGGCAGGTAACCGATGCTCGCGCGCACGCCGTGCGCGTCGAGGTGCGCGGCGAGCGCGCGCAGGCGGTCACTGGCGACATCGATGAACACCATGTTCGTGTGCTGCGCCGCGACCTCGATGCCGTCGAGGCCATGCAGTCCCTCGGCCAGCCGCGCCGCACGTGCGTGGTCGTCGGCGAGCCGGGCGACATGGTGATCGAGCGCATGCAGGCCGGCCGCCGCAAGCATCCCGGACTGGCGCATGCCGCCGCCGAGCATCTTGCGCCAGCGCTTCGCCGCATGGACCAGCGCGGCGCCCGCGACGAGCACCGAACCGACCGGCGCGCCGAGCCCCTTGGACAGGCACACCGACACGCTGTCGAACGGCGACGCGAGTTCGCGCACCGACGTGCCGCTCGCGATCGCAGCGTTGAACAGGCGCGCGCCATCGAGGTGGACCGCGAGCCCGCGCGAACGCGCCCACGCGGCCGCAGCGAGGACGTAGTCCTGCGGCAGCACGCGCCCATGCCAGGTGTTCTCGAGCGCGAGCAGCCGCGTACGCGCGAAATGGGGATCGTCGGGCTTGACCGCCCGGTCCAGTGCATCGAGTGGCAGCGTGCCGTCCGCCGCGTGCACGATCGGCTGCGGCTGGATCGAACCGAGCACCGCGGCGCCACCGCCCTCGAACTTGTAGGTATGCGCCTCCATGCCGACCAGGACCTCGTCGCCGCGCGCGCAATGCGCAAGCAGGGCGCAGAGGTTGGACTGCGTGCCGCTCGGCACGAACAGTCCCGCTTCGAACCCGAGCATCGCAGCGAGCCGCGCCTCGAGGCGCGCCACGGTCGGGTCCTCGCCGTAGACGTCGTCACCGACTTCGGCCTCCATCATCGCCGCGCGCATCGCGGCGGTCGGCTTCGTCACGGTGTCGCTGCGCAGGTCGATGGTCATGACGGATCGCGGGTCGGGTGCTCCAGCGTAGCGAGCGGCAGGCGACGGGCGCCAGTCCCCCGCGCGGCGACGGAGGCGGTGGCGCGGTGGCAGCCGCGTGCTGCTACGCTTGCATCCACGATGCGAATCGCCTCCTGGAACGTCAATTCCCTCAACGTGCGCCTGCCGCACGTGCTGCAGTGGTGCGCGAGCGCTCGCCCCGACGTGCTCGCATTGCAGGAAACCAAGCTCGAGGACGCGAAGTTCCCGCACGCGGCCTTGCGCGATGCGGGCTACGAGTGTGCGTTCTCGGGCCAGAAGACCTACAACGGCGTCGCGATCCTCGCGCGCGGGCCGCTGCACGAGGTCGTCCACGGCGTCGACGGATTCGATGATCCGCAGCGGCGCGTCCTCAGTGCGACGGTCGGCGAGCCGGGCTCGCCGCGTGCGCTGCGCGTGGTGAACCTCTACGTCGTGAACGGACAGGCGGTCGGCAGCGAGAAGTATGCCTACAAGCTCGAGTGGCTCGCGCGCGTGACCGCGCACCTCGCGCGCGAACTCGAACGCCATCCGCGCCTCGTCGTGCTCGGCGATTTCAACATCGCGCCCGACGATCGCGACGTGCACGACCCGCTCGCGTGGCACGAGCAGGTCCTCTGCTCGACGCCCGAGCGCGAGGCGCTCGCGCGCATGCTCGCGCTCGGCCTGCACGACAGTTTCCGACTGTTCAACGAAGAGGCGGGACACTACAGCTGGTGGGATTACCGGCAGGCGGCGTTCCGGCGCGACCTCGGGCTTCGCATCGACCTCGTGCTGGCGTCGGACGCCTTGCGGAACCAATGCCGCGCGGCGACGATCGAACGCGAACCGCGCACCTGGGAACGTGCGTCCGACCATGCTCCCGTGACTCTGGATATCGACGATGGCTGCTGACTGGCTGACCGCACCGAGCGACGCCGAACTCGAGGAGCTGGACCAGTTCCTGCGCGCGCACGCAGGCGACGAGGACATGCTGCTCGATGGCGTGCACGGCTTCCTGACTGCGCTCGCGATCGGGCCCGTGCCCGCCAAGCCCGATGAATGGTTGCCCGAGATCCTGCACGAACCGTTCCTCGACGAGGGCCAGGGGGAGCGCGTGCTGACCCTGCTCGCGCAGCTCAACGACGCCATCGCGCCCGAGGTCGAGACCGGCACCTACGAGCCGATCCTCGGCGAGCTCGACGTCGGCGACGGTCCGCCCGCGTTCACCGCGCGCGGCTGGTGCGAGGGTTTTTCGCGTGGCATCGACCTGCGTGCGCCGTCGTGGGAATCACGCCTCGGCCAGGATTCGGAACTCATGGAGCTGTTGTCGCCGATCATCGCGCTCGCGATCGACGATGGCGTGTTCGAAAGCGATGCGGAGTTCGCGCCGCTCGGCGACGAGGGTTACGACGAATGCCTCGCGCAGATCCCGGGCGCGGTCGGCGCGGTCGCCGACTACTGGCGCAGCCATCCGCCGAGCGCGGACGAGCAGGTCGCGACCGGCGCCACCGAAGTTCCGCGTCGTCGCGGCGGGCGCTCGGTGCATTGATTGCGGGCATTCGGGAATCGGAACGCCGCAGATCCCTGATGTCCCGCCCCGGATCCGGTTGCCTGCCGCGCGATTGTCCGCCCGGGCGCATCGGTGCGTTCGCGGCCGGGGCCTTGCCGCCCGACGGCGCGCACCCAGATCCTCGGTCTTCGACGAGGACCATTCGATGAGCCCGATTCCACACTCCATCCGAAGCGTTGCGCGCGTCGTGCGCGGCCAGCCGACGTCCGACGGCGCTGGCGTCAAGCTCACGCGCGTGATCGGCCAACGCGACCTCGACATGCTCGATCCGTTCCTGATGCTCGATGAATTCCGTTCGGACCAGGCCGGCGACTACCTCGCGGGCTTTCCGGAACATCCGCATCGCGGCTTCGAAACCGTGACCTACATGCTCGCGGGGCGCATGCGCCACCACGACAACCAGGGCAACAGCGGCCTGCTGACGCCGGGCAGCGTGCAGTGGATGACGGCCGGCCGGGGCATCGTGCATTCGGAAATGCCCGAGCAGGAAGACGGGCTCATGTGGGGCTTCCAGCTCTGGGTCAACCTGCCCGCGCAGGACAAGATGGTCGCGCCGCGCTACCAGGACATCGCGCCCGGGCGGATTCCCGCACTGTCGGCGGTCGAAGGTGTGGAGGTTCGGATCATCGCAGGCGAGTTCGCGGGCGTCGAAGGCCCGGTGCGCGGTATCGCGACGGCGCCGCTTTACCTCGACCTGCGGCTTGAAGCCGGAACGCGCATCGAGGTCCCGCTGCCGGCGACGCACAACGCATTCGCGTACGCCTACGAGGGAAACGCGGCGCTCGGCCCGGATTTCGCCTCGCATCCGCTCGCGCGCGGCGAACTCGCGGTGCTCGATCGCAACGGCGACGCGGTTCGGATCTCTGCGACCGTCGCGCCCGCTCGACTGATCCTCGTCGCGGGCAAGCCGCTCGACGAACCCGTCGCGAAGTACGGCCCGTTCGTGATGAACACGCCGCAGCAGATCGTCGAAGCGATCCAGGATTACCAGGCCGGCCGGTTCTGACGCGAGGCCGCCACTTCGTGCGGCTGCGCGTTCGCCGAAAGCGTACGCTCGGTCGCAGCGCGAACGGCGCGAGACCCGCCTTCGTCCATCTGGCCGAGCACGGGGATTCCGCCAACGCGCCGGTGGGGCTCGCCGCTGCGCGGCTGCGACCCACCCTACGGATTGGGCTTCAACTTGCGCTCGAAGAAGTCGGCGATCAGCGTGTGCACGTGCGTCTTCATCGCGGGCGTCGACAGGCCGTGCTTGCCGCCGGGATAGGTCATGAGTTCGAACTGCACGCCGCGTTGCTGCAACTCGGCCATGAGCCTGGTCGAGTTGGCGAACAGCACGTTGTCGTCAGCCATGCCATGCACGAGCAGCAGCTTGTCCGACGGCAGCCCGGCGATCCAGTGCAGCACGCCGGAGCGCGCGTAGCCGTCGGGATTGAGCTGAGGGGTGCCAAGGAAGCGCTCGGTGTAGTGGGTGTCGTAGAGCGTCCAGTCGGTCACCGGAGCGACCGCGACGCCGGCTGCGAACGCCTCGGGGTGCTTCGCGAGCAGCATCAGCGTCTGGTAGCCGCCGTAGCTCCAGCCGAAAATCCCGATGCGCGCGGGGTCGACCCAAGGCTGCGACGCGAGCCACGCGCGCCCCGCCATCTGGTCCTCGACCTCGACCTTGCCGAGCTCGCGGTGGATCGCATCGGAGAATGCGCGGCCTCGCCGCGGCGTGCCACGGTTGTCGAGCACGAACACGATGTAACCCTGCTGCGCCATGTACTGCTCGATGTGGGCGCCCCATGCGCGCGTGACGGTCTGCTTGCCGGGGCCACCGTAGTAGGTCATGAACACCGGATGGCGCCGCGATGCATCGAAGCCCGCGAGCTTGTACAGGCGGTAGTGCAACGGCGATCCGTCGGCGCCTGGGAGCGTGCCGAACTCCGGCGCGATGAAGGCATCGCGGAACGGCGCGTACGGATGCGCGTCGTCGAGCGCATTGCGCTCGATCCATGCGACGAGGCTGCCATCCGCCCCGCGCAGCGACACCTGCGGCGGTGTCGACGGATCCGACCAGGTGTCGACGTAGGCGGTCGCGCTGTCGCCGAACACCGCCTCGTGCCAGCCGTCGCCGCTGCTGATGCGCGGCGCCTGCGCCGCATCGGAACCGTCGAGGCGCACCGCATGCACCTGCCGTTGCAGCGGATCGACGCGGTTCGCCGCGAAGTACACGCGGCCGTTCGCCTCGTCGAGCGCGAGCAGCTTGTCGACGTCCCACGCACCCTTGGTCAACGCATGGCGCAGCCGCCCGTCGAGGTCGTACAGGTACAGGTGCTTGTAGCCCTCGCGCTCGCTCGCCCAGACGAACGCGTCCGCGCGCGCGAGAAAGCGCAGGTCGTCATGCAGGTTGATCCAGGTCGCGCTGGTTTCCTCGAGCAGTGGTCGCTGCGCGAGCGTCTTCGCGTCGACG
This sequence comes from Pseudomonadota bacterium, assembly GCA_023430685.1. GTDB lineage: Bacteria > Pseudomonadota > Gammaproteobacteria > Xanthomonadales > Rhodanobacteraceae > Dokdonella_A. Next base: position 5,360 of record JAEYZH010000049.1, on the reverse strand, counting down.
AGCACGAGCTCCAGCCGACGCTGGTCGCGCGACTGGCGCTGGAACGACAGGCGTCGCCCGTCGGGCAGCCAGTCGACGCGCGCGAGGTAGATGTCCGGCTCCTTGCCGAGGTCGATCCAGCGCACCTGCCGGCTGCGCGGCGCGACGAGGCCGAGGCGCACGGCGACGTTCGGCCGGCCCGCGGCGGGGTAGCGCTGGCGAACCGTCGTGCTGCGGTCCGCATGCACTTCGGTGCGTTCGACTTCGTCGACCTTCGCCTCGTCGTAGCGTTCGAACGCGATCGCCGAATCGTCGGGTGCCCACCAATAGCCCGTCGAGCGGTCCATCTCTTCCTGCGCGACGAACTCGGCCTCGCCGTTGTGCACGGTGCCACCGCCGTCCTTCGTGAGCTGGTAATTGAGGCCTCGCTCGAGGTCGATCACGTAGAGGTTCTGGCGGCTCACGAACGAGACGAAGCCGCCGCGCGGCGACACTTTCGCGTCGTTGACCTCGTAACCCTTCGGCGTCAGCGCGCGCAGCCGCGCGGCGTCGTTCTTCGCGGCGAGGTCGAGGAGCCAGAGCCGCTCGTCGACGCTGAAGAGGAGCTTTCGCGCATCGGGCGACCAGCGGTACGAGACGATGCCCTTGAGCTGCGCGATGCGTTCGCGTTCGCGGCGCGCCTTCTCGGCTTCCGACAATTCCCGCTTTTCGCCGAGCGCGGCCGAATCGACGAGCCGCTTCGCAACCCCCTCGGCGATGTCGTATTCCCAGAGGTCGAGCTGGTTCTGGTCGTCCTCGCGTCCGCGCAGGAAGGTCACGCGCTGGCCGTCCGGCGCGATCTTCAGCGCGCGCGGACTCGGGCCGTTGAGGTCGGGATCGGCGAAGATCCGCTCGATCGTCAGCCGCTCGGCGTGCACGAGGGAACTCGATGCCGCGAGCGCGGCGAACAGGAACGGACGCATCGATCGACTCCACGAGGGTTCGCGTCATTATGGCGCGAACCCCGCGCGAACCGCCGCGCGCTGCGCCTCAACGCGGACGCGCGCCCTGGCCGAACAGGATGCGTTTCTCGTCCTCGCCCATCGGCTGGTTGCCACCAGGGCGCACTTCGTCCGCCTTCGCGTACGCGCGCTGCGTCGCGGGTCGCGCGGCGATCGCGGCGTGCCAGCGACGTACTTCCGCGAACGGCGCGAGGTCGATCGGCGCCTTGTCGTACGGGCTGATCCACGGATACGCGGCCATGTCCGCGATCGTGTAGTCGTCGCCGGCGATGAATTCGCGGCCTTCGAGCCGCCGGTCGAGCACGCCGAGCAGGCGCTCGGCTTCCTTCGTGTAACGCTCGATCGCGTACGGGATCTTCTCGGGCGCGTAGACGTTGAAATGCCCGTATTGGCCCGTCATCGGGCCGAGTCCGCCCATCTGCCAGAACAGCCACTCGTTGACCTGCACGCGACCACGCAGGTCCTGCAGCAGGAAGCGACCGGTCTTGTTCGCGAGGTAGAGCAGGATCGCGCCCGATTCGAACATCGAGATCGGCGCGCCGCCGTCGGCCGGCGCGTGGTCGACGATCGCAGGCATCTTGTTGTTCGGCGAGATCGCGAGGTACTCGGGCTTGAACTGGTCGCCCTTGCCGATGTCGACCGGTTTGATCGTGTAGTCGAGGCCCGCTTCCTCGAGGAACAGCGTGATCTTGTGTCCGTTCGGCGTGGGCCAATAGTAGAAGTCGATCATCGTGGCGCTCCGTGGTGGGCTGCTCCCGCGAGGATCCACGTGATGGCGCGCGCGCGTCATTCAAGCGCGCGGTGCCGCCATTCGCAGGACCATCGGCGCCACGCGGCTAGTTGCCGTCGCCCGACACGATGCGCTGGCGCACCGCGTCCTCGAGTCCGCTCAGGCCCCAGGCCTTGCCGATCGCGATCGCGTCATCCGCCGACTTGCCCTCGATCCAGGCCGCGCGCAGCGCGGCCATCGCGCCGACGCGGTTGCCGCTCGCGCAATGCACCAGCACGGGTTGCGTCGCGTCGCGCATCAGCGCGTCGAACGCGAGCACGTTGTCGCGCGTGAGGTCGCCGGGCCCGGCGAGCGGCAGGTTCGCGTAATCGAGGCCCGCGGCGCGTACCGCCGAGGCTTCGTCGAAGTCCGGCGTTTCGGCATCGGGCGTCAGGTCGATCACGCGCCGGATGCCGGCCTCGCGCAGCGACGCGACGTCGCCCGGCGCGATGCGTCCACCCGCATGGACGCCCGGAGCAGGCGTGCGGGCCGTGCCGAGCAAGGCGGGTTTGGGAGCGGGGTTGCTCGCGCAGCCTGCGAGCGCGAGCAGGGTGAAGAACGCGGAACCATGTCGGACTCCCATCGGGTCACCTCCTCGTCGTCATGTGCAAGCATCCCGCCGCGCATGCTCGCGCGCAAGCCGTCGCGCGACGCGATCGTCCACCCGCAGGCGCAATGACCCAAGCGGCGTGGCCGAATGCACGGCGAGGATCGAGCACGACGAGAACCGCGACGCCCGGCTTCGCAGCGCGACCGCATGCAGGGCCGGTCCCGTGCGGTCTCGGGCGTTCCGCGCTACTTTCCGATGCAGAACGACGAAAAGATCGCGCCGAGCAGGTCGTCGCTGCGGAACTCGCCGGTGATCTCGCCGAGCGATTGCTGCACGAGGCGCAGTTCCTCGGCCGCGAGTTCGCCCGCACGCAGGTGCAGCAGCGCGTCGGCCGCAGCCTCGAGGCGTGAACGTGCGCGCTCGAGCGCGGCGACGTGGCGCTCGCGCGCGCTGAACGCGCCGTCCTGCGCCTCGCCCTGGCCGGCGGCCGACACGAGCTCGGCGACGAGCAACGCAAGACCCGCGCCGTCGCGCGCGGAAAGCCACAAGTGCGTCGCGTCGGCGCGGGCTTCGCGCTTCGGTGCGCGCCCCGTGAGGTCGATCTTGTTGTGCACGACGAGCCGTGCGGTCGTCGCGGGCAGCTCGTCGAACACGCGCAGGTCCGCGTCGGCGTGGTCGTCGTCGCTGACGAGGATCGCGAGGTCGGCGCGCTGCAGTTCCGCGCGCGCGCGGCGGATGCCTTCGCGTTCGACGAAGTCGGGCGCATCGCGCAGGCCCGCGGTGTCGACGAGGGTCAGCGCGATGCCGTCGAGGTCGATCGTCTCACGCAGCAGGTCGCGCGTGGTGCCGGCGATGTCGGTCACGATCGCGCGGTCGCTCTGCGCGAGCGCGTTGAGCAGGCTCGACTTGCCGGTGTTCGGGCGGCCGACGATGACGGCGTGCAGCCCGTCGACGAGACGCACGCCGCGTCGCGCCGCCGCAAGGAGGTCGTCGAGTGGACCGCGGAGGCGTTCGAGGTCGTCGGCGAGCGTCGGCGTCGCGAGGAAGTCGATCTCCTCTTCGGGAAAGTCGATCGCGGCTTCAATCCAGACGCGCAGGCGCACGACGTCGTCGGTCAGCGCGTGCACGCGATCGGAGAATGCGCCTTCGAGGCTGCGGCGCGCGGCGCGCGCGGCGGCTTCCGATCCGCTCGCGACGAGGTCGGCGACGGCTTCGGCCTGCGCGAGGTCGAGCTTGCCGTTGAGGAACGCGCGCTCGGAGAACTCGCCCGCGCGCGCATGCCGCGCACCGAGTTCGACCACGCGCGCGAGCAGCAGGCGCAGCAGCACCGGGCTGCCATGCGCCTGCAGCTCGAGCACGTCCTCGCCGGTGTAGGAATCGGGTGCGGGAAACCACAGCAGCAGGCCGTGGTCGATCGCCTCGCCGGCGGCGTCGCGGAAGGCGGCGTAATGCGCATGCCGCGCGCGTGGCATGCGGCCGAGCAGGGCTTTGGCGATCGCCGATGCGCGCGGGCCCGATACGCGCACGATGCCGACGCCGCCCGCGCCGGGCGCGGTGGCCACGGCTGCGATCGTGTCGGCCTGCGCGGTCATCGCATCAGGCGGCGGCCGTGTCGCCGCGCTCGATGCGTCGCGTGATGATCCACTGCTGCAGCAGCGATAGTGCGCCGTTGACGGTCCAGTACAGCACGAGGCCGGCCGGGAAGAACGCGAACATCACCGAGAAGATCACCGGCATGAACTTCATGATCTTCGCCTGCGTCGGATCCATGCCCGCGGTCGGCGTCAGGATCGAGGTCGCGATCATCACGAGCCCGTTGAGCGCGGGCAGCACGTAGTAGGGATCGGGCGCGGTGAGGTTCTGGATCCAGCCGATGAACGGCGCCTGGCGCAGCTCCACGCTTTCGAGCAGCACCCAGTACAGCGCGAAGAACACCGGCATCTGCACCAGCATCGGCAGGCAGCCGCCGAGCGGGTTGATCTTCTCCTTCTGGTACAGCTCCATCATCGCCTGGTTCATCTTCTGGCGATCGTCGCCGTAACGCTCCTTCAGCGCGGCCATGCGCGGCTGCAGCTTGCGCATCTTCGCGGTCGAGCGGTACTGCGCTTCGGTCAGCTTGAAGAAGATCGCCTTGAGCAGCAGCACGAGAAGGATGATCGCGAAGCCCCAGTTGCCGGTGAGCTTGTGGAACTGCGCGAGCACCCAATGCAGCGGTTCGGAGATCACCGTGAAGATGCCGTAGTCGACCGTGAGCGCGAGCCCCGGCGCGACCTCGTCGAGCGTGCTCTGCAGCTTGGGACCGACGTAGAGCCGCGCCTGCTCGATGCGCGTTTGTCCGGGCGCGACGGTCAGCGTCGGGGACAGCGTGCGGATCAGGTAGCGCGTCGAGCCGTCCTTCTGCAGCGTCGCGGTCGAGTAGCCCGTGAGCTCGTCGGGCGCGGGGATCCACGCCGCGAAGAAGTAGTGCTGCAGCATCGCGCCCCAGCCGCCCTGGAAGCTCGTCGACAGCGGTTCGCTCGCGAAGTCGTCGAACTTCAGCTTCTCGAACTTGCCGTTCGGGCTGTACCAGGCCGCGCCCGCGAAGCTGTAGCGTTCGGTGTTGCTGTAGCCCTTGATGCCCGCGGTGTCGACCAGCGGCGGCACGCGCTGCAGCTGGCGATACGCGTTTCCGGTCCACGGCGTGGACGCATCGTTGCGGATCTCGTGTCGCTGGGCGATCGTGTAGCTGCCGCGTGCGAACGCGTAAACCTTGCGCACCGCGAGTCCGCCGGCGTCGACCGACTCCAGCACCACCTCTAGCGTGTCGCTGCCGGGCGCGAGTTCGTAGCGGGTCTGTTCGGCGGTCCACGTCGCGGTGTGGTCGGGCGCGCGGATGGCGCTGCCCTGGACGCCGACGAGTCCGCTCTGCGCTTCGAAGAACGTCGAGGGCTGGTCGTCGAGCAGGCGCACGCGCTCGGGATGCCTGGGGTCGCGTGCATAGTCGAGCAGGTCGGCGACCACGACATTGCCACCGCGCGTATCGATCTCCACGCGCAGCACGTCGGTCGTGACGACCACGCGC
>JAEYZH010000033.1 GCA_023430685.1 Pseudomonadota bacterium | reverse complement strand
CTGCACTCGGTTGCGTGTACGGCGGCGCGACCGTCTGCGCGTGGTATCCGATCACGCCCTCGTCGTCGCTGGCGGAAGCGTTCCAGAAGTACTGCATGAAGTACCGCGTGGATCCCGAAACCGGCGCCAACCGCTTCGCGATCGTGCAGGCCGAGGACGAGATCGCCTCGATCGGCATGGTCGTCGGCGCAGGCTGGAACGGCGCGCGCGCGTTCACGACGACCTCGGGCCCTGGCGTGTCCCTGATGACCGAGTTCATCGGCCTTGCCTACTTCGCCGAGATCCCGGTCACGATCATCGACGTGCAGCGCGGCGGTCCCTCGACCGGCATGCCGACGCGCACGCAGCAGGCCGACCTCGTCTCGAGCGCGTACGCCTCGCACGGCGACACCAAGCACGTGCTGCTGTTCCCCGAGGATCCGAACGAGTGCTTCGAGTTCTCGGCGCAGGCGCTCGACCTCGCCGACAGGCTGCAGACGCCGGTGTTCGTGATGACCGACCTCGACATCGGCATGAACCAGCGCCTCAGCACGCCGTTCGCGTGGGACGATGCGCGCGTGTACGACCGCGGCAAGGTCATGAGCGCGGAAGAACTCGAAGCGGGCAAGGACTTCGGCCGCTACAAGGACGTCGATGGCGACGGCATCCCGTGGCGTACCTACCCCGGCACCCATCCGCAACGCGGCGCCTACTTCACGCGCGGCACCTCGCGCGATCCGTACGCGCGCTATTCCGAGCGCGGCGCCGACTACCTCTACAACATGCAGCGCCTGCTCGCGAAGTTCGACAGCGCCAAGGCGCTGGTGCCGCAGCCGGTGCTGCGCGAAGCCTCGCAGCCCGCGCGTTTCGGCGCTATCCACTTCGGTTCCACCGCGCCCGCGATGGACGAGGCGATCGTCGCGCTCGAGCGCGAGGGTCTCTTCCTCGACACCTTGCGCATCCGCGCATTCCCGTTCCCCGACTCGGTCGCCGAGTTCATCAAGACGCACGAACGCGTGTTCGTGATCGAGCAGAACCGCGACGCGCAGCTGCGCTCGATGCTCGTCAACGAGTTCGGCATCGATCCCGCGCGCCTGGTGCCTGTGCTGCACTACGACGGCACGCCGATCACGGCGAGGTTCATTGTCGGGGCGATCGGCGAGGGGATGAGGGTCGGGCGAGCGCAGTCGGGCTCGGTCGTCGCGGAAGGGCTGAGGGCTGAGGGCTGAGGGCCGAGCGCTGGCGACGTGGCAAACGTGGGGGATTCATGATCGAACCAACTATCCGGAACCGCAGTCGCACGCGCGAGCACCCGCACTCTGCGTGCCGTGCCGTGCAGCCCTCAGTCCTCGGCCCTCGGCCCTCTCCATGACCTACATTGCGAAGCCGAAGCTCCACCACCCGACCCTCGCCTGCAACGCGATCGGCTTCACGCGGCGCGACTACGAGGGCAAGATCTCGACGCTGTGCGCCGGTTGCGGCCACGACTCGATCTCCGCCGCGATTATCCACGCCTGCTGGGAACTCTCGATCGAACCGCATCGCGTCGCCAAGCTCAGCGGCATCGGCTGCAGCTCGAAGACGCCGGATTATTTCCTCGGCCAGTCGCACGGCTTCAACACCGTGCACGGGCGCATGCCCTCGGTGCTGACCGGCGCGAACCTCGCCAACCGCGACCTGATCTACCTCGGCGTCTCCGGCGACGGCGACTCCGCCTCGATCGGCATCGGCCAGTTCGTGCACGCGATCCGCCGCGGCGTGAACATGGTCTACATCGTCGAGAACAACGGCGTCTACGGCCTGACCAAGGGCCAATTCTCGGCCACCGCGGACCAGGGCTCGATGTCGAAGAAGGGCGTCGCGAACACCGACGCGCCGATCGACCTCGTCGGCCTCGCGATGCAGCTCGGCGCGAGCTTCGTCGCGCGCGGCTTCTCCGGCGACAAGCAGCAGCTCGTGCCGCTGATCAAGGCCGCGATCGCGCACCGCGGCGCCGCGTTCATCGACGTGATCAGCCCCTGCGTCGCGTTCAACAACCACGCCGGCAGCACCAAGAGCTACGAGTACGTGCGCGAGCACAACGACGCGGTCAACCGCCTCGACGTGATCGAGGAACGCGCACCGATCAGCGTCGACTATGCGCCCGGCGAGACCGTCCAGGTCCGGCAGCACGACGGCAGCACGTTGCGTCTGCACAAGCTCGACGCAAGCCACGACCCCACCGACCGCATCGCCGCGATGAACTACGTGCACGCGCACCATGCGAGCGGCGAGGTGGTGACCGGATTGCTGTACGTCGACGGCGATGCGCAGGACCTGCACCAGCACCTCAACACGGTGGCCGCGCCGCTGAATGGGCTGGGCGAACGCGAGCTTTCGCCCGGCGCGGCGGCGCTCGCGAAGATCAACGCTGGCCTGCGCTGAAGCCGATCAGTACCGCATTCCACCTCCAGACCACGGGAGCATCATGAAGGACCGGGATCTTGCCAAGGGCTACAGCCGGGCACAGTTTGTCGCGAAGCTGCGCCGCCTGGCCGACGCCATCGAATCGGAACGCGCTTTCACGATCCAGGTCGCCAGCGAGCGGCTGCGGATCCCGGCCGACGCGGTGTTCAACATCGAACACGAGCGCACCGGCGGTCGCCAGGAACTCGAGTTCCAGCTGCTCTGGAGCGCCGCGAGCGACTGAAGCTCGCCGCCTCTCCGTCTCCGCGCAGCGACAATGCCTTCGTGACCGGAACGACATGGACCCCAATCTCTATTCGTCGCTCGCCAACCGCGCCTCCGACCTCGTCGAAGCCGGCAAGCACCAGCGGGCAATCGACATCCTCGAGAAACTCGTCGAGAGCGACCTGCCGGATTTCGACAAGGCGGTGATGCAGCTGAACATCGCGACGGTGCAGGGCAAGATGGGCGACCATGAGGGCGCGCTCGCGAGCTATGCGACCGCACTCGACTTCGAGGGCCGCACCGACGGGTACTTCGTCGCGCAGCAGTACGCTGCCTATCTCGCGCAGCTCGGGCGCTACGCGGACAGCATCACGGTCTACCAGGGGCTGATCGAGCGGCCGAACTTGAAGCCCGAATCACGCGAGATGTTCGTCGCCAATGTGGCGACGCTGCAGGACCTCGCACGCGGTTGAGCTTCGCTTCCCCCGCTCGCGGGGGAAGATGCCGCGCAGCGGCAGAAGGGGGCTGCTCTTGATCTTGATCTTGATCCTGTCCTGCTCCCGGCGGCGTGCGCGAAGATCAAGAGCTGCCCTCATCCGCCCCTGCGGGGCACCTTCTCCCGCAGGCGGGAGAAGGGAAGACGGGCGCGCGCGTCAGCGCAGGTCGCAGAAGCAATGCGCGAACGCGCCGTAGCGCTTGCCGCGCAGCGAGTCGAGGATGCCGGCGAGGCGTTCGACTTCGTGCTTCGCGAACAGGCCACGTGGCAGGGCGAGGCCGGCGCTCCGCGCGAGGCGCAGCATCGCTTCGCTGTCGCTGAGGCTCAACGCGAAGCGCTCCCACGCACCGAGTTCACGTTCGACGTAGCGCACGTGGTAGCCCTCGGCGATGCCCGCGCGCGACGCGGCCGCGGCGATCGCGTCCTCGAGTCCGCCGAGCTTGTCGACGAGACCCCGCTCCTTCGCCTGCGCGCCGGTCCACACGCGTCCTTGTGCGATCTCGTCGACCTGCTGCGGCGTCTTGTTGCGCGCGTCGGCGACCTTGCCGATGAACTCGGCGTAGCCGCGGCGGATCACGCTCGTGATGATCGACTCGAGCTGCGGCGACAGCGGGCGGCGGATGTCGAAGCTGCCCGCGAGCGGCGTGGTGCCGACGCCGTCGGTGTGGATGCCGATCTTCGCGAGCGTGTCCGGCACCGTCATCAGCAGGCCGAAGATGCCGATCGAGCCCGTGATCGTGGTCGGTTCGGCCCAGATCTCGTCGCTCGCCATCGCGATCCAGTAACCGCCGCTCGCGGCGACGTTGCCCATCGAGACGACGACCGGCTTGCCCTGCTCGCGCGCCTGCGCGAGTTCGCGGCGGATCAGTTCGGACGAATAGGCGTCGCCGCCGGGCGAGTCCACGCGCAGCACGATCGCATGCACGGCATCGTTCTCGCGCGCGGCGCGCACGAGGTCGGCGGTCGACTCGCCGCCGATCATGCCCGGCGGGCGTTCGCCCGGCACGATTTCGCCCTGCGCGACGACCACCGCGACTTCGGCGCCCGCATGCGGCAGGTTGCGCGGACCGAGCGAGCCGAGGTACTCGCGCCAGCCGACCTGGCGGAAGCTGTCGCCGCCATCGGATTCGCCGAGCGCGGCGATCTGCGCGCGCGCTTCCGCGCGCGTCGCGAGCTCGTCGACGAGCTTCTGGTCGAGCGCGAGCCGTGCGAGGTCGCCCTCGTAGGCTTCGACCTTCGCGTCGTAGCGCGCGACGTCGTCCGCGATCGCGGCCGCGTCGACCTTGCGCCGGGCCGCGATGTCGGCGAGCACTTCCTGCCAGAGGCCACCCATCCAGTACGCATCGGCCTCCTTCGAGGCCTCCGAGGCTTCGTTCATCACGAACGGCTCGGCCGCCGACTTGAACGTGCCGACCTTGATCAGGTGCACCTGCACGCCGAGGCGGTCGAGCGCGTCCTTGAAGTAGCTGCGGTAGTTCGCGAATCCCTCGAGCAGCACCGCACCGTCGGGATCGAGCAGGATGCGGTTCGCGTGCGTCGCGAGCAGGTACTGGCCCTGCGCCATGCCACCCGACACCGCGACGACCTCCTTGCCGGTGGCCTTGAAGCGTTCGAGCGCGGCACCGAGCTCGCGCGTGCTCGCGAGCCCGATCGACGTGAGGTCATCGGGCACCAGCACGATGCGTTCGATGCGCGCATCGCTAGCCGCTGCATCGATCACGCGCACGAGGTCGCGTAGCTGCACTTCGGGCTCCTCGCTGCCCGCGATGCGCGCGAGTGCGCGTTGCGCCGGATCGGTCGAGTACTGCTCGACGACCGCGCCGCCGGGATCGAGCACGAGCGCGGTGCGCGGCAGCAGCACCGGGCGCGTGCCGAAGAACGCGCCGATGAAGACCGCGAGCAGGAACACGAACACGAGGTTGAACACGAGCCTGCGCGTGAAGTTGAGCGCGTTCCAGATCGCGCGGAAGAAGCGCCGGATCACCCCGGGTTGGCCGTTCGACATGCTCTGCTCCTGCTCGCAACGGCGACGCGCGCATTGCGGACGAAGAGCCTACCCGATTCCCTGCCCCGTCGGGATCGGCCGACCGTCACGGCTGCGGCAGGCGCGAGAGCCTCCGGAAGCGCAACAACAGCAGCACCGCGGCGACACCGAGGCCCGCGATCAAGCCGACCCACATGCCCTGCGCGCCCATGCCGCGCGGGAACGCGAGCCACCAGCCGACCGGCATGCCGACGCCCCAGTACGCGAACGAGGTGATGACCATCGGCACGCGCGTGTCCTTGAGACCGCGCAATGCACCGTTCGCGACCACCTGGATGCCGTCGGGGAACTGGAACAGCGCGGCGAGCACCAGCAGTTCGGCCGCGAGCGCGATCACCGCCGCGTCGCTCGAGTAGAGCGAGGCGATCGTGACCGGCAGCGCGAGCATCAGCGTCGCCGAAATCGCCTGGGTGCCGAGCGTGAGCGCGACGCCGGCATGGCCCGCGAGCCGCACCGCGGCCGCGTCGCCTCGCCCGGCCGCGTTGCCGACCCGCACCGTAGTCGCCATCGCGATGCCGAGCGGGATCATGAAGAACAGCGACGCGACGTTCAGCGCGACCTGGTGGCTCGCGACGATCGATGCGCCGAGCGTGCCGATCGTCAGCGTGGTCGCGATGAACAGGCCCGCTTCCATGAGCACCGTCACGCCCATCGGCACGCCGATCCGCAGGAGCTCGCGGATCGCGGGCCACTGCGGGCGTTCGAGACGCGCGGTCAATGCGAGGTCCGCGTACACCGGATGCCACAGCACGTACAACGCGAACGCGATCGCTTCGAGCCACAGCACGATCGCGGTCGCCGCGCCGATGCCGGCCGCGCCGAGCGCCGGGATGCCGAAGCCGCCGTACAGCAACACCCACGCGATCGGCCCGAGCGCGACCAGCGCCATCAGGCTGAAGTACATCGTCGGGCGCGTGACGCCGATGCCCGCGCTCATGCCGCGCAGGGTGAAGAACGCCGCGAGCGCGGGCGCGCCCCACGACACCGCGCGCAGGAACCCGGCGACGTCGTCGACGAGCACCGGATCGATGCCGATCACGCGCACCAGCGGCACCGCGCCGCGCAATGCGATCCACAGCAGCAGGCCGAGACCGGCGGCGAGCCAGAGTGCCTGGCGGAACAGCGGGCCGATCGCGTCGCGGCGGCCGGCGCCGTCGAGCTGCGCGACCGACGGCGGCACTGCCATCGTGACGCCGATCGCGACGACCATCGCGAGCGACCAGATGCTCGCGCCGATCGCGACCGCGCCGAGCGTCGCCGCGCCGTGGTGGCCGGCCAGCACCGCGTCGATCGCGTTCATGCCGACCGCCGAGAGCTGGCTCACGACCAGCGGCAGTGCGAGCACGAGCGTCTCGACCAGCTCGCGTGCGAGTCGCGGCCGCGGGGGATGTACCATGTGCGGGACTTCGACGGAACGGCGCGCGATCTTAGCAGGGCGCCCGCGCGCCCATGGCCGCACCGCCGGTCACTTGAAGGAACCGGGACCGATGAGCGAAACGAACGACGCCGCACTGCCTGCGCCGCCCGCTCCGCCCGAGGCGCCGGTGCCCGCCGTTACGACCGGTGGCGCGTGCCTCAATTGCGGCGCGCCTTCGAAAGGCCCGTACTGCTACGCCTGCGGCCAGCCCGAGAAGGGCATGATCCGGCCGCTCGCGAACGTGATGTCGGACGTCGCCGACACCATCTTCAATGTCGACTCGCGCATCTTCCGCAGCATCCCCGCGCTGTACTTCCGGCCGGGTCATCTCAGCCGCGAATACTTCGCGGGCCGGCGCACGCGCTACGTCACGCCGTTCCGGCTGTTCTTCTTCCTCTGCATCATCTCGTTCTTCGCGGTGCAGGCGAGCCTCAACATCGACCAGATCAAGCTCGACCTCGACAGCGACAGCGGCATCGCGGGCGCGACCACCGAGGCGCAGCTGCGCGAGCGCGAGAAGGCCGCGCTCGACGAGCTCGCGAAGGCGCGCAACGAGCCGGGACTTCCCGCGGCGGCCCAGGTCGGCATCGACGTCGCGATCGCCAATGTGCGCACCGAGGCCGCGAGCCGCTCGGCCTGGCTCGCCGCGAAGGCGCGTGCGGAGGCGAACGGCGAGCCTGCGCCACCCGACCCGGACCGGGCGAAGATCAACCTGTTCGGCGGCGCAGCCTGGGACCCGGAGACCCATCCGCTCAAGATCGCGTGGCTACCCGACTTCGCGAATGCCGAACTCAATGCCGCCGCCGCGCGCATGCAGGACAACATCGAGGAAGCGCGCAAGGACCCGCGCCACCTGATCCGCAGCCTGTTCTCGGTGCTGCCGCAGACGCTGTTCGTGCTGATGCCGCTGTTCGCGGTGCTGCTGAAGATCGTCTACGTGTTCTATCGACGCCTCTACATGGAACACCTGATCGTCGCGCTGCACAGCCACGCGTTCATCTTCCTGTCGCTGCTGGTCGTCGCGCTGCTCACGCTGCTGCTCAGCGTGACCGGGGCGCAGGCGGCGTGGGCCGATCCGCTGTTGCGCGTGCTGCGCGGGGCGGCCTGGACCTGGCTGCCGGTCTACCTGTTCCTCATGCAGAAGCGCGTCTACCGCCACGGCTGGCCGATGGCCCTGCTCGCCTGGAGCGTGGTCGGCACCTGCTACCTCGTGATCCTGAGTTTCGGGCTGGTCGGCGCCCTGCTCGCGAGCCTGACGCTGGACTGAACCTGGCCGCCCGCGCGGCGGCTGCTCAGGCCTCCGAGGCAAGGCCAAACCGCGCCGCCTGTCAAGCGGTTGTGCACAGACCTTCGCTGCGCTGCACAGGTCGCCCCGAGAGCGGGGAAGACGCCGTCGATGGCCTCGGACGTGCATCGCAAGTCGTTGATCGTGCTGATGTATTACAGATTGATTAAACATTCGCCAACGCGAGCGAGAAGCGCCCTGTGCGCGCTCGCGTGGCCGCCGCGGGCGCCCCATCCACAGAGTTATCCACAGATGTTGTGGATAAGCCGAATTTCCGACGATCTTGAATGGTTTACCGCCGACACCTGATGGTTACGTGAGAAACAGGTCGCAACAGGCCACACCCGTGGCCGATGCGACCGCTACACTCGCGGCGATGTCGAAATGCCGCGTCGCATGCCCATGAATCCCGTCCTGCGCGTCGCGCTTCCGGTGCCCTTGCATGCGGTGTTCGACTACCGTCATCCGGTGGCGATCGAGCCCGGTTGCCGCGTGCTGGTGCCGTTCGGGCGGCGCGACGTCGTCGGCGTGGTGGTCGGCGCGAGTGCCGACAGCGAGCTCGACCCTGCGCGGCTCAAGTCGGTCGTGCGCGTGCTCGACGAAGCGCCGCTGCCGACCGCCGAACTGCTGGCCACGCTGCAATGGGCCGCGCGCTACTACCAGCATCCGCTCGGCGAGGTACTGCAGGCCGCGCTGCCGGTCGCGCTGCGCTCGGCGCGTCCGCTGCCGGCCACCGGCATCGAAGTGCTCGGCCTCACCGAGGCCGGAACCGCCGCCGCGATCGATCCGCGGCGTCGCCGCGGCACGCGCATCGACGCCCTGCTCGAGGCCCTCGCGCGCGGTCCAGTCGCGCTGTCGCAGGCACGCGAACTCGCGGGCGCGGCGGGGGTGCGCACGCTGCTTGCGCGCGGCTGGGCCCGGCGCATCGAGCACGCGCCGCAGCAGCAGGCGGTGACCGACGGCATCGTCCTCAATGCGGCGCAACGCGAGGCGGCCGATGCGGTGATCGCCGCCGACGGGTTCAACGCGTTCCTGCTCGAGGGCGTGACCGGCAGCGGCAAGACCGAGGTCTATCTCGAGGTGATCCGCGCGAGCCTCGCGCGCGGGCGCCAGGCACTCGTGCTGGTCCCGGAGATCGCACTGACGCCGCAGGCGCTGCGGCGATTCCGCGAAGGCCTCGGCGTCGACGTCGCCGCGCTGCATTCGGGGCTTGGCGAGCTCGAACGCGCGCGCGCGTGGCTCGCCGCCGCGCGCGGCGAAGCCGGGGTCGTGCTCGGCACGCGCTCGGCGGTGTTCGTGCCGCTGCCGCGCGCAGGGGTGATCGTCGTCGACGAGGAACACGACGCCTCGTACAAGCAGCAGGACGGATTCCGCTACCACGCGCGCGATCTCGCCGTGGTGCGCGCGAAGGCGCTCGGCGTGCCGGTCATGCTCGGCTCGGCGACGCCCTCGCTCGAAAGCCTCGCCAATGTCGTCGCGGGCCGCTACCACGGGCTGCGGCTCGACCGCCGCGCGGGTGCGGCGCAGCCACCCGCGCTGCGCGTGGTCGACCTGCGCCGGCAGCGCCTGCGGCACGGACTCGCGGCGCCGGTACTCGACGCGATCGGCGCCTGCGTCGCGCGTGGCGAACAGGCGCTCGTGTTCAAGAACCGGCGCGGCTACTCGCCGGTCCTGATCTGCCATGACTGCGGCTGGAGCGCCCACTGTCCCGACTGCGAGCGCGCGCTGACGCTGCATCGTCGCCTCGGGCGCCTGCGTTGCCATCACTGCGGCCGCGAGCAGCCGGTGCCGCGCGCGTGTCCCGACTGCGGTGGCCTCGCGCTCAATCCGCTCGGCGAGGGCACCGAGCGCCTCGAGGATGCGCTGGTCGAGCGCTTCCCTGGCGTGCCGGTGCTGCGCGTCGACCGCGATTCGACCCGCGGGCGTCACGCGCGCGACGCGCTGTTCGAGGCGTTGCCCGATTCCGGCGCGCGCATCCTGGTCGGCACGCAGATGCTGGCCAAGGGCCACGACCTGCCGCACCTGACGCTGGTGGTCGTCGTCGGCGTCGACGAGGGACTGCACAGCGTCGACTTCCGCGCGGCCGAGCGCCTGGGGCAATTGATCGTGCAGGTGGCGGGACGCGCGGGGCGCGCCGAGCGGCCTGGCACGGTGATCCTGCAGACGCACAACCCCGGGCATCCGCTGCTCGCGCTGCTGCTCGAGCGCGGCTATCGCGCGTTTTCACGACACCTGATCGAGGAACGCCGCGAAGCCGGACTGCCTCCATTCGCGCAGTTCGCGCTGCTGCGCGCGGAGACGCCGCACAAGCCCTTGCTCGACGAGTTCCTCGCTGCGGCGGCGCAGGCGACGTCGGACGCTGCGGTGGTCGCGCACGGTCCGATGGACGCGCCGATGCCGCGCCGCGCCGGCGCGTTCCGCGGCCAGGTCCTGCTGGAATCGCCCGAGCGCGCGGCGCTGCAGGCGTTCCTTCCAGGCTGGCTCGACGCACTGCGCGCGATGCCGCTCGCGCGCAAGCTGCGCTGGTCGATCGACGTGGATCCGGTGGATCTCTACTGAGCAGGCACGTAACGCGCCTCGTCACGCGGATGAGGCGTAGGGTGGGTCGCAGCGCCAAAGGCGCGAGACCCACCATCGCGCAACTCCACCCGGCGCGCGCGGCCGGCCGGGGATCACCGCATCACTCCGCCCACTGCGCGCGGCACGTCGCGGACCACGGTGGTGGGGCTCGCCGCTGCGCGGCTGCGACCCACCCTACGCATGCATGGATCTTCGCGATCAGCCGCCGTCGAAACCATCGGCGAAGATCGCATCGCCCGCACTCGCGTTGCGCAGCACCGCGATGTCGTCGTTGGCGCGGTTCGCGCTGACGATGTCGTTGCGACCGTCGCCATCCAGGTCCGCGATCGTGACCGAACCCGGCTGCGCGCCCGTCGCGAACCACGCGAAGACCGGAAAGCCGCCGTTGCCGTCGTTCGGCAGCACCGAGATGGTGTCGTTCTGCGTATTCGCGGTCACGATGTCGGGCAAGCCGTCGCCGGTGACGTCGCCGAGCGCGAGTCCCCACGGCCACGCGTCGAATTCCTGTACAGATTGCGGCGGGTAGATCGCGTGCGCGACCGCGGGTGCGAAGCCGCCGGCGCCGTCCGACAGCAGCACCGCCGCGCTCTGCCCCCACTGGTTCGCGGTCACGAGGTCGAGGTGTCCGTCGCCATCGAGGTCGGCCGCGTGCACGATCACGGGGCCGCCATCGACTGCGAGATGGAGCGGCGCGGCGAAGCCGCCGCTGCCATCGCCCGCGAGCAGCGACAGGTTGTTCGCGCCGGAATTCGCGCTGACGATGTCGTCGTGGCCGTCGCCGGTGACGTCCGCGAACACGATGCCCTGCGGGCTGTAGTAGCCCGGAGCGCCGAGCGGCAGCTCGATCGCGGCGGCGAACCCACCGCTGCCGTCGCCGAGCAGCAGCGAGAGGCTGTCGTTGGAGATGTTGGTGTTCGCGGTCGCGACGTCGAGGCGACCGTCGCCGTTCGCGTCGCCGAGCGCGAGCGCATACGGACTCTCGAAACCGGTGCTGACCGGGAACGACTGCGCGACGCCGAAGCCGCCCGCGCCATCCCCGAGCAGCACCGACACGTCGCCGCCGCCGAGGTTCGCGCTGAGGAGGTCGATCGCGCCGTCGCCGTTCACGTCGCCCGCGACGAGGTGGGTCGGCGACACGCCGACTGCATGCGGCTGCGCCGCGAGGAAGCCGCCGGTGCCGTCGTTGCGCAGCACCGAGACATCGTCGCCGAACGCATTCGCGGTCGCGACGTCGACATGGCCGTCGCCGTCGAAATCCGCCGCGGTGACGCCGTGCGGAAAACGCCCGGCGAGATGGCGGCCCGCAAAGCCGACACCACCGACGCCAGCGCCGGGCAGCATCGACACGTTCGGCCCCACCGCATTCGCGACGACGATGTCGGCGATGCCGTCGGCGCTGACGTCGGCGAGCACGAGCGGATTCGGGCCGACGCCGACCGGACGCAGGAACGCGGCGCCGAAGCCGCCGCCGGCAGTGCCCGCTATCACGCTGACCGCATTCGCATTCGGTCGACTCGCGACGATGTCGGGAAAACCATCGCCCGTGACGTCGCCGATGCCGATGCCATCCGCGCGGCCTTCGCCGCCGCCGAGCGCGAGCGTCGTGCCCGCGGCGAACGCGCCGCTGCCGTCGCCGGCCAGCAGCGAGATCGAGCCCGGCAGTTCCGGCGGCGGGAACGGCGAGCCGTCGCTGCCGGTGTTCGCGGTGAGGATGTCGAGGTCGCCGTCGCCATCGGCATCGGCGAGCGCAATGTCGTTCGGCTCGGCGTCGGAGCCGAGCGCGATCGCGACCGGCGCGGCGAACCCGCCGCTGCCGTTGCCGAGCAGCAGGCTCGCGTCGCGGCCGCCGGCATTCGCGGTCGCGACATCGAGGTCGCCATCGCCATCGACGTCGCCGAGCGCGAGCGCGACCGGAAATGCGCCGGTCGCGAAGCCCTGCGCGGTCGCGAAGCCGCCCGCGCCGTCGGCGAGGATCACCGAGATCGACGCGCTGTCGTTGTTCACGCCGACGAGGTCGGCGTCGCCATCGCCATCGACGTCGGCGATCGCGAGTGCCCGCGGCCAGGCGCCGCTCGCGCCGATGTCGAGCAGCGCGCCAGCCGTGAAGCCCCCGCTGCCGTCACCGATGAACAACTGGATGTGGCTCGCATCGACGCCGGCCGCGGCGATGTCCGGATGCCCATCGGCGTCGAGGTCGCCGATCGCGACCGCGACGTGGCCGAGTTCCATCGCCCACAGCGGCAGGTTCAGCGCGGGCGCGTAGCGGCCGACGCCCTCGGCCAGCAGCACCGACACGTCGTAGGACATGCCGTTGCCGACGACGAGGTCGGCGTCGCCATCGCCGTCGAGGTCCGCGCTTGCGAGCGTGGTCGCGAAGCAGCACGCGGGTGCGTGCATCGCGACCGGCGTGAACGCGGGCGCGGCGACGCCCGCGGGCGCCTGCCACGGCATGGCCGACCACGCCTCTGCGCCGCCTTGCTGCGGGTCACCCGCGGCGGCCGTCGCGATCACGGCGTGTGCAAGCAGCGCGGGGAGCAGCCGCCGCACGCGTGGTCCCACGCGGCGCGGATGGCAGTCTGGGCGGGAAGGCATGGCATGCAGCATGGTCGAGTCGCTCCTCGGATCGGACGCAGGGCGCCGCGCTTTCGCCGCGCGGCATCTGGAGGGCCGAAGCTGGACCACGCGGAGTCCAGTGTCGCTCCAAGCGCATTCCAAATCGATGCTGCAGCAGCTCTCGCGCGGATGCGCGGCGGTGGAGGGCGACGATCACACGCGCCCGAATGCCCGGACGCAGCGGAGCCGGGTCTCAGGCGCCGCTACTGCAGCGGGGACGCCGCAGGCTCCGGCGCCGTCGCGAGCGCGGGCGGAATCTCGCGCTCGCCCGCGAGCGCGCGCGCCTGTTGCAGCGCAGCCCTCCAGGCCTCGCGCCGGCCGAGCGCGTGATAAAGCCGCAGCTGCAGCAACGCCGCATCGAAGTCGTGGCTGGCCCAGCTCGCGACGCGGCCGACCATCGCGACGACCGGCTCGGTTTCGCCGTCGGCCAGCAGCCGTGGCGCCCAGGCCTGCGCGACCTCGACGATGTCCGACGGCACGCCGCGGCGTTCGGCGCTCGCGGCCGCGTGCGTGAACCAGGCCTGCGCGGCCGATGCGTCGCCGCGTTCGGCGGACCATTCCGCCATCGCGATCGCGTCGCTGACGCTGCCGGGCTCGATCGAGGGTTCGGCACCTGGCGCGCGCGCGCGATCGAT